>JAYQDX010000211.1:0-1513 GCA_038138545.1 Rhodobiaceae bacterium | reverse complement strand
ATACGCGCCTCATGTCGGCGGCGTCATGGATGGTCGGGCATGGATGACCGGATATGTATGACCGGGTATGGACGGCCGGGAAGGAGAGTGCCATGCAGACCGATAAATTCACTGCTCTTGTCCGCAACGCGGTCGTCGCCGCGCAGAATGACGCGCTGGCGGCGAACCATCAGAAGATCACAGCGATGCATCTTCTTCGCGCGTTGCTGGCGGATGACAATGTCACTGTTCGCAGCCTGATCGGGCGCGCCGGCGGCGATCTTGGCGTCTTGCAGGCGGGGCTCGACAAATCCATTGCCGCCATTCCGGCTGTCACCGGCAGCGGGGCCGACCAGCTGCAGCTCGATATCGATCTGGCGCGGGTCCTGCAACAGGCCGAGAGCGAATCGAAAACGCTTGGTGACAGTTTTCTGGCGGTGGATGCGCTGCTGCTGGCGATGGCGCGAAGCAAGGGCGAGATCGGACGCATCCTGTCCGCCGCCGGTATCGATGCCGGCCGCCTTGCCACCGCCATCACCGACATGCGGAAGGGCCGCACCGCCGACAGCGACGCCGCCGAGGACAGCTATGAGGCGCTGGCGAAATTCACCACCGATGTCACCGACGCGGCGCGGCGCGGCAAGCTGGACCCGGTGATCGGCCGCGAGGCCGAGGTGCGCCGGACAATCCAGATCCTGGCCCGCCGCACGAAGAACAACCCGGTGCTGATCGGCCAGCCCGGCGTCGGCAAGACCGCCATCGCCGAGGGGCTGGCGCAGCGCATCGTCAATGGTGATGTGCCGCAGGCGCTTGCCGACAAGGCGCTGCTGTCGCTCGACATGGGCGCGCTTGTCGCCGGCGCGAAATATCGCGGCGAGTTCGAGGAGCGTCTGAAGGCCGTCCTGAAAGAGGTCGAGTCACGGGACGGCGAGGTGATCCTGTTCATCGACGAGATGCACCAGCTTGTCGGCGCCGGCAAGAGCGATGGCGCGATGGATGCCTCGAATCTTCTGAAGCCGGCGCTGGCGCGCGGTGAGCTGCGCTGTATCGGCGCCACGACGCTTGATGAATACCGGCAATATGTCGAGAAGGACGCGGCGCTGACGCGACGCTTCCAGCCCGTGTTCGTCGATGAACCGACAGTCGAGGACACGATTTTCGTGCTGCGCGGTCTGAAGGAGAAATACGAGCTTCATCATGGTGTGCGGATCACCGATGACGCGCTGATCGCGGCGGCGAAGCTGTCGCATCGCTATATCTCCGAACGGTTCCTTCCCGACAAGGCGATCGACGTGATGGACGAGGCGGCAAGCCATCTGCGGATCCAGTCCGACAGCAAGCCTGCCGAGCTGGACGCCACCGACCGCGCCATCATCCAGCTGAAGATCGAGCAGGCGGCGCTGCAGAAGGAAAGCCAGGCCGCCTCGAAGAAACGGCTCGACGCCATCGCCGGCGAGCTTCAGACGCTGGAGACGAAATCCGCCGCCCTGACCGCAGAATGGGATGATGTGAAGACGCAGATGGCCGAGGTCGG
>JAYQDX010000210.1:0-1518 GCA_038138545.1 Rhodobiaceae bacterium | reverse complement strand
TTCGTCCCTTCGTCATTCGTCCCTTCGTCATTCGTCATTTCATCGTGCGGCATTACCATGTCCAATCGCTTCAAATTCCATCGCGGCCCATTGTTGAAATGATTTTCTGAAACCGACATCTTTTCGCGCCCTGGAAATTAGATTTTTTCCTGCGTGGGCGAATTTGACGAAATTTTTCCTGTCCGCGGCATCGGAGCAAAAGCCTGATGCCCCGCTCGTGCCGATGCGGCAATTCTGATGGTTTGCAGGCCAAGGTCGAAATGGTTATATCCGCACACGAAACAACGATATCTCTCTGGCAGGGAATCCGTTCGGGGTCTGTAATGCCGTCTCACATGTCCGCAACCGAGGTCGCCAACCGCGCACCGCTTGGCGCGCGCACTGACAATTTCATCTTCTGGTGGTTGATCATCATGGCCGGCCTTGTCGGCATCATGGTTCTGATCGGCGGCGTGACACGCCTGACCGGCAGCGGCCTGTCGATGGTCGAGTGGCGCCCGTTGATGGGAACATTGCCGCCGCTGACCACCGCCGAATGGGACCGGGTCTACCAGCTCTATGTCAATTCGCCCGAATATGCGGAATTCAATTACGGGATGGACCTGGACGGCTTCAAGACGATTTTCTTCTGGGAATATGTGCACCGTCTCTGGGGACGGCTTCTTGGCATCGCCTTTGTCATTCCGTTCGTCTGGATGATCATTCGCGGGCGGGTGCCGAACGGGTTCGGCGGGCGGCTGGTCCTGCTGCTGGTCCTCGGCGGTTTCCAGGGCGTGATCGGCTGGTGGATGGTCAAGTCCGGGCTGACGGCCGATGCCACGGTTTCGCAATACCGTCTCGCCGCGCATCTTGGCATGGCCCTGGTGATTTTCGCGCTGCTGCTGTGGACGGCCTTCGACATCCGCTATGGTCGCGCCGACTTCCCCGCCGGGCATGCTGGCGGCACCTTGTTGATTGTCGCGCTGACCATCTTCGCCGGAGCGCTTGTCGCCGGCATGGATGCCGGCCTTCTGTATAATCATTATCCGATGATGGGCGACGGTCTGGTGCCGGTCGAATATGGCGAGATGGGGCTACGCGATGCGTTCGAGAATCCCGCCTCGGCGCAGTTCCACCATCGCTGGATCGCGGCGCTGGCCGTGCTGGCGGTTGTCACGCTTGTCGTGAAGGCGCGTCGCCAGCCGGCAAGCCGCGGCCCGGCAACGCTGGCGCTGCTGCTTGTCTTTGGCCAGTTCGTGCTTGGCATTGCCGTGCTTTTGCATGGCGTTCCGGTATCACTCGGCGCGATGCATCAGACCGGTGCGGTGCTTTTGCTTGGCAGTGTCATCTGGACAGCCCACCGGATGGCGCGCTGACGGATCAGCCTTTCTTCGGCACCGGCGCGCGGCGGATATGAAGTTCGGCCAGCGCGCTGTCATCGACCGTGGACGGTGCCGCCATCATCAGATCCTCGGCCTTGCCATTCATCGGAAACAGGATGACCTCGCGGATATTCGGCTCGTCGGCGATCAGCATCAC
>JAYQDX010000209.1:0-1555 GCA_038138545.1 Rhodobiaceae bacterium | reverse complement strand
AGCCGCCGCGCCTGCCGGTTGGAAATGGCAAGGCCGTGCCGGGTCGGGGAATATGCTGACATTTCGATGTTGCCGCCTGCCATGTGATGAATTTCCCGGCGGGTATCATATCGCCGGCTAGCTTTTCAGGCCCAGACAAAATGGCGACCAGTCAAAATGGCGACCAGAAAAAGGGGAGACCAGAAAAAAGGCCCGCACGCTGGCGGGCCTTTTCTGTTCGTGTCTGATGTGACCGGTGTCAGATCAGCAGTGGTGCAATCACCAGGCTGACGATCGCCATCACGTTGATCAGGATGTTCATCGCCGGGCCGGAGGTGTCCTTCAGCGGGTCACCGACGGTATCGCCGACAACGGCCGCCTTGTGGACGTCCGAGCCCTTGCCGCCAAGGTTGCCCTTTTCGACATATTTCTTGGCGTTGTCCCAGGCACCGCCGGCATTCGCCATCATCAGCGCCATCATCACACAGCAGATCAGCGCGCCGCCAAGCATGCCGCCAAGCGCCTTCGGCCCGAGGCCGAAACCGATGACAACAGGTGCCAGAACGGCCAGCGAGCCCGGAAGGATCATGCGGCGCAGCGCGGCGCGGGTCGCGATATCGACGCAGCGCGCGGTGTCCGGCTTGGCCTTGCCCTCGAGAAGGCCCGGGATCTCCTTGAACTGGCGGCGGACCTCGACAATCATGTCGAAGGCCGCGTCACCGACGGCGGTCATGGTCATCGCGCTCACCAGGAACGGGAAGACGCCGCCGATGAACATGCCGACCAGGACCATCGGGTCGTTGATCGCCAGCACGAATGTCGGGTCACCATTGCTGACCTTGGCGATATAGGCGCTGATCAGGGCCAGGGCGGCGAGTGCCGCGGCGCTGATGGCAAAGCCCTTGCCGATGGCGGCGGTGGAGTTGCCGACCTCGTCGAGCGAATCGGTGATCTCGCGGGTCTCGGGACCCATCTCGGCCATTTCGGCGATGCCGCCGGCATTGTCGGCCACCGGGCCATAGGCGTCGATGGCCATGGTGATGCCGACCGTAGCCAGCATGCCGACCGCCGCCATGCCGACGCCGTAGAGGCCGGCGAACATGTTGGCAAAGAAGATGATCGCGGCGATGGTCAGCACCGGAATGGCGACCGACTGCATGCCAACGGCGAGGCCGCTGATCATGATCGTGGCCGGGCCGGTCTCGCCATCCTTGGCGATCTTCCGGACCGGCGCGCCGCCGGTGTAATACTCGGTGACAAGGCCGACGACGATTCCGCCGATGGCACCAACCAGAACCGCACCCCAGACTCCGCTGGAGGCGCCCATGCTGGTGATCACGAAATAGGCCGCGGCGATGAAGATCACCGCCGAACCGATGGTGCCGAAGCGAAGCGCCACATCAGGGCTCTTGTCGGCGAACATGCGCACCGACAGGATGCCGAGAAGCGAGCAGACAAGACCGGTCGAGGCAAGCACCAGCGGCATGAACTGCAGAACGGCGCGGTCGCCGCCAAGCGCCTCGACAGAGGCCATCGACATCGAGGCCGCCAGCGCGATCGAGGCGATCATCGAACC
>JAYQDX010000208.1:0-1564 GCA_038138545.1 Rhodobiaceae bacterium | reverse complement strand
CCTTCAACGCGGATCACATCGGCGTCCCGGCCCCGCCATTCACCGATCAGCGCCTCCATCAACTCATCCTGGCCATTGCCGGCAATGCCGGCGATACCAAGAATCTCGCCGGCGCGGGCGGCAAAGCAGATGTCACGAAGCGGCGTGGCAAAAGCTGTCTCGGCTGGGCGATTTAACCCTTTCACCTCAAGAAGGGCGGGCGCCTCGATGCCTGGCCTGGCCTGGCCGTCAATGTCACCGACACGATCGCCAACCATCAATTCAGCAAGCTGTTTGCTGCTCTGGCCGGCGGTGTCGACCGTGCCGACATTCCGCCCGCGCCGAAGCACTGTCGCGCGCTCGGTCAGGGCACGGATTTCCTCCAGCTTGTGCGAGATGAACAGGATCGCCACACCGGCCTCGGAGAAGCGCCGCAAGACATCGAACAACTGGCCCGTTTCCTGGGGTGTCAGGACCGAGGTCGGCTCGTCCATGATCAGCAGCGACGGGTCCTGCAACAGGCAACGCACGATCTCGACACGCTGTTGCTGCCCGACCGACAGATTATGCACCCGCGCATCGGGGTCGACACCGATGCCATATTCGGCCGACATCCTGCGCACGCGATCCGCGAGATCGGCAAGTGATTCGCCGGGTGGCAGGGCGAGCGCGATATTTTCCGCCACTGTCAGCGCCTGGAACAGGGAAAAATGCTGGAACACCATGCCGATTCCCAGCTCGCGCGCATGTTGCGGGCTGCGGATGACGGTTGGCTGGCCACGCCATTCGATTTGCCCCGAATCGGGCTGCATCAGTCCGTAGACCATTTTCACGAATGTCGATTTGCCAGCGCCGTTTTCGCCAAGAAGGGCGTGGATCTCACCCTTTCCAATGCTGAAGGACACATTGTCGTTCGCTGTGAAATCCCCGAAATGCTTGCAGATTCCGGAGGCATTCAGCAGCACTGACCTTGACTGATTGCGGGATGGCCTCGGCGATGCGGTCATAGATGGCTCGGCAGATTGAACGGTTCGGCAGACGGCCCCGCCGGGTGGTCGAATGATACGACCAATGCAGTGAAACTGTAAAGAAAGCTTGGATGTGAAAGACCCCGGCCGGATGACCGGCCGGGGCTTTTATGGTCAGGGTGGATGCCCACCGTCACCGATCAGGTTCAGACCTGGCGGGAGAATTCCGGATAGGCTTCCATGCCAAGCTCGGCATTGTCGAGACCGGCAAGTTCCTCCTCCTCGGAGACGCGGATCCCCATGGTCACCTTCAGGATTGTCCAGACGATCCAGGACACGACGAAGGTGAAGACACCGACCGTTACGATACCGATCAGCTGGGTGCCGAAAGAGGCATCGGAGTTTGTCAGGGCGACAGCGAGCGTGCCCCAGATACCGGCGATCAGGTGAACCGGAATCGCGCCGACAACATCATCGATCTTCAGCTTGTCCAGCATCGGCACCGCGAAGACGACGATCACGCCACCAACACCACCAATCAGCGTGGCAGCGCCAAGCGTCGGGGTCAGCGGCTCGGCCGTGATCGACACGAGACCGGCCAGCGCTCCGTTCAGTAC
>JAYQDX010000207.1:0-1564 GCA_038138545.1 Rhodobiaceae bacterium | reverse complement strand
GATGCGTAGGCCGCGATATCGGCGATCAGCATCAGGATGACGTAGGTCAGGCAGAAGATCATGCCAAGTCCCTGTATCAGGACATAGTCGCGGGTCTGCACACCCTGGACAATCAGCGTCGCCAGCCCGTTATAACCGAAATAGACCTCGACCACGATCACGCCGGTCACGAGATAGGCAAGGTTCAGCGCCACCACATTGACGATCGGGCCGATGGCGTTGAGAAGCGCGTGCCGGAAGATGATCCGGCGGCGCGGCACACCTTTCAGGATCGCCATCTCGATATAGGGCGAACTCATCACATTCAGCACCGCGGCACGGCTCATCCGGATAAGCTGCGAGGCGATGACGAAACAGAGCGTGGTGATGGGTAGCGCGAAATGCGAGATCAGTTCGAACAGGCCCTTGCCCTCGGTCGATCCAACGACGATGGCGTTGCCGATACCCAGAACAAAGACAAACAGCAGGACAAGCAGCGTCGCGGTGAAGAATTCCGGCGCCGCGACGAGCGAGACCGACACCAGCGTCAGCACACGGTCATACAGGGTGCCGGGATACATCGCCGCCATGATGCCGAGCGCCAGTGAGATCGGCACGCCGATGGCGGCGGTCAGCGCCGAGACAAAGACGGTGTTCTTGTAACGGTCGGCGATCAGGTCGGAGATCGGCACATCGCTGGCAAGCGAGGTACCCAGATCGCCCGTCATGAAATTTTTCAGCCAGACGAGATATTGCACGATATAGGGCTTGTCCAGTCCGAGTCGCGCCCGAAAGGCGGCGACATTCTCGGGTGTGGCCGACTGGCCAAGACGGATTTGCGCGGCGTCGCCGGGCAGGATTTTTGTACCAAAGAAAATGATCAGCGAAACGGCCAGAACGGTCACGAGGCCGATTCCCAGTCGTTTCAAAATCAAGCTGGTCATATCGGGGCGCCCCCATAAAAAAACAGGCCCCGCCGTGCGGTGGGGCCTGTTCTTTCAGTTCATGGTCAGGCGTCGTCGCGCCACAGGGTCACCGGCGCCTCGGCACCACCGAAATTGTTCAGCGGCACATAGGTCAGGCCCTTCACCTTGTCGGACACGGCGTCGACATAATTCCGGTAAAGCGGAATCACGCTGCCATTGTCATTGTGAATCTTCTCCTGAAGCGTGTGGTACATCTCCTTACGCTTGGCAGGATCTGTCACACCGCGGACCTCGACCAGAATCTTGTCGAATTCCGGATCCTGGTGATAGGTCTCATTCCAGGCAGCATCCGACTTGAAGGCCAGTGTCATCATGATGTTGGCCGTCGGACGCATGTTCCACGACACGACGCACATCGGTGCCTTCAGCCATACGGCGCCCCAGTAACCGTCGGTGGTCACCTTCTGGACATCGATATTGAGGCCGATCTTCGCGGCCTCGCGCTGCAGGAACAGACATTGGTCGATGGCGCCGGGCGCCACTTCGGCGGCGACGATCGGCACGGTTGTGTTGCCGATGCCGGACTTCTCGAAATGGAACTTCGCCTTGTCCGGATCCATCATCCGCTGCGGGATGTCCGGGCTGTGGTCGAAATAGGC
>JAYQDX010000206.1:0-1574 GCA_038138545.1 Rhodobiaceae bacterium | reverse complement strand
GGGCCACCTCACCCGGGGGCCACCGCGATCACCGCCACCGCGGCATCCAGCCAATGTTCCTGAAGGTTGGCGGATTTGTCCTCGCCGGCCGGGCCGGCGCGGTCGATGATCAGGAAATCCTGCTCGGGTTGCAGCACCAGAAGCGGGTGATGCCAGACATTGCGGGCATAGCTGACGCCGACATTGCCGGGCGCGCGAAAACATTGCAGGCGGTCGAAATCGGGCGCGCTGTCATCCGCATTTGTCGGCGCCACCACGACCAGCCAGTCATGCGCCGCCAGCGGCATGAAGGCCTGCGAGCCGAGCGGGTGGCGTTCCATCATCCTGATCGCGATCGGGTCGGCCCGGCGGGTGCCGCGGAAGATCGACAGGATCGGCCGTCCATTGCCAGTCGCGACATCCACCCCGGCAAGCTCGTGAAATCGTGTTGTCGTGCCCTCATTGATCATGATCCGCTCCGCCCCGTCGGTCCGGATCATCTCGCCGAAGGGCGCGAAGGCGGCAACGCTCAGCGGCTCGACCGGCAACTCTCGCGGCGCGGTCATCCGGCCGCTCCGTCACATGGGTGCGTCGCCCGCCAGTGCCGCGCGATATCGACCCGGCGCGCCAGCCAGACATCGGCATGACGCTGGATATGGTCGAGGAACTTCACCAGCCCGGCAAAGCGCGCCGGCCGTCCGATCAGCCGGCAATGCAGTCCGACCGACATCATCTTCGGGGCGCGCGCACCCTCGTCATAGAGCGTATCAAAGGCGTCGATCAGATAGGCGGCGAACTGGTCACCGGTATGAAAACCCTGCGCCGTCGCAAAGCGCATGTCATTGGTATCCAGCGTGTAGGGAACGATCAGATGCGGTGTTTCGGTCTGCGTGCTCCAGAAGGGCAGATCGTCGGAATAATCATCGGCGTCGTAGAGGAACCCGCCCTCGGCGGCGACAAGGCTGCGGGTGTTTTCCGAGGTCCGCCCCGTATACCAGCCAAGCGGCCTGTCACCACAGATGCGGGTATGGATCTCGATGGCGCGTTCGAGATGCTCCTGCTCCTCGGCCGGCGACATGCCGTGATAATTGATCCAGCGATAGCCATGCGAGGCGATCTCGTGCCCGTCAGCCAGCGCGCGCTCGATCACCGCCGGATGACGTTCCATCGCCATGGCGACGGCAAACAGCGTCAACGGCACCCCGCGGTCACGAAACAGGTCGAGAAGCCGCCAGACGCCGGCCCGCGAGCCATATTCATAGATCGATTCCATCGACATGTGCCGCGCGCCCTCGAACGGCGCAGCACCGATGATCTCGGACAGGAACATCTCCGAGGCGGCGTCACCATGGAGGATGGTGTTTTCCGCCCCCTCTTCATAATTCAGCACGAACTGCACGGCGATCCGCGCCCTGTCCGGCCAGCGCGGATGCGGCGGCGCGGCACCATAGCCGATCATGTCGCGCGGATAGCTCATCCGGCATCTCCTAAGGTTGGCACACCATCGCTTTGCAGCATCTGCCGCCATTTCGCCAGCATTGCGCGCTCCTCCGGCTCGATCCAGATGACATTGCCTGGCGGCATGGCGTGCGAGG
>JAYQDX010000205.1:0-1589 GCA_038138545.1 Rhodobiaceae bacterium | reverse complement strand
CCCGGCATCCTGCCCTCTAAGGATGGGAGCTTGATCAGGAAAATTGTTGGGTCAGGCTTTTGGCGAACTATGGTCCGCCTTAACGGAGTGAGAACCTTTATTGCTGGCGCAATGCAACTTGGCTATCTGCACTACAGCCCTACATGCGATGAGTTTGAAGACTATGTGCAATCATATGCTGGTCGGATCGGACAGGTGACAGCATTCTTCAAGCAATATCCAGATGGTTGCAAAGATTTAACTGACAAAATCGAAAGTCTCAAACTGCCGATAAAAGTGTTCTGGGGTGATGAAGACGCATTCTTGAAAGTCGACAATGCACGTCTGCTAAATGCCAGACTGCCAAAAAGTGCTCTTCATATTTTTGAAAACTGCGGACACTTTAGCTACCAAGAGCGCAGCTCAGCTTTCGCCACGATGGTTCAAGACTGGGTGGTTGAGAAACAATTTTCTCAATGTTGAACATACTCAGTTTGAACTTGCAGCTGGATCAGGACGTTTTTGCAGGTTGCCAAATCTCGCAAACCATCAACCGCCCAATGTCTGAGCCGCAAGCCCCGGCCAAACCAAGCCCCACCCCCTCGAACCAAATCGATCCAGATGCGTTAATCAGCTCCAGTAATCCGGCTCGGCGTCCACGAGGCGAGAGCCGCGAAACTCGGAGCTTTGTCACCAGCAAAGGTCAGCTTTGGTCAGGTATTAGACCAGCGTCTCGTCGGCGTAGACGCAGCAGCGGCTCTGTGGAAATTTCAGCCAGGCCTTGTCACCAGGCACAGCCACTTCACGCTTTACCTTGACCTTGATGGCGTTCTTGCCGGTATGAGCCGACACCAGCTGGAAGTTCCCGAAATCATCGACCCGTTGGATATCGACCTGAATGGCATTCTTTGTCTTCTTGGTTGCCAGCTCGATAAATTCCGAGCGGATCCCAAGCTTGATGTTCTCGGTGCCGGTCTTGCTGAGATCGGTCTCCGTTGTAAATTCCACATCGCCGACAGCCACAGCATTCTTGCCGGTCACCCGCGCTTCGAACATGTTCATCGCCGGAGCGCCGATGAAGTATCCAACAAATGTCGTGCTTGGCCTCTCGAACAGCTCCTTTGGCTTGCCGATCTGCACCACCCGCCCACGGTCCATCACAACGATATCCTCGGCAAAGGTCATTGCCTCATTCTGGTCGTGCGTGACATAGATCAGGGTCGATTTATAGAACTCGTTGATTTCTTTCAGCTTTCGACGGAGCCGGAATTTCAGGTCGGGGTCGATCACTGTCAACGGCTCATCCATGAGAATGGCCGCAACATCGTCACGGACAAGGCCGCGCCCGAGAGAGATCAGCTGTTTCTGATCAGCCGTCAGGCTTTTCGCACGGCGGTCAAGCAACCCCTCTAAGCCCAACGTTTCGGCGACCTCATTAACCTTTTTGGCGATGGCCTCTTTCGGCGCGTCGCGACAGACCAGTGGAAAGCCCAGATTCTGTCCCACCGTCATGGTGTTGTAGATCACCGGAAACTGGAACACCTGGGCGATATTACGCTCCGCTGTCTTGATTTCGGTAACATCCACGTCGTCAAAGGTCAGCCGTCCCT
>JAYQDX010000204.1:0-1604 GCA_038138545.1 Rhodobiaceae bacterium | reverse complement strand
CGTGACTTTCGCTGGTGACCGCCGGTCGGCGTGCCGACAAACCCGCACACCAACGCCTTGCCCCCATAGGCGAACGGGCGGTCCTTTTCCAATGTCTCTGTGCCAACATCATGCAAGGTAAGCTCGGAGGTTCTCAGGCCATCATAGACCCGCTGCGAGCCTTTGCAGGTTCCGTTCCGCGCGATATTGTTCAGCGCGTTCAACATCGCGCTGAACGGGTCGATAGCTCCGTCGATATGCTCCTTGGCAAGCGGGAACACCTTCTGCAGATCCAGCTCCGGCTCCCGGTGGGTGACGGCGGCGCCGGTTGCCGGCGTCCAGGACGTGAAGGCCGCCCGCGCACGGCGCTTCGACACCCCCGAAATAACAAGCCTGTGCGGCAGATATCGCCCTTCCTCAATTCTGCCGGTGAGTTCCGTGCGGCCCCGATATTCCCGCAACGCGTCGGTCAAACCGACGGTCCGCGACGTGGCCACAAGTTCGAACGCATCCTCGCCAAAGACCCAGTCTGCGGTGGTTGTCGCCACGTCGACATCGCCCCACTCGATCTCATAGGTAAGCTGAAGCGACATTGTCTTCGGCGTGGCAAATGCATTTACAGGCCCGATGAGCGCGGCAACGGCCAGTGCAAGACAATATGCGACGGGCCTGATGCTGACCATCTATCGGGAATCCGAGATGCAGCGGAAGCCAATATAGACCACCGCCATATCCCTGGGTTTGGTGGCGCCATAATCAGCCTTCATCTGCGCGGCGCCATACCACCAGGACCCGCCCATCGTCGCCTGTTGCCTCCCATCCCCCACAGCGGCCCATTCCCAGACATTGGCCCCCATATCATGAAGACCATTCACGCCGGCTTTTGTGCTGCCAGTTCTGGCATGTCCATAGCCGCGCATCAGGAATGGCGAATAGTCCGGCTTGCCGACCGGATTGCCGGCGGCAGCACCGCAGTCCCGCAGGCAATTCGCCCCAACAGGGCTGTCACCCGTTGGATAGGGATAGGTCCTTCCGGCAATAAAGGGTGGGGGTGGCGCGGCGCGGCGCTCGGTATAGGCGTTGGCGATCCACTCCTCGCGGGTCGGCAGACGAGCGCCGCGCCACTGGCAATATGCCGCCGCCTCGTCAAAGGTGATGTGAACCGCGGGTTCCTCCGGCGCGCTTTCCACACCATAGGGGGTGCGCCAGTTCCAGCCGGGCCTTGTCACCCAACCGGCCTCGAACACCATGCCACCCGACTGTTCAGCCCCGGTGACGGTTCCGGTGGCGTCAGCGTATGCCGCAAAGGCCCCGATGGTGACTTCCGTTCGGTCGATGACGGCGCCACCAGCGCACACAGGCGACATGAACATCACGAGGAAAATGCCTGTCGGGAAAAAACGCATATGCCGGAAATATTCAACTCTGAATGATCAGCCTGACAGGCCGCATCGAACCTGTTTATCTCTGCAATCTGCAGACATTTCGATGATATGAGATGAAATTCATATAAACAAGCATGACGCCGGCATGCGCCATATCCCGCTGTATTCATGCATTTTTCTGAAAAGTGAAATGGTGGGCGTGACAGGGATTGAACCTGTGACCCCTACGATGTCAACGTA
>JAYQDX010000203.1:0-1619 GCA_038138545.1 Rhodobiaceae bacterium | reverse complement strand
TCAAGGCCGGCTACACCATCATCAATGGCCGCGTCGTGGTCGCCGAGGGACGGCTTGCGACGATGGAGATGGACCAACTGCTCTCACGCCACGCCGCCATGTCGCATGATCTGATGCGGCGCGCCGGCCTTGCCGGGTAAGCGGTCTATTTCGTCAGGAAATGCCGGACCGGCATCACCTTTATATCGGCAAGGCAAGAGTCATCCTCGCCATAATGGAAGACAAAGATAGTCGCCGATTTGCCATTGAAGGCAAGGCGGCAGAAACCAGTGTCATCATCGGGTTTGTTGTTCGGGCAGGTCATCAGATCGACATGCGGGATATTGTCTTCGAACTCGCTGTAGGTCACGGTGCAGTCGCTTGCCAGGGCAGGGACGACCGCAAGGCCAAATATGATGGCGGTTGGCAATATGTGGGCGAGGCCAAAGGGAAATTGCCGGGTGGTCATGGCAGGCTCCTTCGTCTTGCTGGTGGCTCATGTCTGACGCCATGACAGCACCGGGCGGAGGAACCGCGTCAGTTGCTACATTATAATGATAATGAGTCGCATTTGCAATCAAGAATTTGCTGTTTTGAACTGTCGCCGGTTCTTCGGCCACACCTCACCCCTTGCGCAACGCCGTCATCTGATACCATAGCACCGCCGCCATGATGATGGCGCCGCCGGTTACCGTCTGCATCGACGGCCATTCGGCCAGAAACAGGATGGCGAGGAGAATGGCCCAGGGCGTTTCACTGATGCTGAGCAGTGCTGTTTCGCCCGGTGACAGATATTTGGAACCCTGCGCCAGGGTGATGGATGCAACCACGAAGGTGAAGCCAAACAGCGCCATCAACGCGATTTCACCCGGCGCTGCGGCAAGTGGAGCGCTGAAATGCAACGAAATCGGCAATAACAGTATGCAGGCACCTATTGTCGGCAGGGTCACCGGTGTGTCGGGAAAGCGACGATAGATCAGCATAATCAGCACCATCATCAATGTCATCCAGAGTGCCAGCAGATCACCGGTAAGTCCGGTTCCACCAAATGAACCATAGACAATGATGAAGGTTCCCCCAAGAACGGCGGTGCAAGCCATTGCAAATCCGAAGCTGACCCGCTGGCCGAACAACCACCAGGCACAAAGCCCGGCAAGCACCGGGGCGGTTGACCAGATCAACGCTACATTGGCGATTGAGGTCAACTTGAAGGCCGGGATGAAAGCCGCGGTTCCAGAAGCGTAAATCAAGGAGAGCGCCATTGAAGGAACGCGGAATCCTCGTGCCTCCTCCTGCAGACGCCCGGTCACCAGCAGATAGAGCAGGGCACAGATCGACCCGAAAATGCCGCGCCAGAAAATAATCGTCCAGGCATCGGCGGATATGCCCTTGCTGAAGACCCCGGCCGTGCTGAAGAAAATTGCCGAAATGATCAGCAACCAGATGCCGAGAACCCGTTCACCCGACGTCACTGGCCGCAGCCCAGCTTGTCTGTTCATGATTGTCTCCTCAATAGAACAAATCACGAACACTCTAACGTCTGCGGATGAAGAAAAGGTTGCCGCGTCATCTCATTACGATGAGCGGAAGGTCTGCAACATGGCACCGCTTCACCCGGGCCACCTCACCCGGGGGCCACC
>JAYQDX010000202.1:0-1666 GCA_038138545.1 Rhodobiaceae bacterium | reverse complement strand
CCGTGGTTGGCAAGATGGGGCGTACCGGGCGTGTTGACGGCGCGCACCTTCATTATGAAATCAGACTTGGCGACAAATCCATCGATCCACGCAAATTCTTCGCCATCGGCCACCGGATTGGCGTTGGCGGGGAATTGATGCTGGCGGCCGACCAGCCCTAGACCGGGATGTCAGCCATGTGACCGGCCGTCGGGCAGAAAACAAGCTAACATTGCCGCCCGCAGCGTCGTTACCGAAGGTGGAGGATGGTTTGTCAGCCCGTTCTGACAGACCGTGCAGTGGCCAGCGGAGACGAAGATGACAGGGCGCATCCTGATAAATACGATCATGATGGCAGGCGCATTGCTGGCCCTGACCGGATGCAACATGTATGTGATCGATTTCGAGAACAAGCTTCCCGATGGCTCGGTGCTGGCGCCAAAGGCGGCCACGCCGCCGCCACCACCACCGCCACCGCCAACCCCTCTGGAAGGGAGTGACGAAGTGGCCTTCATGGACAGCACCACGGCACAGCTGGAAGGCTGCCGCGTCATCACTGGCATCCGCCTGTTTCATGACGGCATGTTCGAGGACGGGCTGGTCAAGCTCCGGAACGCCGCCGTTCAGATCAATGCCAACCGCATCATTCCGCTTCGTATCGTGGAAAGTTCGGCAATATCGGTGCCACATGCCTACAGCGCAAAAATGGTGCGATGTCCTGACGGCAAGCCGGAGACGGCCAATGGGTGAGGTGATCTATTTGCCGACCGCGGCACGCCAGACACCCGACCCGGCCGACTACAAGGGTTTGACAAGGTCGGAAATCGCCCGCCTTGAAGCCATCCGCGACAATGTTGAGGCCCTTCTCAACATGGTGGCCGGCATCCGACGCGATCCGGAGGCGGTTGCCTATGCGGCGGCACGTTTCGGGCTGATGCGGATGTATTATCTCCACGGGCGGGCGGCGACCATGGCCTTTGCCGACCGCTGCATCGAGACAGCGGAAATCGCCGAGGATATCAACCGGCGCTGAACATCATTCTGAGCCCTTGCCCTTTTCACGATGGCGCCTGCATGCCTATGATTGGCCATGCGGCACGGATCATGGCCTGTCAATTGGCCGAGGTGCAGGGAGGAATGTGAATGCCGGGGGCCATCATCACTAAAAAACGCATGCTGCAGATCCTGAGCCGGTCAAGTGGCAGCGACAGAACAAGCCGTATCTGCGACCGGTTCCTGTCGACGATGATTCTTCTGAATCTGCTGGCCGTATCACTTGAGTCCATCGACGCGCTGAGCGCCATCTATGGTGACCTCTTCTTCACCTTCGAAATGGTCTCGGTAACGATTTTCGGCATCGAATATCTGCTACGGATCTGGAGCATGGCGGCGAATGACGCCAGCCGCTACAGTTCGGCCACCGGACGGCGGCTGGAATATGTGTTCAGCTTCACCGGCCTGATTGACCTGATCGCCATCCTGCCAAGCCTGCTGCCGCTGATCCTAGGCGAGGTCGATCTTCGCTGGCTGCGGGTGCTGCGTCTTGTCAGACTTCTGAAAATCTCGCACTACTCCACCGCGCTGGAGGACCTGATTGCGGCGGTGCGCTCGGAAAGCAGTGCCTTCGGGGCGGCGCTGTATCTTTTCTGCATCGCTCTGTTTGCTTCAAGCTCGCTGATGTATGTCG
>JAYQDX010000201.1:0-1670 GCA_038138545.1 Rhodobiaceae bacterium | reverse complement strand
ATATCAGGGTTTCACAAGATCTGAAACACCGGCAAACAGAAACGGCGCCGCGATCATGCCGTGGCGCCGTCCTGAGATTCTTTCCGTGTCGGCAGGCGTCAGGCGACCTCGAACCTGTCGAGATCCATCACCTTCGACCAGGCCGCCACGAAGTCGGCGACGAAGCGGTGCTCGGCACCGGCACCGGCATAAACTTCTGACAGCGCCCGCAGCTGCGAGTTCGACCCGAAGACCAGATCGACCCGTGTGCCGGTCCATTTGACCTCGCCGCTGGCGCGGTCGCGGCCCTCGAACACATCCTCGGCAGCCGATACCGGCTTCCATTCGGTGCCCATATCCAGCAGATTGACGAAGAAGTCGGTGCTGAGCGTCTCTGGCCGGTCGGTGAACACGCCATGCTGCGAGTCGGCATTGGCGTTCAGGACGCGCATGCCGCCGACAAGCACCGTCATTTCCGGCGCCGACAGCGTCATCAGCTGTGCCTTGTCAAGGAGCAGCTCCTCGGCCGAGACAGCGAAATCCGCCTGCAGATAGTTGCGGAAGCCGTCGGCAAGCGGCTCGAGAACGGCGAAGGACTCGATATCCGTCTGCTCCTGAACGGCGTCGGTGCGGCCGGCGGTGAACGGCACCTCGATGCTATGGCCGGCCTTCGCGGCGGCGGCCTCGATCGCGGCACAGCCGCCAAGCACGATCAGATCGGCCATCGATACCTTCTTGCCACCCGCGGCGGACGCGTTGAAGTCGGACTGAACGCCCTCAAGCGCGGCCAGCACCTTGTCCAGCTGCACCGGCTGGTTCACATCCCAGTCACGCTGCGGGGCAAGGCGAATGCGGCCACCATTGGCACCGCCACGCTTGTCCGACCCGCGGAAGGTCGCGGCCGAGGCCCATGCCGCGCCAACAAGCTCGGACACCGACAGGCCGCTATCCATGATGCTTGCCTTCAGCGCGGTCACGTCACCGGCATCGATCAGCGCGTGGTCGACCGCCGGAACCGGATCCTGCCAGATCAGATCCTCGGCCGGCACCTCGGTCCCGACATAGCGCGATTTCGGCCCCATGTCGCGATGCGTCAGCTTGAACCAGGCGCGCGCGAAGGAATCGGCGAACTCATCCGGATTGGCATGGAAGCGACGTGAGATCTCCAGATAGGCCGGGTCGGTGCGAAGCGCGATGTCGGTCGTCGCCATCATCGGCGCGTGGCGGCGGTCCGGGTCATGCGCGTCGGGCACCAGATCGCCGGCCGAGGCGTCGGTCGGTGTCCACTGATAGGCGCCGGCCGGGCTCTTTGTCAGCTCCCACTCATAGCCGAACAGCATGTCGAAATAGCCATTGTCCCACTTGATCGGATTTGGTGTCCAGGCACCTTCAAGGCCACTCGTAATGGCGTGAACGCCCTTGCCGCTCTCGAAATCGCTGCGCCAGCCAAGACCCTGTTCCTGGATGCTGGCCCCCTCGGGCTCGGGCCCGACAAGACCGGCATCACCAGCACCATGGCATTTGCCGAAGGTATGACCGCCGGCGACCAGCGCCACGGTTTCCTCGTCATTCATCGCCATGCGGGCAAAGGTCTCGCGGATGTCGTGGGCCGAGGCCATCGGATCCGGTTTGCCGTTCGGGCCTTCCGGATTGACATAGATCAGGCCCATCTGCACGGCGGCAAGCGGGTT
>JAYQDX010000200.1:0-1680 GCA_038138545.1 Rhodobiaceae bacterium | reverse complement strand
CCGGCCTCGTTCATATGTGACAGGTCGATCAGGATGCCAAGCTCGTCGCAGCGTTTGACAAGGCGAAGCCCGGCCTCGGTCAGCCCCGGCCCGGTATCGGGGCCTGACGGGAAGGCAAAGGGCACGCCATGGCCGAAAATGGTCGGGCGGCTCCAGACCGGCCCCAGTGACCGCAATCCGGCGGCATGAAGCACATCCAGCATGTGAAGGTCAGCGTCGATGGCCTCGGCGCCCTCGATATGCATGATCGCGGCGATCCTGCCAGCCGCCATGGCACCCCTGATATCGGCAGCGCTGCGGCAGATGCTCAAGGCCTCGCGTCGCTCAAGCTGCAGAAGGATGTTGATCTGCGCCATGGTCACCTCGACGGCATGTGGCCAGTCAATCTGCGGTGGCAGTGGCAGGTCATAGCTGTCGGCCATCATCGCGGCGGTGCGGGCGGCCTGATCGACCTCAAGGGGCGGGATATAGACCGCAAAGAAACCGCCGGCAAAACCGCCGAAACGTGATTTCGACAGATCAATGGCCGCATCATATCCATCGATGAAGGCCGCCGCCGGGTCCTGTGGATATGTGGCGTGAAGCTTTGACAGAACGTCATTATGCCCGTCGAAGATCGGCATCGCGGTTTCAGGGTCAGTCATCTGTTCCTCCTTCATCACCGGTGGCGTGTCCGGTCAGATGCCGGTATAGCGGCGTGGTCTGCGTTTTGGCGATTCGCAGCGCCGGAAGCGCGCCGGATGCGATCTGCAGGTCATGCTTCAGCCCGAACAGGAACGGGTACCATTCGCGGGCGAGCGGTGTTTTCCAGCGCCACAGAAGCGTCTCGATGGCGTCGAGGGCGGCTTTGCCGGCTGGCGGTGGTGCTGGCACCACCATATCAGCCGTCACCGGGCCATCGAACCAGGCGGCGATGTGGTGAAACGCCTCCGGCACGCCGGCCGCGGCAAGCGCCTCGCGCCAGGCCGCCTTGTCATCACCTGCCGCCATCAGGCCAAGCAGCAGCATGTCCGTTTCCACCATGCCGGTGCCGTTCAGCATCAGGTCGCGCACACCGGTTCGGCCGGCATGGCGTCCGACAAACAGCCGCCGCGGGCAATAATCATTGCAATAGTGATTGTCCCACAGGATCAGCCTTTGATGGAAACTGGCCGCCGCCGGCGTGATCGTGCCGGAAAGCGGGTCGTCGCCGGCGACGATATGTGAGCCGCAATGGAAGAGCGGCATGTCGGCGGGCAGGGCGGCGGCAAGGGCGCGGTAGCTGTCCGCCGCGGCATCGCTGATTTCATCGGCATAGATCCGGGGCACAACAAGTGTTGGCACATCAAGGCGCGCCGCAAGACGGGCGGCGATCCCGGCATGAAGGTCGATTTCACCGGCCAGCGTCGGGTCAAGCGTCGGCGAGGGGGGCTCGATATCGTCGAACATCACCACAATCGCATGCGCGCCGGCGGCCTGCAGCGACAATGCCTTCGCCAGCAATGTCCCGAATTCCGCGGAGTCGCGATTCGGGTCGTAATCGAGTCCGGGGGCGATTCCGGCGAACACCGAGACGCCGCAGGCGGCGGCGGCGTCGCACATTGCAGTGAATTCGGTGATCCAGTCGTCAGACCAGGCATCCCGCCAGTTCACCCGGTGACAGGGATCTTCCTTCGGCGCGTAGAGATAGGCATTCATGCC
>JAYQDX010000199.1:0-1749 GCA_038138545.1 Rhodobiaceae bacterium | reverse complement strand
ATCCGTGCTCGAAAACTTCAAGGACGGATGGAACCCGCGAGGGTCTGGCAGCCAGCGATGGCGTGATGTGGGTGTGTGTTGCGCTTTTTCGGCAGAATTGTCAAGAATGGGTGATGTTTTTCACAATCTCGAAACTTCTCGTCATATTGGTGGAGCCGCTGGCCTGGCCCTATCTGCTGTTGTTGCTGGCGCTGATCATGCGCTGGCGTCGGCGTCGGCGGATCATGAAGGGCTGCATCGGCACGGCGCTGCTGCTGCCGCTGCTATATGGCTTTCTACCCCTGTCGACGGCGCCGCTGCGATATCTGGAGGACCGTCACGACATCCCGGTGCTGACCGGACCGCCCGTTGACGGGGTGATCGTTCTTGGCGGCCATACCGCTTGGGGGGATATTTCGGAAAGCCGCGGCCAGCCGCAGCAGACCCGCGCCGCCGACCGGCTGACGAAAGGGTTGATGCTGCATCGCCTGAATCCCGGAAGCACATTGCTGTTCAGCGGCTATGACGGCAGGCTGACGCCGGCAGGCTGGAGCGAGGCCGAAACCATCCGCCGGCTGATTGCCGAGCTTGGCGTTGCCGGTGACAACATCATTTATGAATCCACCAGCCGCAACACCTATCAGAATGCCGTCAACAGCCTGACCGTGGCGGTGCCGCAGCCGGGGTCGCGCTGGCTGCTTGTTACCTCGGCGGCGCACATGCCGCGCGCGATGGGATCCTTCACTGCCGCCGGGTGGGAGGGAATCATTCCCTATCCGGTGGACTTCCAGACAGGCGCGACATCAACCTTCATCTTTGATATGGAGCTGGGGACGGCCAGCGTGCGGAGATGGGTGAAGGAATATGTCGGGCTGGCGGCCTACTGGCTGACCGGCCGGAGCGCGACGCTGTTTCCCTGACCATGTCCGGCTGAGCGCAAACCCGCAATCACGTCTCGCTCGCAACACCGGCAAGGGCGTTGGCAAAGTCGCGCGCCTCGAAAGGCTGCAGATCGTCGGCGCCCTCGCCAACGCCGACGGCATGCACGGGAAGCTGGAACTTTTCGGCAAGCGCAATCACCACACCGCCCTTGGCCGAGCCGTCAAGCTTGGTGACGATCAGGCCGCTGACATCGGCGATATCCTGAAAGGCGCTGACCTGGGACAACGCGTTCTGGCCGACCGTGCCATCGAGAACAATCACCGAATCATGCGGTGCTTCCTCATCCAGCTTGCGGATCACCCGCACGATCTTCGCCAGTTCGTCCATCAGTTCGGTGCGGTTCTGCAACCTGCCGGCGGTATCGATGATCAGGACATCCGTGCCCTTGGAGCGGGCCTGCTCCAGCGCCTGATAGGCCAGTGCGGCGGCATCGCCGCCCTGCGCCCCGGCAATCACCTCGGTGCCGGTGCGCTCCCCCCAGATCTGCAACTGTTCGATGGCCGCGGCACGGAACGTGTCGCCAGCCGCCAGCATCACCGACTTGCCCTCCTGACGCCATTGCTGGGCCAGCTTGCCGGCCGTCGTGGTCTTTCCCGACCCGTTGACACCGACAAGAAGCACCACATGCGGCCGGTTGCCGGGCTGCGGGACAAGCGGCGCCGCCACAGGTTCGAGAATTTCGGTGATTCCGTCCGCCA
Organism: Rhodobiaceae bacterium; assembly: GCA_038138545.1. Lineage (GTDB taxonomy): Bacteria > Pseudomonadota > Alphaproteobacteria > Puniceispirillales > Puniceispirillaceae > UBA8309. The sequence continues at coordinate 130 of JAYQDX010000199.1, read as the reverse complement.
ATGCCGCGGCCAGCGCCTCGGCCGTCACCTCGCCATCGAATTTATGGCGGCGCACCCGCTCAGCCAGCCGCGCCGCGGCGGCGGTGCCCAGATCGGCGCTGATCAGCGCGTCCTCGACCTCCTCGATCGA
>JAYQDX010000198.1:0-1751 GCA_038138545.1 Rhodobiaceae bacterium | reverse complement strand
GCATTCGCAACGGCACCAAGGAAATGCGCTATTCGCTGATCGGGCGCGAGGTGACCAATGATTCGCTGTGCGAGCATCTCAGCGCCTCCGGCCTTGAAGGGGTGATCGCCGTTGTCGCCTGTGACAAGCCGCCGGTCGGCACGCTCGCCGCGGTTCTTGAACATAACCGGCCGGCGATCATCATGTCCGACGGGTCGATCCGTCCCGGCACCGACTCCGTCACTGGCGAGCCGATCGACATCATCACCAGCTACCAGCTTGCCGGCAGCCCGGATGAAGAGCTGAAGCGCCGCGTTGCCCTTGAATCCTGCCCAGGCTTCGGCAGTTGTGGTGGCATGTTCACCTATAACACAATGCAGACCTTTATCGGCGTGGTCGGCATGCAGCCCCTGCATATGGTGTCCCCCGCCTCGCAGGATGAGCGGCGCCTCACCGAGTTTCCTGACCAGTTGATCGACTGTCTTGAGAACATGATCGCGAAGGATATCAAGCCGCGTGACATCGTCACCAGCCAGTCGATCCGGAACGCCATCATCGTGGCGATGGCGGTAGGCGGTTCGACCAATGTGATGCTGCACGCCCCGGAAATCGCCCGTGCCGCCGGTTATGAGAATTTCTCGCGCGACGTGATGAGCGCCGAGGAATTCAATCACCTGTCGAAGAATGTCGTGCCGGTTATCGTCGATGCGCGGCCGTTCGGGCGGTTCTCGATGGTCGATATCGACGCCAGGGGTGGCGTTCAGGTCTTCGTCAGGGATCTGCTTGATGCCGGGTTGCTGAATGGCGATGTGCTGACCTGCACCGGCGAGACGCTTGCCGAACAGATTGCGCGCCTTGACCCGCCAGCGCCCGACGGAGATGTGATCCACCCGGTCGCGAAGCCCTACAAGCCGACTGGTGGCCTTCGTGTTCTTGGCGGCAACCTGTCGCCGGAATTCAGCGCCGTGCTGAAACTTGCCGGTGTCGAGGGTGGCCTTGACAACAACATCTTTGCCGGTACGGCGCGGATTTTCGATGGTGAGCAGAAATTGCTGGAGATGCTCGATACCAATCCTGACCATTTTCAGGATGGCGACATGATCGTGGTGCGATATGAAGGGCCCGTTGGTGGCCCAGGCATGCCGGAAATGCTGGATTCAACTTCGCGGATTACCACGCTGTGCCGGGAACGCGGCATCGTTGTTGGTCTGATGACAGATGGCCGGTTCTCCGGCGGGTCGGTCGGGCTTGTCATCGGTCATGTTGGTCAGGAGGCGGCGGTCGGCGGGCCCATCGGTCTGCTGGAGGATGGTGATCAGGTGATTGTCGATCTCAACAGCAACGAGCTCAACTGTCCGCAGCTTGACGATGTCACGGTGATGAGCGCGCGACGGAAGGCGTGGCAGGCGGCTGTCGATGCCAATGGCGGAACGCACCCGTCGGTTGGCGATGCCAGCACCAGGCTGCTGAACCGGATGCGCTGTTCGGCCGTATCGGCGGTGCAGGGGGCCGGAATGCACCCCGGCGGGGATCTGTTTGTCAGCGATCCGCGGACACCGGTTGCCTCTGACTTCACGCCGAAAAACCGGCATCGCTAGGCGCAGCGGTCAGTCACGCAGCTCAACCCAGACAGGGGTGTGGTCCGACGGTTTTTCAAGGCCGCGCGGTCCCTTGTCGACGTCTGATCCAATCAGCCTGTCAGCGGCCTCGGGTGACAGCAGCAGATGGTCGATCCGCACGCCATTATCCTTCTGCCAGGCGCCGGCCTGATA
>JAYQDX010000197.1:0-1751 GCA_038138545.1 Rhodobiaceae bacterium | reverse complement strand
CCGCATGACCGCTCTCATCATTCTCATCGACCAGATCGTCAATCTCTATATCTGGACGATGGTGGCCTATATCATCATCACCTGGCTGATTGCCTTCAAGATCGTGAATCCATGGCAGCCCTTTGTCCGCATGGCGCTGACGTTCCTTGGCCGCATCCATGAACCGCTGATGGGCATGGTGCGCCGCGTGCTGCCGGACCTTGGCGGCATTGATGTCAGCCCGATCATCCTTCTTCTGGCGGTGCAGTTCCTGCGCAACCTTGTCATCAGCTTTCTCGCCGGGCTTGCCTGACAGAGCCCGGCTGCGTCCGGCATGTCGCCTCGGGCGAACAAAACGGCGTATATCCGGCGGGACGGTTCGTCGCGCCGGCTCACAATACGGGCGTTTCGGGTTCCGTGGGGGCACCGGATAATGTGGGGGATATCATGACACAGACAGGAGCCACGCAGGCACCGGCCACCGGTGCCGCGGTGATAGACGGCAAGGCATTTTCCGACCGGCTGGTAGCGCGCGTCGCCGATGCAGCAGGCGCGTTGGCCGCCCAGATCGGCCGGATGCCGGCGCTGGCGGTGGTACTGGTCGGCGACAACCCGGCAAGCGCTGTCTATGTGCGCAACAAGATCGAACGCACGACCGCCGCCGGCATGCGCTCCATCGAAAGACGTCTCGACGCGACGACCGGCCAGGACGAGCTTCTGGCCATCATCGACGAGCTGAATGCGGATGACGGTGTCGACGGCATCCTCGTGCAGCTTCCGCTGCCGCCGCAGATCGACGAGGCCGCGGTGATCAACGCCATCTCGCCTGACAAGGATGTTGACGGCTTTCACGCGGTGAATGCCGGGCGGCTTGCCACCGGCCAGGACGCGCTTGTTCCCTGCACGCCCTATGGCTGTCTGATGCTGCTGCAGGATCATCTTGGCGATTTGTCCGGCCTGAACGCGGTTGTTGTCGGCCGTTCCAACATCGTCGGCAAGCCGATGGCCCAGCTGCTGCTGCAGCAAAGCTGTACGGTGACCATCGCGCATTCGCGGACACGCGATCTGCAGGCCGTCTGCGCCGCCGCCGATATCCTTGTCGCTGCGGTCGGCCGGCCGGAGATGATCACCGGCGATTTCATCAAGCCGGGGGCGACGGTCATTGATGTCGGGATCAACCGGGTGCCGGCGCCGGAACGCGGAGAAGGAAAATTCCGGTTGACCGGCGATGTGGATTTCGCCAGCGCCGCGGCTGTTGCCGGCGCCATCACGCCGGTGCCGGGCGGCGTCGGTCCGATGACCATTGCCTGCCTTCTTCGCAACACGCTGGTTGCCGCCGCGCGACGCTTTGACGCCACGCTCGCCGATCTCTAGCTTTTTGCCGCGCGGCATCCTATCTATCTGGGACCAGCCCCCGCACCCAGCCCTCGCACAAGGCAGCCCTTTTCATGGCCGCAGACAAGTTCATTCTCATTGCCGCGCTTGGCATCGTTGCCGTGATCCTGTTCTGGGGGGTGATCACAATGGCGCGGGGCGGTGAATACAACGTCAAGAATTCCAACCGAATCATGCGCTACCGGATCGTCTTTCAGGCGATCGCCCTGGCCCTGATCCTGATCCTGATGTGGTTCCGGCAGGCCAGCAGCTAGGCCAGCCACGACACCGCGGACGCCAACAGGAGACACATCCCGCAATGGTGAAACTTAACAAGATCTACACCCGCACCGGCGATGATGGCGAGACCAGCCTTGTCAACGGGCGCCGCGTCGCCA
>JAYQDX010000196.1:0-1767 GCA_038138545.1 Rhodobiaceae bacterium | reverse complement strand
TATCACCAACCCTGTATATCAAGGTGCATGACAAAGAAAATGGCGGAGGGACGGGGATTCGAACCCCGGAGGGGCTTTCACCCCAACACGCTTTCCAGGCGTGCGCCTTAAACCGCTCGGCCACCCCTCCTGCAATGCCGGTCGCCTGTGCGCCCATACATCGACAATGCCGCGGAACCTAGCAGGTGACCTGCCATTGATCAACTGCCCGATTGGTCACGTCTCCGGCTCTCCTCAGTTGAGAAGCCACTTGCCCAATGTTAGGTTTCTACCTGCAATCTGGAATGGTGTGTGATGATGTCACGAGAGGCGGTTTCCACAAGTTCGCAATCTTGCTTACGCCAACGCAGGCTTGGCGCCAAACAGGGACTTTCCACCGTTGAACTGCTGGTTGTAATCGTAATTCTGGGCAGCCTCGCCGCAATGGCGGCGCTTGCCTATCGAGGCTACATGACCTCCGTCAAAGTTACCCTCAGTACAAACCAGATGCTGACAATTGAGGACCGAATCAAGACAGATTTCGACCTGACATTGCGGGGCGTCGATACCGGTCTTCGCCTTCCCGGGACGAACCAGCCGATCACCGCGACATCATCCTGCCGCGACTTCATCGCCGCGATGAAGACACGGCTCGCCCCCTACAGGAACCCCTTCGACAGATCCCCTGCCGTCACCTATTCGAGCGAGCAGAATATCCAACACAAGGAAGGCAAGGTGCGGGTTACCTGTTACAAGCTATTCCACCACGGCACGATCAACGGCGCCGATTGCCCCCTTCGCGAGGCAGCCATCAGGATTACCAAATTCAAGGTTCCCTGCGGATCACGATGCAAGGATCCGAATTGCGCCTATTACGGCGCCAGCTGTCGCGGGCATGACCCGAATGTCTGGTATGCCGGCATGCAGGAGGAAATTTTTATCGGCAAGCTGTTGAAGGCCTATGTACCGCCGGATAACAACACCCCCGATACAAACGCCGCCGCCGCCTGCGGCATAAATTTCCAGTCGGAACTGGTGCCTCTCGAAGCTGATTATTAGGACCTGAAACCGCCTTTCACCACATAGCGCATCACCCCTAAATGAGGGCGCTGCGCCATTTTGCGCTTGAACGGCGCGGTCGGGCCGGTCACTATTCTTGCCATGGTCAGCATGGGATTTCGAATCATCGGTTACGGCTTCGGCCTTGTCGCGCTCTATGCGATCTGGCTCGATCTGTCCTCGACCGGCGCGCCAAGCATCGTTCTTGGCCAGTTCTGGTCGGAGCGGCATCTGACCTCGTTGCTGATCGGCGAGGCGATGGTCAGCCGCTATATTGATCCCTGCGGATTGATCGTGTCGCTTGGCTGTGCGCCCTTTCTCTGGCATCCGGTGATCGCGACACTGCTCGGCTGGCCTGCCGCGCTTGTATTCCTTCTGCTAATGGTGTTTTTTGCCGGCCTGGCAAGGGTGATCAGGGGGCGCGCCGAAAGACGGATCAGCGGCCGCGACCTGAAACGCCGTGGCGAGAAATAGGTTCCGGTTTGCCACATGCCTGACATGCCACGCCGGTTGAGGCATGATACAGGCAGTGCAAGGTTTCCGGTGCGACCGGGGAATTATGCGTGACGATGTTCAGAAGAACAGCCTTCACATACCCGGCAGCAGCACGTCATCGACACCCGCAATACGGCAAGCCCGGCCTGTCTACCGTTGAGCTGATGGTTGGTGACGGTCCCGGCATCCTGCCCTCTAAGGATGGGAGCTTGATCAGGAAAATTGTTGGGTCAG
>JAYQDX010000195.1:0-1806 GCA_038138545.1 Rhodobiaceae bacterium | reverse complement strand
CCAACCTATGAAAGCACCGTCACCGCCAATCTGTGGCGCGAGGGCGGCGTGATGCTTGGCAAGCTGAACTGTGATGAATTCGCCATGGGATCGGGCAATGAGACAAGTGCCTTCGGCCCGGCCATCAACCCGTGGCAGGCCGCCGACGGCGTCGATCTGGTGCCGGGGGGGTCCTCCGGTGGTTCGGCCTCGGCCGTCGCCGCGCGCGCGGCATTGCTGGCGACCGGCACCGACACTGGCGGGTCGATCCGCCAGCCGGCGGCGTTCTGCGGTGTTGTCGGGATGAAGCCGACCTATGGGCGCTGTTCGCGCTGGGGCATTGTCGCCTTTGCCAGCTCGCTCGACCAGGCCGGCCCGTTCAGCCGCACCGTCGCCGACAACGCGCTGATGATGCAGGCGATGGCGGGCCATGATCCGAAGGATTCGACCTCGGCCGACACGCCGCTTCCCGACCTGATGGCGGCGCTGGACAAAGGGGTCAAGGGCATGAAGATCGGCGTGCCCGCAGAATATGTCATGGACGGCATGGACAGCGAGGTTGTGGCGCTGTGGGAGCAGGGGCAGGCCTGGCTTCGCGACGCCGGCGCCGAGCTTGTCGAGATTTCGCTGCCACACACGAAATATGCGCTACCCGCCTATTACATCATCGCGCCGGCCGAGGCCTCGTCGAACCTGGCCCGCTATGACGGCGTTCGCTACGGGTTGCGGGTCGAGGCGGATTCGCTTGACGAGATGTATGCCGCAACCCGCGCCGCCGGTTTTGGCGAGGAGGTGCAGCGCCGCATCCTGATCGGCACCTATGTGCTGTCGGCCGGCTATTATGACGCCTATTACCTGAAGGCGCAGAAGGTTCGCCGCCTGATCAAGCAGGATTTCGACAGCGCGTTCGAGACCGTCGATGCGATCCTGACCCCGGCAACACCGACAGCCGCCTTTCCGGTCGGGCGCAAGGTTGATGATCCGGTAACCAACTATCTGAATGACGTCTTCACCGTGCCCGCAAACCTCGCCGGGTTGCCGGGCATGGCACTACCGGCCGGCCTGAACAGCGACGGCCTGCCGCTGGGACTGCAGATCCTCGGGCGCCCGTTCGATGAGGCAAGCCTGTACAGCATCGGCCGTGTGATCGAGGACGCGGCCGCATTCAGCGCGGCACCGCAACGTCGCGCGGGAGGGGCATCATGAGCAATCTCGTCGAAGGCCGCACCGGCGAATGGGAAGTCGTCATCGGGCTCGAGGTTCATGCACAGGTGGCCTCGAACGCCAAGCTGTTCTCCGGCGCGCCGACAGCGTTCGGTGCCGACCCGAACGCCAATGTCTCGCTTGTCGACGCGGCGATGCCGGGCATGCTGCCGGTGATCAACCAGGAATGTGTGCGCCAGGCGATCCGCACCGGGCTTGGCCTGAAGGCCGAGATCAACCTTGTCAGCGTGTTCGACCGAAAGAATTATTTCTATGCCGACCTGCCGCAGGGCTATCAGATCAGCCAGTACAAGCAGCCGATTGTCGGCGAGGGTGTGCTGCGCCTCGACATGCCGGACGGCACGACCCGCGAGATCGGGATCGAACGTTTGCATCTGGAACAGGATGCCGGCAAGTCGATGCATGACCAGCATCCGTCAAAGAGCTATATCGATCTGAACCGGACCGGTGTGGCGCTGATGGAGATCGTCTCGCGTCCCGACATGCGTTCCGCCGCCGAGGCCGCCGCCTATGTCAGGAAGCTTCGGTCGATCCTGCGCTATCTTGGCACCTGTGACGGCAATATGGAGGAAGGCTCGCTTCGCGCCGACGTGAATGTATCGG
>JAYQDX010000194.1:0-1840 GCA_038138545.1 Rhodobiaceae bacterium | reverse complement strand
TGATGGACACCTGGACCTGGTTCCAGTCGGGGATCAACACCGACGGCGCGCACAATCCGGTGACCAACAAGCTGGTCGAGGATGGCGATATCCTCTCGCTCAACACCTTTCCGATGATGTTCGGCTATTACACGGCGCTGGAGCGCACGCTGTTCTGCGGCCGTGCCTCGGACGCGCATCGCGATCTGTGGCTGAAGAACTGCGAGGTGCATGCCCGCGGCATGGAACTGCTGAAGCCGGGTGTGCGCTGCTGCGACGTGGCGGCCGAGCTGAACAGAATGTATGCCGACTGGGGCCTGCTGAAATACCGGTCCTTCGGCTATGGCCATTCATTCGGCGTGCTGTGTCATTATTACGGGCGCGAGGCCTCGGTCGAGATTCGCGAGGATATCGAGACGGTGCTGGAACCCGGCATGGTGGTGTCGATGGAACCGATGATCATGCTTCCCGAGGGCGAGGCCGGCGCCGGCGGCTATCGCGAACATGACATCCTGATCATCACCGAGGACGGGGCCGAGAACATCACCAACTTCCCGTTCGGCACCGACGAGATGATCGTGGGGTAATGGGCACAGGAGCTGACGGCCCACATGCTGACGGCCCGCATGCTGACAGCCCGCAGGGGTAGCATGGACAACTCATGCAGCACTCACTGCTTCGGGAAATAATCTTCCTTGCTGCTCTCGCGATAAACATCCGCCGTGCAGCAATGCAACCCACCCCCGAATGCATAGGCGTCGCGAAGCTCGACCTCGACGACTTCCATACCCAGCTTGTCCATCTGCTCGGCCTGATAGACCTCGGACTTCTCGACACAAACCGTCTTCGGGTCGAGAACGAGAACGTTCATGCTCAACCACACCGATGAATAGCAGAGTGGCGGCGGGGCGTTGTGTGCCGGCTGCGCCGCCTCAACGATTTCCCAATCATTCGCGGTGAACAGCTTGCGCTGATCCTGCGGCAGCGGACGATGCGGATTGTTGAGGATGAGGCCTGGCCGCAGCGGCGTGAAGGTGGCGTCGATATGGATTGGATAGGGATCTCCCGGGAAATTCACCGCATGAACCCGGTGGTCCGGAAAATGCCGACGCAGCCATTCGATGCCGCGCAGGTTCGTTGTAAAGCCGTGCTGGACGACCAGGTCCTTGCCAAACCGGAGGACATCCGCGGCGTCGAAAAGCGGCTCCTCCTCGGTGGTGACGAAATGTTTCTGCTCGGCCCATTCCAGACGTTGCTGCACGCCGATCTTCTCGGACAGATAATTGCTGTGGTAATCAGCGTCGGTCAGCCGCGGTTTTGGCGCTGCCTCATGTTTGAAATTCGGATCCTCTTCCCAATATCTCTGCATCAGCGGCCGGTAGCACAGATATTCGAACCATCGGCACCGATAGGACATCGTCGCCTCGAGAATTTCGTTGCCGACCGTCAGCAGGACATCACGTGGCGGCATGCAGCCGAACTGACTGCCGGTGTGGAAGTCGGGCGTTGTCACCGGTTGCGAGAAATCGGTCGGGGTCGGCCGGTCCACCTTCACGCCGCGCTTTGTCAGCAGATCGGCAAAATTGTCGAGCAGCTCATTCGCCCGGTCGATGGTTTCCTGCGGGCGCCGTCCCCACTGGCCGCGCATGTCGCTGTCCTCCGGCACCTTGGCATCCAGCGCCGGTTCCTCGGGCGGGATATGGCAGTCATCCGCGCGGCCCACGATGACGTGTTTCAGCGGGTCCCACTCATTCCAGCTGTTGACAATAGTAGACATGGTTATCTCTCCAAAAATCCCGGCATCGTTTTTCCAACAAATGCAATCGCGCGCAAGTCATTTCTGCCAGAACCGGTCCGGCGG
>JAYQDX010000193.1:0-1873 GCA_038138545.1 Rhodobiaceae bacterium | reverse complement strand
AAGACGATCCTGTCCTCGCCGCTCAGCGCGATGAACCGCTTGCCCTTGGCCCGGCCGATCAGCGTCAGTCCGGCCTGGCGTGCCAGCGCCACCGCCTCGTTGGTGAAGCCGGAACGCGAGACCAGAACCGGAATGCGCATCTGCACCGTCTTGATCACCATCTCGGTTGTCAGGCGGCCGGTGGTGTAGAAAATCTTGTCATCCGGCGCCACCCCGTTCAGGAACATCCAGCCGGCGATCTTGTCGACAGCGTTGTGGCGCCCGATATCCTCCATATAGACAAGCGGGGCCGCGGCGCTGCACAACACGCATCCATGAATGGCGCCAGCGCTCAGATACAGGCTTGGCGTGGTGTTGATGGCCTTACTCAGCGGAATCAGCATCGAGGCATCAAGCCGCATCTCCGGATTCAGCCTGATCGAGTCGAACCGCTCCATCATGTCGCCATAGGCGGTCCCCTCGGCGCAGCCGCTGGTGCGGATCTTGCGCTTCATCTTCGCCTCGAAATCGGTCTCGCGCTCGGTCCGCACGATGACCACGCCGAGATCGTCATCATGGTCGATGCCGGTGATGACGTCATCGGCATGAAGCATGTTCTGATTGAGGAAATAGCCGACTGCGAGTTCGGCCGGCCAGTCGCCGATCGTCATCGAGGTGACGATTTCCTGCCGGTTCAGGAACAGGGTCAGCGGTTTTTCCGTCACCACCGGCAAGGTGACCGGCGCACCTGTCTCATCGACGCCGGTCACCGGCTGCGACAGGCCGGGAGCGTCCGGGTCGGGGGCGATGATCATTGCCGGGATATCATGTTCACTATCTGCCATGCCGCTAAAATGGCGGAAATGGCGGGCGGCAACAAGGCGAGAATTGCCGCGCCCCAAAGTAATGACGGTCGCGATCGGCGTGTTTTGCTTTTCCGCGGCGAAGCCGTTATCCTGCGCCGGCCGGAACGTTCCGGCGCCGGTGCCGCCGGACGGCAGGACATTGTCATGAAGATCCATTTTTCAGCGTCGACGCATGAGGTGGCACAGGAACGCCTGGCACGGCTTGTCGCGCGCTATGGCCAGACCGACCCAGCGGCCGCCGACTGCATTGTCGCGCTTGGCGGTGACGGCCACATGCTGCATGTGCTTCACGAAACGCTGGCACATGAAATGCCCGTTTTCGGGCTGAATTGCGGGCGGCTCGGCTTTCTGATGAACCATTACGCCTCGGACGAGCTTGTCGAGCGGATCGCGGCCGCGGAGACCGCGCCGATCCACCCCCTGCGGATGAAGGTGACCGCCGCCGACGGCACATCACACAGCGCGCTGGCGATCAATGAGGTCTCGCTTCTCCGCCAGACCCATAACGCCGCGCATATCCGGGTCGAGGTCGACGGCAAACATCAGGTCGAGGAGCTTGTCTGTGACGGCATCCTGCTGGCGACGCCGGTCGGCTCGACAGCCTATAATCTGTCAGCGCATGGCCCCGTGATACCGCTTGGCGCCGGCCTGCTGGCGCTGACACCGATTTCCCCCTTTCGGCCACGGCGGTGGCGCGGTGCGCTGCTTGGCGAGCGGTCGAGGGTCGGCCTTGAAGTGCTTGAGCCCGATTTCCGGCCAGTCAGCGCCAGCGCCGACAGCACTGAATACCGCCATGTGGCGCGGGTCGATATCGAACAGGCGCATGACATCACGCTGCGGCTTCTCTACGATCCCGGCTTCTCATTGACCGAACGTGCCATCGCCGAGCAATTCCGGACCTGACACCGGAAACCCGGCAACAGGTTTTTGTCCTCTGTTGGCGCGAATGTGATTTCCAGCAATATCTTGCCCCGGTGAATAGTCGCGCATGATCAGGTCCGGTCCTGCGCGGCCCCGCCAGGGGTCCG
>JAYQDX010000192.1:0-1912 GCA_038138545.1 Rhodobiaceae bacterium | reverse complement strand
CCGCTCAGCGCGGTTGCCGGCACAAGGTCACGTTCGGCCAGGCCATCGACACGGGTGAAGCGCCAGGCCTCGACCCGCGGGCCGGGCCAGCCATCCTGCTGCCAGCGGGCCAGCGCGTCGGCGCGAACCCCCTCATCTGTCATCACGGCACCCATATCAGGCTGCATCATCGATCCCGGCATATCCGGATTCCTCCACTTCGAAGGCCAGTTCCTTGCCACCGGTCTTGCGGATCTTGCCACCGGCAAGAATATGCACATAGTCCGGCACAATATGGTTCAGCAGGCGCTGATAATGCGTGATCACCAGCATCGCGCGGCCCGGATCGCGCAGCAGGTTGACGCCCTCGGAAACGATGCGCAGCGCGTCGACATCAAGGCCGGAATCCGTCTCGTCAAGCACCGCCATTGTCGGCTCGAGAAGCGCCATCTGCAGAATCTCGTAGCGTTTCTTCTCACCGCCCGAAAAACCGACATTGACAGCGCGTTTCAGCATTTCATCGCTGACCCCGAGAAGCCGCGCCTTCTCGCGGACAATCTTCACAAAGCCAAGCTGGTCGATCTCCTCCTCGCCGGCCTCGACGCGGCGCGCGTTCACCGCCGCGCGCAAAAAGCTCATCCCGCCGACACCGGGAAGCTCCACCGGATACTGGAACGCCAGGAACATGCCGGCGCGGGCGCGCTCGTCAGGCTCCATCTCCAGCATCGACTCTCCGTTCATCAGGATGTCGCCGCCGGTGACCTCATAGCCGTCACGCCCGGCAAGCACATAGGACATGGTGCTCTTGCCGGAGCCGTTCGGCCCCATGATGGCATGCACCTCGCCGGCATTGATGGTCAGGTTGATCCCCTTCAGGATCGGTGTGTCCCCGACCGAGGCGTGAAGATCGCGAATTTCAAGCAAAGCTGTCATTGTCTTTCCGTTCTTTTGAAAACCCTCGGGAGTGGCGGCGATCAGCCGACCGAACCCTCGAGGCTGATACCGATGAGTTTCTGCGCCTCGACGGCGAATTCCATCGGCAACTCCTTCATCACTTCCTTGCAGAAGCCGTTGACGATCAGCGACACCGCATCCTCCTCGCCGATGCCGCGTTGCAGGCAATAGAAAAGCTGGTCCTCCGAGATACGCGATGTCGTGGCCTCATGCTCGATCTTCGCGCTGGGGTTGCGCGAGACGATGTAGGGGACCGTGTGCGCGCCGCATTTGTCGCCGATCAACAGCGAGTCACATTGCGTGAAATTACGCGCATTCTCGGCTGTCGGCTGCATATGCACCAGCCCGCGATAGCAGTTCTGCGACCTGCCGGCCGAAATGCCCTTGGAAATGATCGTTGACCGGCTTCCCTCGCCGATATGGATCATTTTCGTGCCGGTATCGGCCTGTTGCATGTTGTTGGTCAGTGCCACCGAATAGAATTCGCCAACGCTGTCCTTGCCGCGCAGCACGCAGGAGGGATATTTCCAGGTGATGGCCGAACCGGTTTCGACCTGCGTCCAGGAAATCTTCGACCGGTCGCCGCGGCAGATGCCGCGCTTGGTGACGAAATTATAGATCCCGCCCTTGCCGTTCTCATCGCCGGGATACCAGTTCTGCACGGTCGAATATTTGATCTCGGCATCCTTCAGCGCGACAAGCTCGACAACCGCGGCGTGAAGCTGGTTTTCATCACGTTGCGGCGCGGTACAGCCTTCAAGATAGCTGACATAGGACTCATCCTCGGCAATGATCAGCGTGCGCTCGAACTGGCCGGTATTCTGCTCGTTGATCCGGAAGTAGGTCGACAGTTCCATCGGGCAGCGCACACCCTTGGGGATGTAGACGAACGAGCCGTCGGTAAAGACGGCCGAATTCAGTGCTGCGAAATAATTGTCGCCAACCGGCACGACCGAGCCAAGATAGCGCTGCACCAGCT
>JAYQDX010000191.1:0-1994 GCA_038138545.1 Rhodobiaceae bacterium | reverse complement strand
GCTTCAGCAGCCTCGGCCTCACGCTCGGCGCGCTTCTTGCCAGGTGCCGATTTCTTCGGCTGTTCGCGAATCACCGGCGCGGCCGCAAGGCCGGCAGCGGCCAGCATCTTGTGCACGCGCTCGGTCGGCTGTGCCCCCTGGCCAAGCCAGTGGGCGATCCGCTCGGCGTTCAGCGTCACACGCTGCTCATGATCCTTCGGCACCATCGGGTTATAGGTGCCGACACGCTCGACATATCGCCCGTCACGCGGCGCCGAAGCCTCGGCAACGACAATACGGTAGAAGGGGCGTTTTTTCGCGCCACCACGGGCAAGTCTGATTTTCAAAGCCATGATTATTGGTCCTTTCGCAAAGATTTATGGCTGTTCATTCTGGATATTCACTTCTTTTTTCCGGATGGCTTGCCACCAAGACCGGGCAGTCCCCCGCCAAGGCCGGGCAGGCCGCCCTTCAAACCTCCGGGCAAACCTCCGGGAAGTCCTCCCGGCATACCACCGGGCATACCACCCGGCATGCCGCCGCCCATCAGGGCCTTCATGGCGGCAGCGCCTGTCTTGCCGCCCATCTTCTTCATCATCCGCGCCATTTCCTGATATTGCTTGACCAGCCGGTTCACCTCCTGGACAGAGGTGCCGGACCCGGCAGCGATCCGCTTGCGGCGCGAGGCGTTGAGAAGGCCCACCGAAACACGTTCCTTGTTGGTCATCGACAGGATGATGGCTTCCTGCCGACGGATCATCGAATCGTCGATTCCGGCGGCGGCGATCTGCTTCTGCATCTTGCCGAGGCCCGGCAGCATGCCCATGATCCCGCCAAGACCGCCCATCTTCTGAAGCTGGCGAAGCTGGCTGAGGAAGTCGTTCATGTCGAACTGGCCCTTGGCCATCCGTTTGGCCAGCCGCTCGGCCTCTTCGACCTCGATCGTCTCGGCCGCCTTTTCGACAAGCGCGACAACGTCGCCCATATCCAGGATGCGGCCGGCCATCCGCGCCGGATCGAACTCCTCCAGCGCGTCCTGCTTTTCGCCGACACCGACAAGCTTGATCGGGCAGCCGGTGATCTCGCGCATCGACAAAGCCGCGCCGCCACGCGCGTCACCGTCGAGACGGGTCAGCACGATGCCGGTGATATCGACAGCTTCCTTGAAGGCCATCGCGGTGGTCACCGCGTCCTGGCCGGTCATCGCATCGGCGACAAGCAACACCTCATGCGGGTTGGTCAGCGCCTTGACCTCGCGAAGCTCGGCCATCAGACCTTCATCGATCGTCACCCGTCCGGCAGTGTCGAGAATCAGCACGTCAAAGCCCTGAAGCTGCGCCGCCTGAAGCGCCCGTTTGGCAATCTGCGCGGGGGATTCGCGGTCCGCCTCGGGCAGCACGCCAACCTCGGCCTGCTCGCCAAGGATGCGAAGCTGTTCACGCGCCGCCGGGCGCGTCACGTCAAGCGAGGCCAGCATGACCTTCTTTCGTTCGCGCGAGCGCAGGCGAAGCGCCAGCTTGCCGGCGGTGGTGGTCTTGCCCGAGCCCTGAAGACCGGCCATCAGGATCACCGCCGGCGGGTTCGCGGCGATATTCAGCGGCGCCGGGTCGCTGCCCAGCACCTCGACCAGCGCGTCATTGACGATCTTGATGACCTGCTGGTCGGGCCGTACCGATTTCAGGACGTCGCTGCCGACGGCCTGTTCGCGCACCCTGGCGATGAAGGTTTTCACGACCGGCAGGGCGACATCGGCATCCAGAAGCGCAAGCCGGACCTCGCGCAGCGCGGTATCGACATCCGATTCGCGCAGCGCACCGCGCTTGCCAAGGGCGCTGAAAACGTCCTGCAGCTTGTCCTTCAGACTGTCAAACATGGCGCGTGCCCTGTTGCTGTTGATCCCGCACCGGCCAGTGACCGGCATCTGCCCTGCCCATCACGTCATGCCGCAAGCGCCTGTGGCATCCGTGCTCGAAAACTTCAAGGACGGATGGAACCCGCGAGGGTCTGGCAGCCAG
>JAYQDX010000190.1:0-2013 GCA_038138545.1 Rhodobiaceae bacterium | reverse complement strand
CCCACTTCCCATTGGCCCACTTTCTATTGGCCCATTTCCTGAAGCGCCGCCGCGATCAGCGCCGACAGATCATCCTCGGCCACGTTGGCGGCGCGCGCGCGTTGCAGCGCCGCATGCGCCTCGGCGCGGCCATAGCCAAGATTGATCAACGCCGACATCGCATCGGCGCCAACCGAACCGGCCACCGCCCCACCGCCGGCCACGACCGCAGGCTGCCCGCCGGACACCGGCAAGGCGCCGATCTTCTCGGCAAGTTCATTCACCACCCGCTGCGCCAGCTTTGGTCCAACCCCGTCGGCCCGCGCCACCATCGCCTTGTCGCCGGCCATGATGGCACCCGCCAGATCATCCGGCGTCAGCACCGACAGGATGGCCATCGCCGCCTTCGCGCCGACACCCTGAACGGTGACAAGCAACCTGAAGGCGTCGCGCTCCGCCGCATCGACAAAGCCGAACAGCGTCATGCTGTCCTCGCGCACAACCATATCGGTCAGCAGCGTCACCACTGTCTCACCAACAGCAAGCCCGGCCTGAGTCTTGCCGGAGACGGTGGCGGCATAGCCGACACCGCCAACATCGATGACCAGCATATTGTCGTCGATCCGGACGATGCTGCCACGAAGCTGTGCGATCATGATCTGCCTCCCGTTCCGCCACCGGCCTCGCGGGCCAGCGCCGCGGCGATCGCACGTTCGAGTCCCGACCCCGCATCACCGGATGTGGATAGCGGATTTGACGCTGTCATGGCACCGCCATCATCACCGGTCTCATGCCCGGCCGCGATCGCGATGGCCAGCGCGTCGGCGGCATCGGCATTGACAGCCTGCACCGCCAGCAGGCGCGTCACCATCGCCGCCACCTGCGTCTTGTCGGCGGTGCCGGTGCCGACAACCGACTTCTTGACCCGCCGCGCCGCCAGTTCGCGCAAAGGCAGCCCCGCCGCCGCGCATTGCATCATCGCGACGCCACGCGCCATACCCAGCTTCAGGGCCGAGGCCGCCGATCGCGCGACAAAGATTTCCTCGATCGCGGCGCAGTCCGGGTGATGGGTGTCGATAACCGTGGCAAGCTCTGTCGCGATGGTCCGGAGCCGGGCCGCGTCGGGGGATTTGCTGTCGGGTTTGATGACGCCGTTGGCGACATGCGTCAGCCTGCCATCCAGCAGCGTGATCACACCCCATCCGGTGTTGCGGATGCCTGGATCAATGCCGAGGATCTGCATCCGCCCCCATCCCGTCAGGCCAGCTTGGCCAGGATCTCGTCGGAGATGTCGAAATTCGAGGATACGTTCTGCACATCATCATTGTCATCAAGCGTATCAAGCAGCTTGAGCAAAGTCGATGCGTGGTCCTCGCTGACCTCGACGGTGTTCTGCGGCTTCCAGACAAGGCCGGATTCCGCTGGGGCGCCAAACTGCCCCTCCAGGGCCTCGACGACGCTGTTGTAATCCTCGGTCGCGCAGGTGACCTCATGCCCGTCCTCGTCCGACTCGACATTGTCGGCACCGGCCTCGAGGGCCGCCTCGAACATGGTGTCGGCGTCGGTCGCATCGCTGGCATAGATGATCTGGCCAACACGGTCGAACATGAAACTGACAGAACCCGTTTCGCCAAGCGAGCCGCCAAATTTGTTGAAGGCGGCGCGCACCTCGGAGGCGGTGCGGTTCTTGTTGTCGGTCATCGCCTCGACGATCAGCGCGGTGCCACCCGGGCCATAGCCCTCATAGCGGATCTCGTCATAGATCTCGCCCTCGCCACCTTCCGCCTTTTTCAACACGCGCTCGATATTGTCCTTCGGCATGTTGGCGGCGCGCGCCGCGGCCAGCGCCGTTCGCAGGCGCGGGTTTGATGCGGCATCGGTGCCACCACGCGCGGCGACGGTCAGTTCCTTGATCAGACGTCCGAAGATTTTGGCGCGTTTCTTGTCCTGGGCGCCTTTACGATGCTGGATATTCTTGAATTTGCTATGGCCTGCCATGGTTCTGCGATCTTTGTTCTACGGTCTGGTTTCCGG
>JAYQDX010000189.1:0-2107 GCA_038138545.1 Rhodobiaceae bacterium | reverse complement strand
CCAGCCATTGACCCACCGGTCATTGAATGGGCGCCGGCGCTGATGATCGGTATGGTCGGGCTTGGCCTGGCCGGTCTCGTGGCGCTTGATACAGGTCTGCGCGGCGTGGCCCTGTTCGCGCTTGGCGGCGCCCTCGGGGCCGTTTTCATCGGCTTTCAATATGGGTTTGCCTCGGTCTGGCGGCGCTTCCTTGTTGCCGGTGAGATGATGGGACTCGCCGCGCATTTCCTGCTGATCGGACTGTGCGCGCTGCTGTTCATCCCGGCGGCCGGGCTTGGCCTTGCCGCGACCGGTTCGCTGGCGCCGGTCTCGGTGTCGCTGGTCATCGGCGCCTTCATGTTCGGGATCGGCATGCAGCTTGCGAATGGCTGCGGGTCGGGCGTGCTGTTCAGCTTCGGTGGCGGTTCCGGCAGGATGCTGGTGGCGCTTCCCTTCTTCATTCTTGGCTCGCTCCTCGGCTCGTTTCTGTTGCCGACGGCGCTGGATTGGGGCTCGCTTGGCCAGGTAGCCATCGCCGGCGGTGCCGGTGAGGCGGCTCGCCTGCTGGTCAATATCGGCTTGATCGCGGCGGCGGGTACGGCCTTCTATATGACCGGGCGGCGGCGCGGTCAGGCATTGCCGCGCCAGCTGCTGGCCGGCAGCGTCGTCGTCGCCGCGCTGTGCTGGCTTGTCTTCATCCTGTCCGGCAACCCCTGGGGGATCACCTTCGGCTTTACCCTGTGGGGCGCCAAGATTGCCGCGCTCATAGGCGTGCCGGTCGGTGAATTCACCTTCTGGCAATGGGCTGGGCCACAGCGCGCGCTGACGCATTCGGTGCTGGCCGATGTCAGCAGCCTGATGGATATCGGCATGGTGATCGGGGCCGGTCTGCTGGCCGCCATCGGTGGCGGGTTGCGGCGGCAATCCTGGCCGCCATCGCGCCAGCTCGTCGCGGCGGCGCTTGGTGGCATCCTGATGGGGATCGGCGCGCGTCTTGCCTTTGGCTGCAATATTGGGGCGTTCCTTGCCGGCATCGCGTCAGGCTCGCTCCATGGCTGGATCTGGTTCGTGATGGCGATGGCCGGAAGCTGGGTCGGCATCAGATGGCGGCCGTCCTTCGGCCTGTCGCGCTAGCAGGGGCGGTATGATGACACGGCTGACCCCGAAGGTGATCTATGTTCTGGTGCTTCTTGCCGGCTGCGTTGTCGTGGTGGGCGATCATTTGACAAGTCGCAGCCTGTCCGGGCTCGGCGCGCCGGGTGATCTGGGCGGTGCCTGCGCCCCTTGCGGCGCGCCCTGCACAGATGCCGGCGGCTAGCCGCCGACCGTGGTCATGATGTCGTAATCGGCCGCGTCGAGGATGGTCAGGTCACGAAGCCCCAGAATACCGGCCATCTCCCGCCATGCCGGCTGTGTGCGGAAATCCATCAGCCTGTCGCGCAGCAACGCGGCAATATGTTCAGACACCGCCCCGTCAGCGACGAAGGGCAGACCCGGATAGAACGTCGTCTCGTCAATCACCCGCACCGCCGCGACATCATCGGGGCATGCCGCCCGCGCCAGCGCGAAACTCACCCGGTCGATCGCCGCGAGATGGGCTTTGCCTGCCGCAATCATGCCGATTGACGCCAGATGCCCGCCCGACCGTGGCGGCGTGACCAAGTGATGCCCCGTGACGCGCCGCAGATGCGCGGCAAGGGTGATGTCACCTGAAAAGGACCCGGGCTCGTTGATGATCACGCGATGGCGCGCCGGATCGAACGCTGCCAGATTGTCGATCCCGCCCTCGCGCGGCGTGATGATCAGCGAGTTGTAACGCCCGACCGGCACGGCTTCGTCATCCATCACCGGCGTGGCAAGATAGTGAAACCGCCCGGCCGGTGCGGTCGCCAGCGTGATGCCGCAGATCTGCCCGACCAGAAAATCCCCGGCCAGAGAATCCCCGGCCAGAGAATCCCCCGCCAGAGAATCCACGGCCATTTTTTGGCTGGTCGCGACATCGGCGATCACCGCGTCCATCCAGTCGGCCAGCGCGGCAAAAGCGGCACGGCTTGGCGGCGCGAGATACATGTCGAATTTCGTTCGGGCGGTCACGCGGCCACCCGTGCCATCCGCTCGTCAGGGATCA
>JAYQDX010000188.1:0-2192 GCA_038138545.1 Rhodobiaceae bacterium | reverse complement strand
AGCTCGGCATAGCGCGGCATCAGCTCGTCCTTCTGATGCGCCGCGCCGCGGTCCAGCGTGATGGATTCCATCGCGCGCCGCGCTGTCAGCAGGATGGTGCCGCCCGGGGTTTCATAGACGCCGCGCGACTTCATCCCGACGAACCGGTTCTCGACAAGGTCAAGCCGGCCGATGCCGTTGGCGCCGCCAAGTTCGTTCAGCCTTGTCAGCAGCTGCGCCGGTGTCATCTTCACGCCGTCAATCGCCACCGGATCGCCGGCCTCGAACTCGATCTCGATTTCGGTCGGCCTGTCCGGTGCTGCCTCGGGCGATACCGAGCGCGAGAAGACATATTCTTCCGGTGCCACCCACGGGTCCTCGAGAACCTTGCCCTCGGCCGAGATGTGGAGAAGATTCGCATCGACGCTGAACGGCGCCTCACCCCGTTTGTCGCGCGGGATCGGAATCTGGTTCTGCTCGGCATATTCGATCAGCTTGGTGCGCGAGCCGAGGTCCCATTCGCGCCACGGGGCGATCACCTGAATGTCGGGCTGGAGGGCATAATAGGCCAGCTCGAAGCGGACCTGGTCATTGCCCTTGCCGGTGGCGCCATGCGCCACGGCATCGGCGCCGACGGCCCGCGCGATCTCGATCTGCCGCTTCGCGATAAGCGGGCGCGCGATCGAGGTGCCAAGAAGATACATGCCCTCATAGAGCGGGTTGGCCCGGAACATCGGGAACACATAGTCGCGCACGAACTCCTCGCGCAGATCCTCGATGAAGATCTCCTTGATGCCAAGCAACTCGGCCTTGGCGCGGGCCGGTTCGACCTCCTCGCCCTGGCCGATATCGGCGGTGAAAGTCACAACCTGTGCGTTATACCGGTCCTGCAGCCAGCGCAGGATGACCGAGGTGTCGAGGCCGCCGGAATAGGCGAGAACGACTTTTTTGACTGAATCCTGTTTCATGGCATTTCTCATAACGGATCGCCTGTGTCCTCGC
Organism: Rhodobiaceae bacterium; assembly: GCA_038138545.1. Classification (GTDB taxonomy): domain Bacteria; phylum Pseudomonadota; class Alphaproteobacteria; order Puniceispirillales; family Puniceispirillaceae; genus UBA8309. The sequence continues at coordinate 1,211 of JAYQDX010000188.1, read as the reverse complement.
AACGCGGATTTTATCTGCCATGCAGGCCCGGCAAGGCCGTTCACGGGACGTTTTGTGGCGACAGGGGCATATTGTGGCCCGGCTTTGGCAGGTAAGCCAGCAGTCATGGTGCCAGTCCACGACCCCGAAGGATGAATTCCAATGACCCCCAGATCGGACATCGAGATCGCGCGTGCCGCAAGCAAGCTGCCAATCCAGCAGATCGGCGAGAAGCTTGGCATTCCGGCGCAGGACCTTCTTCCCTTTGGCCACGACAAGGCGAAATTGTCAGCCGAGTTCATTGCCGCGGCGGCGCCTCGCAAGGATGGCAGGCTGATCCTGGTGACAGCCATCAACCCGACTCCGGCCGGCGAGGGCAAGACAACCACCACGGTTGGGCTGGTTGACGGGCTGAACGCCATTGGCAAGCAGGCCACCGTCTGTATCCGCGAGGCCTCGCTTGGTCCCTGCTTCGGGATGAAGGGCGGCGCCGCTGGCGGCGGCTATGCGCAGGTGGTGCCGATGGAGGAGATGAATCTCCATTTCACCGGCGATTTTCACGCCATCACATCGGCCCATAATCTGCTGTCGGCGATGATCGACAACCATATCTACTGGGGCAACGAGCTGGAGATCGACCAGCGGCGGGTGACCTGGCGCCGCGTCGTCGACATGAATGACCGCGCGCTTCGCGATATTGTGACCAGCCTTGGTGGTGTGTCGAACGGCTTTCCGCGGCAGGCCGGGTTCGACATCACCGTCGCCTCCGAGGTGATGGCCATTCTGTGCCTTGCGACCGATCTTGAGGATCTGCAGAAACGCCTTGGCGACATCATCGTCGCCTATCGGCGTGACCGCTCGCCTGTCCATTGCCGTGACATCAAGGCGGATGGCGCGATGACGGTGCTGCTGGCGCAGGCGCTGCAGCCGAATCTGGTGCAGACGCTCGAGAACAACCCGGCCTTTGTGCATGGCGGCCCGTTCGCCAATATCGCGCATGGCTGCAACTCGGTGATCGCCACGAAGACAGCGCTGAAACTGTCCGACTATGTCGTGACCGAGGCCGGATTCGGGGCTGACCTCGGTGCCGAGAAATTCCTCAACATCAAATGCCGCAAGGCCGGCCTCGCACCAAGCGCCGTTGTCCTTGTCGCCACCATCCGGGCGATGAAGATGAATGGCGGTGTCGCGCGCGCCGACCTCGGCGCCGAGAATGTCGCCGCGGTACAGGC
>JAYQDX010000187.1:0-2304 GCA_038138545.1 Rhodobiaceae bacterium | reverse complement strand
ACGCGGCGGAATTCCTGAACCGTCTCTATACCAACAGCTGGCTCAAGCTCGGCATCGGCAAATGCCGCTACGGGCTGATGCTGAAGGATGACGGCATGGTGATGGATGACGGTGTCACCACACGGCTTGGCGAGAACCACTTCCACATGACCACAACCACTGGCGGTGCCGCCGGCGTGCTGGACTGGATGGAGGAATGGCTGCAGACCGAATGGCCGGACCTGAAAGTCTATCTGACCTCGGTGACCGAGGAATGGTCGGTGGCGACGCTGTCGGGACCGAATGCGGCAAAAATTCTGCAGGCCGCCGGCATCGATATCAGCCTTGATACGGCCGATTTTCCGTTCATGAGCATGCGCGAGGCGCATATCGCCGGCCTGCCGGTGCGCGTCTTCCGGATTTCCTTCACCGGTGAATTGTCCTATGAGATCAACATCCGGGCCCGCCATGGTCTGGCGCTGTGGACCCATCTGATGGCCGCCGGCGAGGCCTTCGGCCTGACACCCTATGGCACCGAGGCGATGCATGTGCTGCGGGCCGAGAAAGGCTTCATCATTGTCGGCCAGGAAACCGACGGGTCGGTGACGCCGCAGGATCTGGGGATGGACTGGATTGTCTCGAAAGTGAAACCCGACTTCATCGGCAAGCGGGCGCTCGGCCGCGCCTCGATGGCGATGGAAGACCGCAAACAGCTTGTCGGGCTTCGCACGCGCGACCGCAAGCGTGTCATACCGGAAGGCGCGCATGCCGTCCTCGACCCGAATGAGGAAATGCCGATGACGATGCTTGGCCAGGTTACCTCATCCTATTATTCGCCGAATGTTGGCGGGTCCATCGCCATGGCCATGCTGAAGGGGGGGCGCGCGCTGATGGGCGGGACCGTCTATCTGCCGATGCTCGATGGCGATGTCATCGAGGCGGAGGTCGTCGAGCCCCTGTTCTTTGATCCGAAGGGAGAGCGCATCAATGGCTAGCGTTTCAAACGAAGGTCAACGCCCGCCGGGTCGTACCGCCCTCGCCGGCATGACAGTGATGGCGCATGACAACCCCGAGGGTGGCAAGCCCGGACTCGTCATCACCGAACTGGCACATCTCGGCAAGATCAATCTTCGTGGCGGCAGCGACATGCTGCCGGTCATCAGCAATCACACCGGATGCGCCAGGCTGCCGGACAACAACCGCGTTGTCAGCGTCGGCGACAGGCATATTGTCTGGCTTGGACCCGATGAATTCCTGCTTCTCTGCGCTGCCGGCAGCGAAACACATCTTCACAGCCAGCTGACGCTGGACATGGCCGGCATTCATGCCGCGGTGACGAATGTGACCGACAGCCTGTGCGCCCTGTCATTGCGGGGAAAGGCGGTTCGCAAAGTGCTTGCCAAGGGATGCGCCCTCGATCTGCATGCTTCGCAATTCGGGGCCGGCGATTGCGCGCAGACGATGCTGGCGCATGCGGCGGTGACACTGATCGCCAATGACGAAGCCAGCTTCACGCTGATCTGCCGGACCAGTTTCGCGCCCTATGTCACGGAATGGCTGATGGATGCCGGGCTGGAGTTCGGCGCCAGCTTCCGCGGCTAACGGCCTCGCCTTTACGATCCTTGCCGCAGGATCAGAATTCGGAATCGGGAAGCTCTTCGGTCCGTCTGGCGATGAAGGCACGAAGAGCCTCGTCAGTAGCCTTGTCGATCTGCGGGGCCTGATAGGCATCCAGCATCTGGCGCGCACGTTCCCGTGCCCGGCTGTGACTTTCCACCGACCCTTCCGACGACCATTGCTCATAAGTCGTGTTGTCGGCAAGCTCGGAGCGCCAGAAAGCCGTCTCGAAATTCGCCTGTGTGTGCGCCGAGCCAAGGAAATGCTTGCCGGGACCAGTCTCGCGAAGCGCGTCCAGCGCCTGGCCGTTCTCGCTGACATCAATGCCATCGACCACACTCTGCATCATCGTCAGCTGGTCGGCATCAAGGACCAGCTTGGCATAATCGGCGACAAGCCCGCCTTCCATCCAGCCACCGGCATGAAGCACGAAATTCACCCCGCCCATGACGGTCGGCATGATGGTGTTTGTCGATTCATAGGCGGCCTGCGCATCGGCCGTCTTCGCCGCGGTCAGCGACCCGCCGCTGCGGAAGGGCACGCCGAGGCGGCGCGCCAGCTTGGCGCATCCAAGAAGCACCTTCGCCGGTTCAGGTGTGCCGAATGTCGGCGCGCCGGTCTGCATCGACATCGAGCTGGCGAAACTGCCAAAGACCACCGGCGCGCCCTTGCGCACAAGCTGCGTGAAGGCAATGCCGCTCATCGCCT
>JAYQDX010000186.1:0-2372 GCA_038138545.1 Rhodobiaceae bacterium | reverse complement strand
TCACGGCAAGCTGACCGACAATAACGGCAAGGTTGTGGATTTCCGCAATGTCATCCTGATCATGACGACCAATGCCGGCGCGCAGGAGCTGTCGAAGAAGGCCATCGGCTTCAACCGCGACAATCGCGAGGGTGCCGATGTCGAGGCGATCGAGAAGATGTTCACACCGGAATTCCGGAACCGTCTCGACGCCATCATTCCGTTCGCCCCGCTTGGCACGGATGTGATCCGGCTTGTTGTCGACAAGTTCATCATGCAGCTCGACGCGCAGCTTGCCGAGCGCAATGTCGAGATCGAGCTGACCGATGCGGCCCGTGACTGGCTTGCCGAACGCGGCTATGACCGCAATTACGGCGCCCGCCCGCTGGCCCGTATCGTGCAGGAGCATATCAAGAAGCCGCTGGCCGACATGCTGTTGTTCGGTGATCTGGCGTCCGGAGGGCTGGCGCTGGTGGATGCCAGGGATGGCAAGATAGTCGTCACCGCCAAGGCAGCCCCGCAACGCGCGCTTCCCGGCAAACGCACCGCGCTGCCGGCACCCGAGGAACGCTAGGCCGGGATCAGGCTTTTCTGAACGGACTTGCCTCGATCTCGATGGCGTTCTTCTCGGCATCGATGCCGCGGCTCTCGGCCTCGAGAAACCGTTCGACGGCGGCGCGGAATCCGTCATGCCCGATCCAGTGCGCCGAGCGGGTGGTCACCGGCATATAGCCGCGCTGCACCTTGTGGAACCCCTGCGCGCCAGCCTCGACAACCGCAAGCCGCCGTTCGATGGCGAACTCGATGGCCTGGTAATAACAGGCTTCGAAATGCAGGCAGGGGATGTCGATATCGGCGCCCCAGTTGCGACCGAACAGCGTGTCCTCGCCGATGAAATTCAACGCGCCACCGATGATCCGGCCGTCATATTCGGCCATCACCAGCAGCATGCTGTCGGCCATGCTGTCACGCAGATGGTGGAACACCTCGCGGGTCAGATAGGCGCCGCCCCATTTCCGGTCGATGGTCGACATGTAGAAGCGGAAGAAATCGTCGATATGCGCTGGCGAGATGTCATCGCCGCTGAGTCGCAGCAGACGCACCCCGGCCTCGGCGACGGTGCGCCGTTCCTTGCGGATGTTCTTGCGCTTGCGTGATGACAGCGCGGCGAGAAAATCATCGAAGGTCTCATAACCGTCATTGTGCCAGTGAAACTGGATCGAGGAGCGGATCATCCATCCCTCTGCCGCCAGCGGGGCTGTGTCGGCCTCGGGAAGAAAGTTGATGTGCGCCGATGACAGGTTGAGCCGGTCCAGATACTGCGTCATGCCGCCTGCCAGCGCGGTGCGGAGCCGGGCCGCCATCTCGGGCGTCGCGTTACCGGTCAGGAAGCGCGGGCCTGTGGCGGGCGTGAAGGGGATCGCCGACAGCATCTTCGGGTAATAATCCCCGCCAGCCCGCGTGAAGGCGTTGGCCCAGCTGTGGTCGAAGATATATTCGCCATAGGAATGATGTTTCAGATAATGCGGCATCGCCGCCGTCATGCGGCCCTCGGCATCACGAAGCACCAGATGCATCGGGTCCCAGCCACTGTCGCCGCCGGTCGCCCCGCCATCCTCCAGCGCCTTCAGAAAGGCGTGGCTGACAAACGGGTTGGCCGTACCGGCAAGCCGGTCCCACTCGGCAGCCGGCAGCGCGTCGATCGAGGGAGCAAGTTCAAGAGTAAAGGCGTCGCCATCCATCATTCAGACATGGCGCGCTGGCGGCGTCCCCGCAAGGGGGCGCGACATTTTCGAATGATGAAGGCGGACCGCGGTGATCAGTCGATCTCGAAGATGCCGTCAACCTCGACAAGACAGCCAAGCGGCAGCGCATTCGCGCCGACGGCGAACCGGGAATGTTTGCCGGCATCGCCGAACACCTCGACCATCAGGTCGGACGCGCCATTGACGACCCCGGGCTGGCCGGTGAAATCGGGCGCCGAGGCGACAAAGCCGCCAAGCTTGACAACACGCCGGACGCGGTCGAGATCGCCGCCGCAGGCCACCTTGACCTGCGCGATCAGGTTGATGGCGCAGATCCGGGCCTGTTCATAGCCATCCTCGACACTGGCGTCCTCGCCGATGCGGCCTGTCGCGGTCAGCTTGCCATCGACAAAGGGCACCTGTCCTGCCACGAAGACAAGATTGCCCGATATCGTGAAGGGAACGTAATTCGCCGCCGGCGCCGGCGCGTCGGGGATGGTGATGCCGAGCTCCTGCAGGCGGGCGTCAATGTTGTTTGCCATGGCGTGAAGTCCTTTCCATACACGGCTGGGTGCGGCGAGAGACTGGCACAGCGATGCCGGTGTTTCAACGGTCATTCAGCAACGATTCAGCGGAAAGTGGCGCGTC
>JAYQDX010000185.1:0-2382 GCA_038138545.1 Rhodobiaceae bacterium | reverse complement strand
CAGGACTGGCGCTATGTCGGCATCATCCTTGCCACGATCGCGGTCTATGTCTGGTTCACCCTCGCGATAACAGAGTGGCGCGTCAAACTGCGGCGGGTGATGAATGAGCAGGACACGGATGCGAACCAGAAGGCAATCGACAGTCTTCTGAATTTTGAAACCGTAAAATATTTCGGGGCGGCGAAAAGAGAGGCTGCACGCTATGACCAGGCAATGGCCGGTTACGAGGCGGCGGCGCTTAAAACAAGCTACTCGTTAGCCTTTCTGAATTTTGGCCAGGCGGTTCTGATTACGTCCGGCCTTGTGGCGGTTATGCTCCTTGCCGCGCTTGGTGTGCAGGCTGGCGAGTTGACCGTTGGCGATTTCGTTCTCGTAAACGCCTACATGATACAGATCACCATGCCCCTGAACTTTCTTGGCACGGTTTACCGCGAAATCAGGCAAGCCCTTGTCGACATGCGCCAGATGTTTGATCTCCTCGACGAGCCACCAGAGGTACGTGACAGAACAAATGCATCAGCGCTCAAAGTCACAAATGGCCGTGTGAGTTTTGAATCGGTCAGCTTCTCATATGAACCGGAACGGCCAATCCTGCGCGATGTCAGTATCGATATACCTGCCGGACAGACCGTTGCTATCGTGGGCCCCTCGGGGTCCGGCAAATCGACAATCGGACGACTGTTGTTCCGGTTCTATGACGTGACCGGTGGAGCCGTTTTGATAGACGGTCAGGATGTGCGCGATGTCACTCAGGATAGCCTGCACCAGGCCATCGGGGTCGTTCCCCAGGACACTGTACTGTTCAATGACACGATCTATTACAACATTGCCTATGGCCGTGAGTTTGCAACTCATGATGAGATCATCAATGCGGCCAGGGACGCACAGATCCATGAATTCATCATGTCGTTACCTGACCGGTATGACACGCGCGTGGGTGAGCGGGGACTGAAGCTGTCCGGCGGAGAAAAGCAACGCGTCGGGATCGCGCGCACATTGTTGAAGGATCCACCCATCCTGCTTCTGGATGAAGCCACCAGCGCTCTCGACAGCGAAACAGAACATGAAATCCAGGAGTCCCTTGAGCGCGCAGGCCAAGGAAGGACCGTCATCACGATTGCCCACCGTCTATCCACCGTCTCGAATGCCGATGTCATTCTGGTGTTGGAGAAGGGCATTGTAGTGGAAGCCGGCACGCATCAGGAATTGTTGGCGCGCAATGGGCGTTACCTTGATCTTTGGACGCTTCAACGCTCGGAACAGGCAGGCTGACCCATTCTGCTGGCAAAGGGATTTTGGCGATCACCGCTACCGCCTTGATAAATCCGCTACCCTCTGGATGTTGAGGCGTGGCTGTATTACCTATGGCAGAGATCGCGGATGTAGGGAGAATTTTATGCTGGTTGTTATTTCACCCGCCAAAAAGCTGGACATGAGCGTTGATGACCGTTCTCCGGTCACGTCGCCCGCCTTTGCCACCGATGCCGAAACACTGGCTGCTGTGGCACGCGGTCTCAGCCATGATGACCTGCGGTCATTGATGTCGATCAGCCCGGCGCTGGCGGAACTCAATGCGGAAAGGTTCGCTGCCTTTGGCACGCAGCCGGTCAAGGCGGCGGCGCTGGCTTTCGCAGGCGATACCTATCAGGGCCTGGAGGCTCATACGCTTGATGATGATGAAATGGCATGGGCACAGACACATTTGCGGATTCTTTCCGGCCTTTATGGCGTGCTGCGGCCGATGGATGCCATCGAACCTTACCGGCTCGAGATGGGCAGCAGGCTGAAGACCGAAAAAGGGGCGTCGCTCTATGACTATTGGGGGACACGGCTTGCCGAGGCGCTGAACGCCCAGGCAGAGGCCGCCGGATCACAGGCGTTGGTGAACTGCGCAAGCCAGGAGTATTTTGGAGCGGTCGACCGTAATTCGCTGTCGATGCCGGTGATTACGCCTGTCTTCAAGGAAATCAAGGATGGCAGGTCCCGGATTGTCAGTTTCTTTGCGAAGAAGGCGCGCGGTGCGATGGCCCGGCATATTGTTCAGAATCGGCTGACAAACCCGGTCGACCTGCAAGGGTTCTCGGCCGGGGGCTACCGCTATGCGGCCGAGGCCTCTGACAGTGATACGATGGTATTCGAGCGAGATTATCCCGAAAGCTGACCAAAGCTGACCGCAATCAACATGCCCCTTTCGCACCGATAAAGTCGTTTTGAAGACATCCCGGACTCCGTCGATTCCAGTCCATCTTCGCCCGGACCGTACCTCGCGAGGCATGCTGACAGAGACCTGAACTGACAATTCGAGGCAGGCTTTGACCAAGCCGGTATATCACCAACCCTGTATATCAAGGTGCATGACAAAGAAAATGGCGGAGGGACGGG
>JAYQDX010000184.1:0-2411 GCA_038138545.1 Rhodobiaceae bacterium | reverse complement strand
CCAGCCTTGGCGATGCCTGTTTCGCGCAGCTTCGCGATCTTCAGGACATGGATCGCGACGCGCTGATCGCCGACCGGGCGGACAAATATCTGGCGATGGGTGATGGCGGCGGCTGACCAGCCGAATGGCCTGCCATACCGGCGCGTGCCGTCAGTCGGGTTCGGTTATGCCGCCAGCAGCTTGTCAAGCTTGCCGGCCCCGTCCAGTTCGTAAAGTTCCCGGCATCCCCCGACATGCGCGCCGTCGATGAATATCTGCGGCACCGATGTGCGGCCGCCGGCGCGATCCCGCATCTCGGCACGAAGTTGCGAGTTCATCGACACGTCGATCTGCCGGTAGGCGACATCCTTGCTGTCCAGCAGGCGCAATGCCCTTGTGCAGTAACCACACATCATTCCGGTATAGATTTCGATCTTCGGCATTTCGGTATTCACCTGATTGTGGGGTCCGGTCATGAGACGGCGCGCTGCCGACTATATCAGCCGGTTGGTCCGGAAATTCAAGCTCATAGTTGATCGGGTGCGGGCAGGATCGGGTGCGGGCAGGATCAGGCGTGGGAGAGCCGCGTCACCCGCGCCAGCACAAGCGCCGAGACCGGCCCGCTGCCGGCGGTGGCGAGGCGCCGTGCCGCCTCGTGAAGCGTGGCACCGGTGGTCAACACATCATCGATCAGCAGCACCGGCCGGCCGTCAATGCGCGGTACGGCCTCCGGCGGCACGGCAAAGGCACCGGCGATATTGCGTTGCCGTTGATGCCGGCTGAGCCCGCCCTGGCTTCGCGTCGCCCGCTGTCGGACCAGCAGGTTCGGGGCGAAGTCACCCTGTCCGGTGTGATGGCACAGATGACGGGCCCATTCCGCCGCCTGATTGTAGCGCCGCCGGAAATAACGCCGCCGATGAAGTGGCACCGGAATGACAAGCGGGCTGTCGCTGGCAAGCTCGATGAACAGACGCGCGCCAAGGCGGGCCAGAAGTGGTGTCAACTGCAACCCGTCACCATGCTTGTAATGAAGGATCAGGTCGCGCGCGCTGTCGGCATAGTGGAAACAGGCGCGGATGGCGGCCAGTGGCGGCGGGTTTGTCCAGCATCCGGCGCAAAGCGGGTCGGCAAGTGTGTGGCCAAGCGGCAGGCCGCACCGCGCGCAAAGTGGCGCGGAAATCGGCCTCAGCCCCTCCCAGCAGGCGGCGCACAGGCCGGTTGTGTCGGCGAATCGCCGGCACAGGACACATTGATGCGGCAACAGCAGCGTCGCGAGGTGCCGGGCCGCCACGGTGAGGGCCGTGGTGGCGAGGCCCGTTACGGTGACGGAAGCGGTGGCCGTCGGCATGATTCGGGTCCGGTCCATGATGCTGTCAGCCTAGACATGGCCCGGTTAATTTACCCTTAAGAGCATATCCTTAAGAATAAAAGCTTCGGGGCGTACAGTTCAGGTGACCGGTTTTTTGGCCGGGATTTTTTCTTGCCCTTCCGGCCAGCCTCGGTGATGGTGCGCTCGTCATGACCGAGGCCCCGTCCATTCCGCGCTTTTTCGACAGCGCCGCACAGCGCCGGAACCGTACCCGCGCCGCGCCGGGCTTTGACGGGTTCGATTTCCTGAAGCGCGAGGCCGTGCTGCGGATGGCCGACAGGCTGGCTCTGATGCGGCGTGATTTTCCGCTATGTCTGGATTTCGGGTGCCATGACGGGATGCTGACCCGCGAGATCATGGAAGGCGGCAAGGTCGGGCGGGTGATCCAGGCCGACCCGTCGCCGGCCTTCGCCGCCAGCGCCGCCAGCACCGGCCCGGCGGTGGCCGTCGAATATGACGCCCTGCCTTTTGCCGCCGGCAGTTTCGATGCCGTTTTTTCCTGTCTTCTTCTGCACTGGATCGACGATCTGCCCGGTGTGATGGCGCAGATCCGGCGGCTGTTGAAGCCGGATGGCCTGTGCCTTGTCAGCCTTCTTGGCGGCGCGACGCTTGCCGAATTGCGGGGCTCGCTTCTCGAGGCTGAACAGGAACTTGTCGGCGGGGCCAGCCCGCGCACCGCACCGATGGCCGATATTCGCGATGTCGGTGGATTGCTTGGCCGCGCCGGGCTGGCGCTGCCGGTGGCCGATTCCGACAGGCTGACCATCACCTATACCGACATGTTCCGGTTGATGGCTGATTTGCGCGGCATGGGCGAGCAGAACGCGCTTCTGGCCCGAAGCCGCACCCCCGCGAGGCGCCAGCTGTTCCTGCGCGCGGCGGAAATCTATCATGACAGGTTCGCCGCGCCGGACGGCCGCATCCCGGCAAGTTTCGAGATCATCACCCTGACCGGGTGGGCCCCGCATGAAAGCCAGCAGACGCCGCTTCGCCCGGGCAGCGCGGCGCATCGGCTGGCCGACATGCTTGGCACCGCCGAGCAGGACCCGGAAGCCTGAAATCC
>JAYQDX010000183.1:1382-2451 GCA_038138545.1 Rhodobiaceae bacterium | reverse complement strand
CCGCGATAGAGGCATTCGCCGGTGCCGGTATCAAGAGGTTCGGTCGTCAGCATCACATCAAGGCGCCCGTCATTGAACTGATCGACAAGCTTGCGCGTGATCGAGGATGTCAGGCTGACCCGCGCCCGCGGGAAATCGGCCGCGAAATCACGCATCACCGGGCTGACGAACGGGTCGACAAGGTCTTCCGGCACGCCGAAACTCACCCGCCCCTCAAACGCATGATGCGTCATCCGCTGCCACGCCTCGTCATTCAGCGTCAGGATGCGCCGCCCATAGCCGAGAAGCTGTTCGCCCTCGCGGGTCAGGCAGACGCCGCGGCCGGCGCGTTCGACAAGCTGCTGGTCGAGCGTCGCCTCAAGCCGTTTCAGCTGCATCGATACTGCTGACTGGGTCAGATTCAGCCGTTCGGCGGCGCGCGTCACGCCGCCAAGCTCAGCCACCGTCACAAAGGAACGGAGCGTGGCGATATCAAGGTTCCGGATGGTGTTGCAGGGCATCACAGCTCCTTATCGAAATCATCATGTTTTGTCGTTGGACAGATTAGGGTGCGTTAACCAAAATTGTAAATAATTCAGATGCCTAACAAGCATCACAACTGGCAATGGAAAGGATCACAAAATGTTATGGATGGTAAGAAACATGCTCTCCCGATGGTGGGTTTCGGCCGGTGTCCCCCCATGCTTTCGCTCGCTCTGTTTCTGGGCCTGCCGGCCGCGTCTGCTGTGGTGCCACATCAATGACATGCTGGCGCTGCGGCGCTCGCGCCGCCAGCTTGCCGGTCTTGAGGCGCACCGGCGCGGCGATATCGGCGTGGCGGCGGAGCAGGTCAGGGACGAATGCCGGAGGCCGGTGCTTGGCGAGATCTCGCCCTGGGCCTCGCCGGAGCTTCGCGCGGCGGTGAACGCATCGCGCCGGCCAGCCGCACCGCCACCGCGTTATGAACGGTCCTTCTACCGGGCGCGCGGCCGCCGCGACCTTCCCGGAATGGGGTGATCGGCCCGGAATGGGGTGATCGGGCGCGGTGAGCGGGATCGATTGCAGCCACCGGATGCCACCCCATCGGATG
>JAYQDX010000183.1:0-1282 GCA_038138545.1 Rhodobiaceae bacterium | reverse complement strand
CCCGATTGGTCCTGCCGGTTTATCGGGCCGGGTCAGTCGGGGTGCCCGGCGGCATGAAGGGCGATGGCCGCGGCGACAGACACATTCAGGCTCTCGCTATGTGGCGAGATCGCGATCCGCACCAGATGGTCACAATGCCGCCGTGTCAGCTGGCGCAGACCGGTGCCTTCACCCCCCATTACGATGGCAAGCCGGTCGATCATTGCCAGGCCGGTGACCGGCATGTCGCCCTCGGCGGCGAGGCCGGCGACCGTGATGTCGGCCGCCTGCATGGCTTCGATGGCACGCGCCAGATTGACCACCCGGATCATCGGCAGATGTTCCAGCGCGCCGGCGGCGGCGCGGGCCAGAAGGCCTGATTCCTCGGGCGCGTGACGATGCGTCGTGATCACGGCCTGCGCCCCCAGCGCAAGGCCGCTTCGCAGGATCGCGCCGACATTGCGCGGATCGGACAGCTGGTCAAGGCACAGCAGGCGCAGACGGCCTTTGGTGCCGGCGAGGAAATCGGACAGATCGGGCGCCTCGAGCGGCCGGACCGCCGCCAGCATGCCCTGATGCACCGCCTTGTCACCGTCGGATGCCGGCTGCACGGCGTCAAGGCGCCGTCGCTCGGTCTCGGTGATGGATGGCAATTCGCGCTGGCGCTCCTGCGGCAACGCGGCGATCGCATCGCGCAATTCAGCCGCCGCCTCGGACGTGGCGTGGATTGTGGCCACCCGCCTTTCGGGATTGGCGAGTGCCGCCAGAACAGCATGCCGCCCCCACAGGAAATAGGCGCCGCCCGGCGGTTTTGGGCCGGCAATCCGTTGCGGTGTGCCTCCACCTGCCGGCGGGCGATGGCGTGATGCGGGTTTCGGCCGCGGCCGCGCCGGTCGTTTTTTGCCTCGATCAGGGTGCATTTGGTGACTTCTCTGTTGACAAACCGGCGCTGCTTTTCTAATCGCTTGGCGTCTGTTCCGTGGCAGTGTTATCTCGTATCACGTAATCAGCACAGACGCATCAGGCAAACCGGTGAGGTGGCCGAGTGGTTAAAGGCAGCAGACTGTAAATCTGCCCGCGTAGCGTACGTAGGTTCGAATCCTACCCTCACCACCACTGCCTGATTGACAGGGCGGCCTGCCGCCACCCCGGTTCCGGCGGCAGCCGTGACCGGGAATCCAGGATCAACAAATCCGGAACCGTGCCGCGCAGGACGGTCCGGCAGACAGAAGAAGAGGACGGGCTGGCATGTCCAAGGAGAAGTTTGATCGTTCCAAGCCTCATGTGAACATAGGCACGATTG
>JAYQDX010000182.1:0-2482 GCA_038138545.1 Rhodobiaceae bacterium | reverse complement strand
CATGATGTCGACCTTGCCGGCCTGACGGCACAGCCCGACGGGTCATGGATTGTCGATGGCGCGGTGACGATCCGTGACCTGAACCGCGCCCTTGCCTGGCAGCTTCCCGACGAGGATGCCTCGACAATCGCCGGCCTCATTCTCTATGAAAGCCGGACCATTCCCCGGCCCGGCCAGGAATTCCGCTTTCACAACATCCGTTTCAGAATCCTGAAACGCGACGGCAACAAGGTGACAAGCCTGCGACTCTGGAGCACCGGACATGGATAGACCCGCCACACCCTATGGTGATGACCACATTGTCACGCTCAGCCCGCCGGCGCCGCGCGAGGAGGTGCATAACCGCCGCATCCACTGCAACGGCTTTGTGCGCGAGGACGGGCTGTATGATATCGAGGCCGAGATCACCGACAACAAGACCTACAGCTTTCCGTCGGATTTCCGCGGCGAGGTGACACCGGATGATTTCGTGCATCATATGAAGGTGCGGGTGACAATCGACCGGTCGATGACGGTGACCGCCGCCGAGGCGATCACCATTTCGGGACCTTATGCCATCTGCCCGACAGCAAATGATGTCTTCCGGAATCTGGTCGGGCTGACCATCGGGCCGGGCTGGCGCCGGCGCGTCACCGCGGCCATCGGCGGCCGGCATGGCTGCACGCATATCAGCGAACTGATGGGCACGGTGGGCACCATCGCCTTTCAGACCCGTTATGGCGAGGATGCGCGGCGCGCCCGCGCACCGGTCGGCAGCAGTGGCCCGGAAACAGCAAGGGCACGCGGCGATGCGCGGGCCAGCGCGCTGGCGAACAGCTGCGTTGCCTACGTCACCGACGACTGATCTCAGGCTGAAAGGTCGAGTTGCAGCGCGTGGACAGTACTCGCCAGCTCGTCGGCCAGAATGCCATTCACCATCCGGTGGCATTCGACCCGGTTCTTGCCGGCAAAGATGTCGGCGCGGATCCTGACCTCGAAATGCGTTTCGCCGCCCTCGCGCCAGCCGGCGTGGCCGGCATGTTTGTAGCTGACATCAAGAACCTCGATCTCGCGCGGTGAGAGCGCCTGTTCGAGCTTTCCGGCTATGGTGTCTGCCATGGTCATGTGCTATCTCCTGCCGCGGGGGATATGGTTGCCAGCCAGCGGCATGGCATTATGATGGAACAGGTTATGAGACGCCCCTCCAGACCAGAGGTCAAGATCCCCGGCTCCGCCGAGACCGACGAGCAGGCCGACCGGCAGTCCGCTGGCGCGACGAGGCTGTGCGCGGCCGAGGGATGCAATGCCGAGGCACATTATCCGGCACCGAAATCGCGCGACGCCTTGCGCGACTATATCTGGTTCTGTCTCGAGCATATCCGCGCCTATAACAAGTCATGGAATTATTATGAAGGGTTGCAGGGCGCGGCGCTGGAAGCCGAAATCCGGCGCGCCACGACCTGGGAACGGCCAAGCTGGAAATTCGCCACCGGCAAGCCGGCCGAGGAGATGTTCGACGATCCGATGGGGCTGTTCGACTTCGAGAACAGGGGGACCGCCCCCGGTGGCGCCCCCGGTGGCCGGCAGCTCAGCCCGGAGGAACGACGCGCCTGGAAGGCGCTGCGCATGGAGCCTGTCGGCGACCTTGACCAGGTGAAGGCGCAGTACAAGCAGCTGGCAAAACAGCATCACCCGGACATTAATGGGGGTGACGCCGGGGCCGAGGAACGTCTAAAAGAAATCAATCTCGCATATGATTTGATCCGCAAATCATTGCAAAGCGCCGCCACACCAACCATTTCCTGACCCAGACGCCGTGCCGGCGACGTGTTTTCGGAGACAAGACTGCCATGCCCAATGAACAGACCATGAAAAAGATGAGCGCCCATACGCTCGCCGCGCCAGACACCGAAGTCGACGTTCGCAGTGTGTTCGGCCTCGATGTCGACATGAAGGTACCCGCCTTTTCCGAAAGCTCGGAATATGTGCCGACACGCGACGAGGCATATCAGTTCGACCATGACACCACTCTGGCCATCCTTGCCGGCTTTGCGCATAACCGGCGGGTGATGATCCAGGGCTATCACGGCACCGGCAAATCGACGCATATCGAACAGGTGGCGGCGCGGCTCAACTGGCCGTGCGTCCGGGTCAATCTCGACAGCCATATCAGCCGCATCGACCTGATCGGCAAGGACGCCATCGTGCTGCGCGACGGCAAGCAGGTAACCGAATTCCGCGAAGGCATCCTTCCCTGGGCGTTGCAGAACCCGGTGGCGATCGTCTTTGACGAATATGATGCCGGCCGCGCCGATGTGATGTTCGTGATCCAGCGCGTTCTCGAGGTGGACGGCAAGCTGACGCTTCTCGACACCAACCGCGTGATCCACCCGAATCCCAGCTTCCGCCTGTTCGCCACCGCCAACACGGTCGGGCTTGGCGATACCACCGGCCTCTATCACGGCACGCAGCAGATCAACCAGGGCCAGATGGACCGCTGGTC
>JAYQDX010000181.1:0-2516 GCA_038138545.1 Rhodobiaceae bacterium | reverse complement strand
CCGGCCTCTATCACGGCACGCAGCAGATCAACCAGGGCCAGATGGACCGCTGGTCGATTGTCACCACGCTGAACTATCTGCCGCATGATGACGAGGTGGATATCGTGGCGGCGAAGCTGACATCCTACGACAATGCCGAGGGGCGCGAGACGCTGGCCAATATGGTGCGCATGGCCGATCTGACGCGAAGCGGGTTCATGTCGGGCGATCTGTCGACCGTGATGTCGCCGCGAACGGTCATCACCTGGGCCGAGAACACGCTGATCTTCGGTGACATGACGCTGGCCTTCCGGATGAGCTTCCTGAACAAATGCGACGAGGTCGAGCGCCCGACCGTGGCCGAATATTACCAGCGTTGCTTTGGCATCGACCTGCCGGAAGCGCCGGTCCGTCAGACGACCACCGGCTAGGCATGCCGCATGGCGAACGATGACGCGAACCAGCAATTCCTGAAATCGACCGCCGCCGCGATGCGCGCGGTGGCCGGCGGTGTTGAACATCAGGTCAGCTATGCCGGTACCGACACGCATGTCGGCAAGGCGGAAGTGCGGCTTCCGGCCTTGCCGCCGCGCGCCACCGCCCAGCAACGCGCCAGCCTGCGCGGTGCCGCCGACGGGGCGGCGCTGTGGCTTGCCCACCATGATGACACCACGCACCGCAAGCTGTGCCCCAGCCTTGATGGCGCGAGGGCGATTTTCGAATCCGCCGAGCGGGCCCGTGTCGAGGCCATCGGCGCGCGTGACCTGAAAGGCGTTGGCGACAATCTGGAGGCGGCGCTGAACCAGCGCTATGAAAGCCGCCAGATCGAGGCGCCCGGGCAGGCCGACGAGGCCGGCATCGCCGAGGTGGTGCGGCTGTTGCTTCGCGAGAAACTGACCGGCGCCCCGCCACCGCAGAACCTGTCGATGGTGATGGATCTGTGGCGACCCTGGGTTGAAAGCCGCGCCGGCGAGCTGTTCTCCGAGCTTGATGACTCGCTTGAGGATCAGGCCCGGTTCGCCGAGGTGTCACGCCGTCTCATCGGCGCGCTGGAAACCGATCTTGGCGATTCCGCCTCCGACCAGGACGAGTCCGAGGATGATGGCGATGAGTCGGAGGATAGCGGCGACCAGCAGAATGAGGATGGCGGCGAGCAGTCGGCGGTCGGCGAGGACCAGTCCGAGGGCGAGGACGGCCAGAGCATGGAAGATGCCGGCGATGGCGGTGCATCCGAGGATGGCGACATGGTCGATGCCGATGGTGCCGAGGACGGCATGTCGGACGGTGACTCGCCACATTCCGACATGCAGGGCCACAATCAGGACCGCGGCCCAAGCAAGGATGCCTACCGTGTCTTCGAGACCCGCTTTGACGAGATTGTTGCCGCCGCCGATCTGTGCGACCCGGAGGAGCTGGACCGGCTTCGCATGATGCTGGACCGGCATATGGAGAATGTCGCCTCGGTCGTCGGAAAGCTTGCCAACAGGCTGCAGCGCAAGCTGATGGCGCATCAGAACCGGTCCTGGGATTTCGACCTCGAGGAGGGCATTCTTGATGCCGGCAAGCTTCACCGCGTGGTGACGCAGCCGCTCAGCCCGCTATCCTACAAGATGGAGCAGGACACGAAATTCCGCGACACGGTGGTGACGCTGCTTCTCGACAATTCGGGATCGATGCGTGGCCGGCCGATCACCATCGCCGCGGTCACCGCCGACATTCTGGCCCGCACACTCGAGCGCTGCGGCGTCAAGGTCGAGATCCTCGGCTTCACGACCCGCGCCTGGAAAGGCGGTCAGTCGCGCGAGATCTGGCAACAGGCCGGCAAGCCGCCGGCGCCCGGACGGCTGAACGATCTGCGGCACATCATCTATAAAGGCGCCGATGCGCCCTGGCGGCGGGCCCGCAAATCGCTTGGCCTGATGCTGCGCGAGGGCATCCTGAAAGAGAATATCGACGGCGAGGCGTTGCTCTGGGCGCATGAACGACTGCTGGCGCGCACTGAGGACCGGCGTATCCTTCTGGTCATTTCCGACGGCGCGCCGGTCGATGATTCGACCCTGTCGGTAAACAGTGGCAGCTATCTGGAAAAACATCTTCGCGAGGTGATCGGTTATATCGAAACGCGCTCGCCGGTCGAGCTTCTCGCCATCGGGATCGGCCATGATGTCACCCGCTATTACCGCCGGGCGGTCACCATCACCGATGTCGACCAGCTTGGCGGGGCGGTTGTCGGCCAGCTGACCGACCTGTTTGACGAGGATGCCAACCGGCGCCAGCGCCGCGTCGCCTGATCCCTAACATGATCCGTCACCCGGGCCGTCACCCGGGCCGTCACCCGGGCCGTCATCTGGCCCCTCATGTGACCGGAACCGGCCCGAACGCCCTGCTGACACCCTGACGCATAAAAAAAGCCCCGCCTGACAGCGGGGCCTTCACAATTGTGACGGGCCGGTTCAGCCGGTGGCCCGGGCGGCCATGATCTCGCGCTTCAGCTGGCGTGCCTCATCGGCAAGCTCGGCATTGCGGGCCTGCATCAG
>JAYQDX010000180.1:0-2564 GCA_038138545.1 Rhodobiaceae bacterium | reverse complement strand
AAGGGACGGACAGCGCCCCTTGTCATGAACGTCGCGGGAAGGCCATCTCCGGCTTGTAGCTGGCGAAGGAGTCCAGCGTCTGGCGGTTGCATTGTTCCTGCCGGTCGGTGCCGGGCTGGACCGCGGTGATGACCGGGAAGCTGGCCCGGTATCCGGCGGTGCGCTCGTTATCCTCCATGGCGATGGTGGCGATTCCGGCGACAATGCCGCCCTGGCGTTCGACAAGGCGGATCGCCCCGTCCATCGTGCCACCTGTCTCGACCCACTGGTCAACCAGAAGGACGCGCGTGCCGCCGGCAAAGGCCGGGGTGCGCATCTCCATATCCTGTGTCCGGCCCGAATAGTTGGTGAAGGACACGGCGTCGGTATCGACGCACAGCTTGCCGGCCTTGCGGATGGGAAGGAACCCGACGCCGATCCGCGTCGCCAGCGCGGCGCCCAGGACAAATCCCATCGCATCGAGCCCGGCCACCACGTCGCATTCCACCCCCTCAAGCTCGGCGGTGAGATCGTCAAGGAGCTGCGTGAAGGCGTCGCCATTGATATAGATCGAGGTGGGGTCGAGCCAGGCGAATTTCTCGCCCTTCGTGTTCGGTGACATGATGTCGAGATACCAGCGCTCGGCGTTCCTGTCCGTCATGATGTGGCTCCCATTTCACGGCATATGGTGACAAGGCGCGCCAGACGCGCCGGATCGATCCTGTAGAAATCACCCTCGATGTTAATCCCGGTCGCGACCATAAAACAATCGACCATGTCATAGTCGCGGGCATTCTCGGGTGTGATCCCGGAGGCAAGCGCGATTGGCCTGCCGGGAAGTGACTGGCGGAACCGGTCGAGCTTACCGATATCGGCCGATTTGCCGGTGGCGATCCCCGATGTCGTCACCACATCCATATAATTGCCGGCGATGGCGGCGGCGCGCGCATGGTCCTGCGGGTCGACAGGCCGCTGTTTCTTGAAAGCTGTGCCACCGAAATACAGACCCTCCCAACCGCAGCTCTGGCGGATCGCGGCGATCTCCTCGGCCTCTGTCTGGCTGTCGGCGCGCTCGTCGATGCGTGCGTCATCGGCCCAGTAGGCATCGATCGGGGTGCCGCGCGCGCCAAGTTCGGCGAGGATCGGAAACGCCTCCAGACCCGTCACGGCCAGAAAGTTCAGCCCGATCCAGAAATCGGGGTAGCGGGTGCGAATCGCCTCGATGATGGGCAAAAACGGCTCGATCCCGAAATCATGATTGATCAGAAAACACCCCTTCAGACCGGCATTGACAACATGGTCGATATTGGCCGCTGTCGAGCTCTCGTCAAGGACATGGATAACAGGCAGGATCACTGGGCCGGGGCTGTCGAATCTTGCATGGAATTCAGATAGTTGCATTGTATCTATTTTAATCTTGAAAGGTCTTGGGGGCAGGTCGGAATTTGCGTCACCACGGTGCAAATTAAGCACATACCGACCGGCCTCAGAGAGGATAAATTGAACGTCGGCGCTTTACACGAGCATAAATCTGCTCATGCTGGAATGCAATCAGCGACCGGTCAGGCGCGGTACTATCAAGGGAGTAACCAGAATGAAATCCACAGCAAAGCTTTTCGGCTCGAAACTGTCACGTCGCAAGGCGCTGACCTATGGCGCGGCAACCGCGCTGTCGACCCCCTTCATCTCGCGGGCCTGGGCCGCGCCGACCGAGATCAACATGCTGGCATGGTACGGCCATGGCGAGCCTGACATCGTTGCCGAGTTCGAGGCGGCGAACAACGTCAAGTTCAAGCCGAAATATTATGCCGGCGGTGACAACATGCTGGGGCTGATCGCCCAGTCGCCCCCGGGCACCTATGATGTCATCCTGTCCGATGGCGAGTTCGTCCAGCAGCTGAACGCGGCCGGCTATATCGAGGAGCTGAATGCGGCGGATTATCCGTTCGATGACATGCTCTATGAGGATTTCACCAAATTTCCGGGACACTGGAAGGACGGCAAGCTGTATTCGATGATGGTGCGCTTTGGCCATCTTGGCGTGTCCTACAACAAGAACGCCATCACCGCCGAGGAAGCGATGAGCTATTCATGCTTCTGGAAGCCTGAGGTCAAGGGCAAGGTCGGGCATTTCGACTGGCATCTGCCGAGCCTCGGCATGATGAGCCTGTATAACGGCAATGGCGCCGGGCTGTGGGACCTGTCGGATGGCAAATGGGATGCCGTTCAGGAAACCACATTGTCGCTGCGCCCGCAGGTTGGCGGTTATTTCGATTATGGCGGAACCTTCAACTCGCTGAAGAATGGCGAGATGCTGGCGATGTGCGGCATCGGTGACTGGATCACCGGTGTTCTGGAAAAAGACGGCGCGCCTGTCGGGTCCGTGGTGCCGAAGGAAGGCGGGATCCAGTGGACCGAGTCCTATTGTATCGGCAAGGACACCGACAAGGCCGACATCGTCAAGAAGTTCATCCAGTACATGCTGTCAGCCGAAGGCCAGGTGAAATCGGCGCAGATGGCGGCCTATCCGGGCTTTGCCATCACCAAGAGCGGCCGTGCCAAGCTGATCGAGGTCGACCGCGCCG
>JAYQDX010000179.1:0-2619 GCA_038138545.1 Rhodobiaceae bacterium | reverse complement strand
TGACAAGGGAAAGGCGGGCTGGGCGCCGGAGATCTTCTCCATCGGGCACCGCAACCCGCAGGGGCTGGCGATGAATCCGGCGACCGGCGAGATGTGGAGCCATGAACACGGGCCGCGCGGCGGGGACGAGATCAACATCCTGCGCCCGGCGATCGATGCCGGCGCGAATTACGGCTGGCCGGCCGTCAGCCATGGCCGCGAATACGCCACCGGCCTGCGGGTCAGCCGCCATGACAGCCTGCCGGGCTTTGTCGATCCGGTCTGGGTATGGGTCCCGTCGATCGCACCGTCCGGCATGGCCTTTTCTCCCGATGAGGCCAGGGGTGACGGTTCAGGGGCGATGTCCCCTGCCCCAATGTTCCCCGAATGGCGGGGGCATCTTCTGGTCGGGTCGCTGAAATTCCGGCGGCTCTATCTGGTGGAGATCGGCGATGACGGCCTGCCGGCATCGGAACGCGTCATCCTTGATGGCGAGATCGGACGGATCCGCGATGTGGCGGTGGGGCCGGACGGCCCGTTTGCCGGCGAGGTGTTCCTGCTGAGCGACGAGGCGCAGGGCGGGCTGTGGCGGCTCACATCCGACGAGGCGGCGAGATAGGCCCGAGGCCCGGCGGTGGCGCATGCGTTCATCAATGAACGGGATGACCGTGGCGCGGTGCGGCTATTGCCGCAGTTCGGCACCGCAATTCTTGCCGGCGATCTTCACGATCTCAGCGGAAATGGCCTCGATCTCGGCCTCGGTCAGCGTCGCCCTTGTCGGCGTCAGCGTGACCGTAACCGCGACCGATTTCCTGCTGGCGCCGATATTCGCGCCCTCATACAGGTCGAAGACCCGCAGGTCGGTCATCAGCGGCCCGGCCCCCGATTTCACCGCCTTCATCAGGTCGCCGGCGGTGACATCCGAAGCGACGACGAAGGCGAAATCACGGGTCACCGGCTGGTAGACCGACAGCGACAGCAGCGGCCGCGCCGGACCTTTCGATTTCGGCATCGGCACGTCATCGACATGGATCTCGAACCCGACCGCGCGGCCGCGCAGCCCGTATGAGCTGGCCACCGACGGATGGATCTCGCCAAAGCTTGCCAGCACGGTACGGCCCTGAATCAGCCTGCCGGCCCGCCCCGGATGATACCAGTCGGGAACGGCGTCCATCTGTGCCGGTCCCTGGACCTGCACGCCGGCAAGCCTGATCCCCAGCGCGGCCAGCGCCGCCTCGGCATCGGCGCGGGCATCGAACACATCAACCTCGCGCATCGCCCCATGCCATTCACGCGGTGCGGTGCCACCATGGCGCAGGCCGGTGGCGGCGGTGCGCTGATCCTCCGGTGCATCACCGAGGAAGACCGGGCCAACCTCGAACATCGCGGCATCACCCTCGCCGCGGTCCTGGTTGCGCGCGGCGGCGGACAGCAGATTCGGCAGGATCGAGGGCCGCATCACCGACAGATCGGCGCTGATCGGGTTCACCAGCGTCAGCGCCTCGGCCCCGCCACCAAACCGGACAGCATCATCCTTGCCAAGAAAAGAGAATGTCACCGCTTCCATCAGGCCGCGTCCGGCCAGCGCGCGGCGCAGCCGGAACAGGCGCGCCTGCGCCGGGCTGAGTGACGGCCTCGCCACCACCTCGTCACGCGGAAGATGCTCCATCGGCAGATGATCGAAGCCGCGGATACGCGCGATCTCCTCGACCAGATCGGCCGCGCCGTCAATATCGCCGCGCCATGGCGGCGGCGCGACATCAAACCCGCCCTCAGCAGTGCTGACAGTAAAGCCGAGCGCCTCGAGAATACGTTGCTGCTCGGCCGGTTCGACAACCATGCCGGACAGCGACTCGACCTTGCCCGATGCCAGGAAGATGCTGCGCTGCCAGCCGACACCGGGACCGGATGTCACCGGCAGCGACGCCTCGCCGCCGCAGATCGACGTGACCAGGCGGGCCAGATGGCCGGCGGTCCAGTTCGGGCTTTCGGAATCAAGGCCGCGCTCAAAGCGGTAGCGGGCATCGGAATGCAGGTTCAGCTTGCGCCCGGTGGTCGCCACCGAGATCGGGTCGAAGATCGCGATCTCGAGGAACATGTCAGTCGTCGCCTCACTGACACCGGTCCGCTCGCCACCCATCACGCCGGCAAGGTCGTCAACGCCCTCGGCATCGCCGATGGTGATCATGCCGGGCTGCATCTCATAGGTCTTCTCGTTCAGCGCGGCAAAGGGCTCGCCGCCCCGCGCCTGCCGCACGATCAGCTCATTGCCGTGGATTTTGGCGGTGTCATAGGCATGCAGCGGGCGACCAAGATCGAACATCACATAGTTGGTGATGTCGACAAGCGCGCTGATCGGGCGCTGGCCAATCGCTGTCAGTCGGCGCGCCATCCAGTCCGGGCTCGGCCCGTTGGTAACGCCGCGAAAGGCGATGCCGGTGATCAGCGGACACAGATGCTCGGCACCATCAAGGTCGAGCCTCCAGGTGACCGGGCTGTCGAAGCTGGCCTCATGCGCGCTGGTATCCAGCGGCTTCAGCGTGCCATGACCGGCCGCCGCCAGATCGCGCGCGACACCACGGACACCAAGACAGTCGGCGCGGTTCGGCGTGATGGCGATCTCGATCACCGGATCGTCAA
>JAYQDX010000178.1:0-2674 GCA_038138545.1 Rhodobiaceae bacterium | reverse complement strand
GCCAGAGACCATGCGCAGCCGGAGACCATGCGCAGAATGACATGGCGGGGGTAAATTTTTCGCTAATGGCAGGATGAAATCCGCGGCGGGATGGCAACAGGCGAATCAGCAGCCCGAATGCATTGATGCAGGATCAGATATGCACCGCCTTGGCTGCACCCCACGCCCGCACCAGAAATCGCTGGACCGTCGCGGCGGATGATGGCACAAACTGCCCGGAGCGTGCGGCTGTGGTGTAGTGGTAGCACAAGAGCCTTCCAAGCTCTTAGGGCCAGTTCGAGTCTGGTCAGCCGCTCCAATCTCCTCTCATCATGTTTCATCGCCCAGCAGCGCGGGTGGCAAACCGCCCGCCACGATGTCGCGCGCCAGCTCTGTCGCACCAAGGCAGTGTTGCGGCGATGCCGCCTTCCTGATGGCCCTCTTGTGCAGGCCTCGGCCCATGCCTTCCGAACCCTCACCTCAAAATATATTCAATACGCCTAAATATTAGGCATTAAGCACTAATTAGAGGCATTCATTCCCATAGATGCCTCTTAATAAGGCATTTTGCTTGCAAGCTTGCCCCTTGCGATGGCACTGACGCAGGCAATGCATGATACCGGCGGTTGCTGTGGGGACAGATATGACCCGCCGGTTACGGAGGAGTATCATTATGTTTATCCGCCCTGTGGTGCGCCCTGTGGCGCGCCCCTTTTCGCGCCCCTTATCGTATATGATGTCGCGCCTTGTCGCGGCGGCCGGCCTTGTCCTGCTGAGCGCACTTCCGGCGCTGGCCTCGGACGGCCTTGATACCGCCGGTCTCGATACTGGCGATACCGCCTGGATCCTGACCGCCACCGCGCTGGTCCTGTTCATGACATTGCCCGGACTGGCGCTGTTCTATGCCGGCCTTGTGCAGGCGAAGAATGTCGTGTCGGTGCTGATGCATCATTTCGCCATCGCCTGCCTGATGTCGCTGCTGTGGGTCATCGCCGGCTATTCGCTGGCCTTCTCCGGCGACGGTGCCTGGTTCGGCAGCCTCGACAACATGTTCCTTGGCGGCATCGGCGTCGACAGCATGTCGGGAACAATTCCGGAATCGCTGTTCGCCGCCTTCCAGATGACCTTCGCCATCATCACCCCGGCATTGGTCATCGGCGCCTATGTCGAGCGGATGAAATTCTCCGCTGTGCTGATCTTCTCGGCGCTGTGGCTGCTGGTTGTCTATGCGCCGGTCACGCACTGGGTGTGGGGCGGCGGCATCATGGCCGGCTGGGGCGTGATGGATTTCGCCGGCGGCATCGTCGTCCACGCCACGGCCGGCACGGCGGCGCTTGTCTGCGCGATCATGGTGGGACGTCGCCGCACCTTCCCGCAGAGCGTGAGCCCGCCGCACAGCCCCGGCCTGACGATGATCGGCGCCAGCATGCTGTGGGTCGGCTGGTTCGGGTTCAATGGCGGATCGGCGCTTGGCGCCGGCGGCGGGGCCGGCATGGCGATGCTGGTCACCCATATCGCCGCCGCCACGGCCTCGCTTGTCTGGATGGGCATTGAATGGGTGCGCTTCGGGCGGCCATCGCTTGTCGGCATCGTGACCGGCATGGTGGCGGGTCTCGCCACGGTCACCCCTGCCTCCGGGTTCATCGGCGTGCCGGGCGGGTTGATCCTGGGTCTTGCCGGCGGTATCGGCTGCTATGTCGCGGTCGATATCATCCGTGGCAAGCTCCATATCGACGACTCGCTCGACGTCTTCGCGGTCCATGGCGTCGGCGGCATTCTTGGCAGTCTTCTTGTCGCCTTCCTCGCGCTGCCGGGTTTTGGCGGCCTTGGTCTTGCCGAGGGTGTCAGCGCCGGCGCGCAGTTCATCGTGCAGTTCAAGTCAGTGGCGATCACCGTTGTCTGGACGGCCGTGGCCAGCGCCATCATCCTGATGGTGGCCCGCGCCATTGTCGGGCTGCGAGTCGACGAGCAGACCGAGGTCGAGGGCCTCGATCTGGCCGAACATGGCGAGCGCGGCTATCCGGGAAGCTGATCCGAATACCAGCTCATCCCCTGAAATTCTCCCTGGCGGCGCTTCGGCGCCGTCTTTTTTCTGCCGGCTCAGCCGCCGTGAATGATCGCCAGCGCCATTCGTCGCACATGCCCCGGCAGATGCTCATAGCCGCTCCAGCCATCATACGCATCCAGCGTCACGGTGGCGGGCAGCGTGTCCAGAAGATCATACATGGCAAATGGATTGTCGGATTGCGCCGCCGCCGCGATGGGCGGGTAAACAGCCTCATAAAGGTCCTCGAAATACCGAATATTTGCCTCAAGAATGGCCGGCGAGGTTCCGGCGGAATGCGCCGTCACCGCATGCGCAAGGTTCCAGCGTTGCATTTCGCCAAGGATCCGTCTTATCCCGAGCATATTGGTGTCTTCAAGGAATAACGCCGGGGTCAGGCGTTCGTCCTCATAGAGATCGGCGGTGAAGGCAATGCGCTCCTCCGGCAGATGCACCACCGTCGTCGCCACACCATCACCGGCACCAAGGAACCGCAGCTCGACCCTTGTCGTGCCCATATCGATGACATGCCTGTCGACAAATCCGATATCGATATCGTCGGGCGCGAGGTTCAGCGGGTCCAGCGGCAGCACCGCCTTGATATATTCCTGCGCGACGATCTGTGCGTCGGGGAAGACGCCGGTGCCGCCA
>JAYQDX010000177.1:0-2745 GCA_038138545.1 Rhodobiaceae bacterium | reverse complement strand
AGCCCGACATCATCATGGTCACGCCATCCTACATGCTGGCCATCGCCGACGAGTTCGAACGCCAGGGTGTCGACCCCAGAAGCACCAGCCTGAAAAGCGGCATCTTCGGCGCCGAGCCCTGGACCGACGCGCTGCGCTCCGAGATCGAACAGCGCTTCGACATGCATGGCGTCGATATTTATGGCCTGTCCGAGGTGATGGGCCCCGGCGTGGCCAATGAAGCGGTCGAGGAAAAGGACGGCCTCTATGTCTGGGAGGATCATTTTCTGCCCGAAATCATCGATCCGGAGACCGGCGCCCCGCGCCCCGATGGCGAGACAGGTGAGCTTGTCTTCACCTCGCTGACCAAGGAGGCGCTGCCGATCATCCGCTACCGCACGCGCGATCTGACCCGGCTGCGGGCCGGCGGCGCGCGAACGATGCGGCGGATGGACAAGGTGACAGGCCGCAGCGACGATCTGATCATTCTTCGCGGCGTCAATGTCTTTCCGAGCCAGATCGAGGAACATATCGTGCAGATCGACGGCATCAGCCCGCATTACCAGATCGAGCTGTGGAAGGATGGCCCGCTGGATGCGATGACGGTCAGGGTCGAAGCCGCGCCGGGGCATGAAAGCGAGGAGCACCGCGCCGCGCTGGCGGTCAGGCTTGGCGACAATATCAAGCAGAATGTCGGCATTTCGGCGGTGATCGATGTGACCCCGGTCGGCGCCGTCGACCGGTCCGCCGGCAAGGCGGTCCGCATCATCGACCGCCGCGACGGCTGAGGGACGCCGGACCAATGCCACGCCGCCGCGCCGTCAGCTATGATGCCAAGCTAGAACATATCCGCGATACCGCCGCCGGATTGTTCGCCCGCGACGGGTTCAGCCGCACCTCGATGGCCGAGCTTGCCGCTGCCTGCGGTGTGTCAAAAGCGCTTCTCTATCATTATTTCGACAGCAAGGAAGCGCTGCTGTTCGATATCCTGCGAGCCTATCTTCGCGATCTGGAAAGAATCGTGGATATCGACGCCGCGACGGCGGCGAATGCCCGCGATCATCTTCGCGACCTGATCGCGGCGCTGCTGCGGCAATATCGCGAGGCCGGCAATACGCACAAGCTGCTGACATTCGAAATGCCGGTGCTTCCGGCCGAGCAGCAGGCCGAGCTGCGCGCTGCCGAGCGCCGGATCATGGCGCGGTTCGAGCTGGCGCTGGCGGCGGCCGCAACCGAGGCCGGCCGCACGTCACCGCTTGACGGGCCGCGCGCGATGATGTTGTTCGGCACATTGAACTGGACCTACACCTGGTTCCGGGAGGATGGCAGATTGTCACTCGACGCCTATTGCGAGATGGTGGCCGACAGCACGGTTGCCTCGCTTCTGGCATGATCCGGACAGGGCAACAGGGATTGCAAGAGACATGAGACCAAGATGACCGACAACACCCTGCTGATCCGCAATGCCGATCTGTTATGCACGATGAACCCGGCCGACGGCGCGACACCGGAGGGCGGGCGCCCCGGCGACAATGTCGGGGCCGAAATCCGCGGCGGCGGGCTGTTTGCCCGCAATGGCGTGATCGAGATGGTCGGGCCGAGCGAATCGCTGCCTGAAACCGCCGACACGATCATCGACATGACCGGCCATGTCGTCATCCCCGGCATGGTGAACACGCATCATCATCTGTTCCAGAACCTGACCCGCGCAGTGCCGGCGGCGCAGGACGCGCCACTGTTCGGCTGGTTGCAGACGCTGTATCCAATCTGGTCGCATATCGGCCCGGAGCATATCTACTGGTCGACCGCGCTGGGGCTGGCCGAACTGGCGCTCAGCGGCTGCACGACCTCATCGGACCATCTTTATCTCTATCCGAATGGCGCGCGGCTGGATGATTCGCTGGCCGCGGCGGCCGATCTCGGCATGCGATTTCACGGCACCCGCGGCTCGATGAGCATCGGCGAGTCCGGCGGCGGCCTGCCGCCCGACATATTGTGCTGGGCTGAGGATGACATCCTCGCCGACTGCCAGCGCGTCGTCGAGGCCTTCAACGATCCGGCGCGCTTTGCCATGCAGCGGGTGGGGCTGGCGCCATGCTCGCCCTTTTCGGTGTCGATGGATCTGATGCGCGAGACCGCCGGCATGGCGCGCGCGCTCGGTGTCGGACTGCACACGCATCTGGCCGAGAATGTCGAGGATATCGACTACAGCCTGGCGCATTTCGGCATGCGGCCCGGCGAGTATATCGAGGCTGTCGGCTGGACCGGCAACGATGTCTGGCACGCCCATTGCGTGCAGCTTGATGCCACCGAGATCGACCTGTTCGCGCGCACCGGTACCGGCGTTGCGCATTGCCCCTGTTCCAACATGCGGCTCGCCAGCGGCATCGCGCCGGTACGCCAAATGCTCGATTCCGGCATGAAGATCGGGCTTGGCGTTGACGGGTCGGCCTCGAATGACAGCGGCCACATGCTGAACGAGGCGCGGCAGGCGATGCTGCTGCAGCGCGTCAATCAGGGCGGTGATGCGATGAGCGCGCGTGAGGCGCTGGCCACGGCGACGCGCGGCGGGGCCGGCGTTCTGGGGCGGGATGATATCGGCATGCTGGCCCCGGGATATGCCGCCGATCTGGCAGCGTTTGACCGGCGCGGCGTCGATTTCGCCGGCAGCGACTGGGACCCGCTGGCAAGTCTTGTCTTCTGCGGGCCGGTCAAGGCCGGCTACACCATCATCAATGGCCGCGTCGTGGTCGCCGAGGGACGGCT
>JAYQDX010000176.1:0-2753 GCA_038138545.1 Rhodobiaceae bacterium | reverse complement strand
AGGCCGAGACCGGCCAGGAAGAGCTGAACATCAAATATGCCGAGGTGATGCTGACCGCCGACTACCATACCATCGCCAAGCACGCCGCCAAGGAAATCGGATGGCAGCAGGGCCGCGCTGTCTCGTTCCTGCCGAAATGGCATCATGACAAGGTCGGTTCGGCGGCGCATATCCACCAGTCGCTGCGGAAGGATGGCGCGCCGGCATTTCATGACCCGAACGACCCGCTCGGCATGTCGGATGTGATGAGGCATTATCTTGCCGGGCTGCTGAAATATGCTGGCGAGACAACCTATTTTCTGGCGCCCTACATCAACAGCTACAAACGCTTTGCCAAGGGCACATTCGCGCCAACGCGGATCATCTGGTCGGTGGACAACCGCACCGCCGGTTTCCGGGTCTGCGGCGACGGCACGCCGGCGGTGCGGGTTGAGTGCCGGATCGGCGGGTCCGACCTGAACCCCTATCTGGCGATGGCGGCGCAGCTTGCCGCCGGGCTGTCCGGCATCGAGGAAGGCCTTGAACTGCCGCCGGCGACAAGGGGTGATGTCTATAAGGGGCGCTCGGCAATGCTGCCGGCGACGCTTCGCGAGGCCCGCGCCGCGCTGTTGCGCTCGAAGATGCTTCGCGCCGCGTTTGGCGAGGCCGTGGTCCGGCATTATGCCCGTGCGGCGGCCTGGGAGATCGAGGAATTCGACCGTGTCGTCACGGATTACGAGGTGGCGCGCGGCTTTGAGCGCGCCTGACCATAGGGGAAGCTGCCATGACAGAAATCCGCTGCATTTCGCCCATCGACGGGACGGTTGTGGCCATCCGCGAGGCGATGGATCACCAAACGGCAAGCGCGACCATCAGCGCCGCACGGGCGGCGCAGACCGCCTGGGCGGCACGACCACTTGATGAACGGATCGCGCTGGTGAGCGCCGGTGTGGCGGCGCTTGGCGCGGCGAATGACGAGATCGTGCCCGAACTGGCCCGCATGATGGGACGGCCGGTCCGCTATGGCGGCGAGTTTGGCGGGGTGGAGGAGCGGGCTGGCCATATGGCGTCGATCGCCGCCACGTCGCTGGCCGATATCGAGGTTGGCGAGGATGCGCGGTTCCGGCGCTTCATCCGGCGCCTGCCGCATGGCGTGGTGTTTGTCATCGCACCCTGGAACTATCCCTATCTGACAGCCATCAACACCATCGCGCCGGCGCTGATCGCCGGCAACGCGGTGGTGCTGAAACACGCCACCCAGACGCTTCTTGCCGGCGATCGCCTTGCCGCTGCCTTCCACAGCGCCGGCGTGCCGGAGGCGCTGTTCGTGAATATCTGCCTTGATCACGACACGACCTCGGCGTTGATCGCCGACGGCATGTTCGATTTCATCAATTTCACCGGGTCCGTCGGCGGTGGCCGCGCCATGGAACGCGCCGCGGCGGGAACCTTCACCGGTGTCGGGACCGAGCTTGGCGGCAAGGATCCGGGCTATGTGATGGAGGATGCCGACCTCGAGGCCGCGGTGGCGACCCTTGTCGATGCGGCGATGTATAATTCCGGGCAGTGCTGTTGCGGGATCGAGCGGATCTATGTCCATGACAGCCTGTATGACGCGTTTGTCGAGCGCGCCGTGGCGACGGTGAAGGACTACCAGCTTGGCAACCCGCTTGACGAGGACACGACGATGGGGCCGATGGCGCATGTTCGCTTTGCCGCGCATGTCCGCCGCCAGATCGACGAGGCGGTCGGTGCCGGCGCCACCGCGCATATCACCCGCATGGATGGCGATGATGGCGGTGCCTATCTGACGCCGCAGGTGCTGACCAATGTCACCCATGCGATGGAGGTGATGCGCGAGGAAAGCTTTGGTCCTGTCGTCGGCATCATGAAGGTGCGGGATGATGACGAGGCGGTGGCGATGATGAATGACAGCCATTATGGGCTGACGGCCAGCCTGTGGACCGCTGACCCCGACCGCGCGGTGGCTGTCGGTGACCGGGTCGAGACCGGCACCGTGTTCCTGAACCGGGCCGATTATCTTGATCCCGGCCTATGCTGGACCGGCGTCAAGGATACCGGGCGTGGCGGCGGGTTGTCGGTCATCGGCTATCACAATCTGACGCGGCCGAAATCCTATCATCTGAAGAAAGTCACATCATGAATCTCATCGGAAACTGGTCCTATCCGACGGCGATCCGCTTTGGCGCCGGACGGATTGCCGAACTTGCCGAGGCCTGCGCAGAGGCCCGCATCACCCGTCCGCTGCTGGTTACCGACCGCGGGCTTGCCGGCCTGCCAATCACCGCGCGGGCGCTGGACTGTCTGGCGGCGGCCGGGCTGGAACATGCCCTGTTCGCCGAGGTCGATCCGAATCCGAATGAAGTCAATCTGGAGGCTGGCATCGCCGCCTACAGGGCTGGCGGCCATGATGGCGTGATCGCCTTTGGCGGCGGCTCGGGGCTCGATCTTGGCAAGATGGTCGCCTTCATGGCCGGACAGTCGCGGCCGGTCTGGGATTTCGAGGATATCGGTGACTGGTGGACCCGCGCCGACGCCGACGCCATCGCGCCGATCATCGCCGTGCCGACAACCGCCGGCACCGGCTCCGAGGTCGGGCGGGCCAGCGTGATCACCAATTCACAGACGCATGTGAAAAAGATCATCTTCCATCCGAAGGTGCTGCCGAGCATCGTCATCGCCGACCCCGAACTGACGGTCGGCATGCCGGATTTCATCACCGCCGGCACCGGTCTCGACGCCTTTGCGCATTG
>JAYQDX010000175.1:0-2755 GCA_038138545.1 Rhodobiaceae bacterium | reverse complement strand
GCTGTCCGCGGCATGATCAACAAGGTGAAACATCTCGTCCGCGTCGAGGGCGAATAAGTCCCGATGGGCAATCCGGCATCTATTGAGGTGCCGCGCAGGAGAGTAAGATGAAACTCAACGCAATCAGTGACAATCCGGGTTCGACGCGGAATCGCAAGCGTGTTGGCCGTGGTATCGGTTCCGGCACTGGCAAAACCGCGGGAAGCGGTCACAAGGGCCAGAAGGCGCGTTCAGGCGTGTCCATCAAGGGGTTTGAAGGTGGCCAGATGCCGATCCACCGGCGTCTTCCAAAGCGTGGCTTCACCAACATTTTCCGCAAGAATTTCGTAGAGGTCAATCTTGGCCGTCTGCAGACAGCGATCGACGCTGGCAAGCTTGACGCCAAGAAGCCTGTTGACGTTGCGGCCCTGATTGGTGCCGGCGTCATTTCGAAGGCGCGCGACGGTGTTCGCATTCTTGGCAAGGGCGAGCTGACGGCAAAGAATGTGGAAATCCACGCTGCCGGTGCGTCAAAGGCCGCGATTGCGGCTGTCGAGGCTGCTGGTGGCAAGATCGTGCTTCCAGCCGTCGCGGCTGACAACGCGTAGGTCAACAGGGCAACTCAGCAGGGTAGAGCGCAGCGATGGCAACATCCGCAGATCGTATGGCAGCCGGCGTCGGGCTTGGGGCTTTCGCCAAGGCCGAAGAGCTGAAGAAGCGTATCTGGTTTACGCTCGGTGCGCTCATCATCTATCGGCTTGGCACCTATCTGCCTTTGCCGGGGATCAACCCTGACGCGCTTTCGGATATTTTCTCACAGCAATCCTCCGGCATCCTTGGCATGTTCGACATGTTCTCGGGCGGCGCGCTGGGGCGGATGACGATCTTCGCGCTCAATATCATGCCGTATATCACCGCCTCGATCATCATGCAGCTGATGACGGCCATCGTGCCGACGCTGGAGCAGCTGAAGAAGGATGGTGAGGCCGGCCGCAAGCAGATCAACCAGTATACCCGTTACCTGACGGTGTTGCTGGCCACGGTCCAGGGCTATGGCATCGCTGTCGGGCTTGAGGCGGCGTCTGGTGTTGTTGGCGATCCGGGCATGTTCTTCCGTGTTACCACGGTGACGACTCTGGTCGGCGGCACATTGTTCCTGATGTGGCTCGGCGAGCAGATTACCAGCCGCGGCGTCGGCAACGGCATCTCGCTGATCATCTTCGCCGGCATTATCGCCGAGGTGCCTTCGGCGCTTGCCGGTACGCTGGAACTCGGTCGCACCGGCGCGTTGTCCGCCATTCTCATCATCGCCCTGTTCGCCATGGCGATTGCCGTCATTGCCTTCATCGTCTTCATCGAGCGGTCGGTTCGCAAGATCGTCGTGCAATACCCGAAGCGTCAGCATGGCAACAAGGTGTTTGGCGGCGACCAGTCCTTCCTGCCGCTGAAGATCAATGTCCCGGGCGTGATCCCGCCGATCTTTGCCTCGTCGCTATTGCTGATGCCGGTATCGATCATCAACCTGACCGGTGGTCAGGAGGGTGGCGCCGACTGGCTGGTGACGCTGAACGCGCTGCTTGGTCGTGGCCAGCCGCTCTATCTCGGTATCTATATCGGCCTGATTGTCTTCTTCGCCTTCTTCTACACAGCGATTGTCTTCAACCCGCAGGACACGGCCGAGAACCTGCGCCGCTATGGTGGCTACATCCCGGGCATTCGCCCCGGCAAGACAACGTCCGATTACCTCGACAGCGTGTTGACCCGGCTGACCGTTCTTGGTGCCGCCTATCTGTCGGCTGTCTGTCTGTTGCCGGAAATCCTGATCAGCAATTATGCGGTGCCTTTCTATTTCGGTGGCACGTCGCTTCTCATCGTTGTGACGGTGACTCTCGACACGGTTGGCCAGGTGCAGTCGCATCTCCTTGCCCATCAATATGAAGGGCTGGTGAAGAAATCGAAGCTGAAGGGGCGCGGACGATGAACATCATTCTGTTCGGTGCTCCCGGGGCCGGCAAGGGAACACAGGCCAAGCGCCTTGTCGACGAGCGCGGCATGGTGCAGCTGTCGACCGGCGACATGCTTCGCGCGGCGATCGGGGCCGGCACCGAGCTTGGCCTGCGCGCCAAGGAGATTATGGATCGCGGCGATCTTGTCTCGGATGACATCATTCTGGGCATGATTGCCGAGCGGATGCAGAATCCGGATTGTGCGAAGGGGGTGATCCTTGACGGGTTCCCACGCACCGTCGCGCAGGCTGACGGCCTTGGTGCGATGTTCGCCGAGGCCGGGCTGGCGCTCGATCATGTGATCGAGATCAAGGTTGACGAGGACGCGCTGTTCGCGCGGATCGAGACGCGGGCTGCCGAAACCGGCGGGTCGCGTGCGGATGACAATGCCGAGACGCTTCGCAAGCGACTGGCTGTCTATCATGAGAATACCGCACCGCTTCTTCCCTACTATACCGAAAAGGGGCTGTTGCGGACGGTTGACGGCATGGCATCGATCGATGAGGTCGCGCAGGCGATCGATGCGATATTGGGATAAACGAGACGCGTTGAGGTTGACTGTAGGGGCCAAAAGCCTATAATTCGCCGCCTTCGATACATTCACAGGTGGTGCGGGTCCGCCCCATGGGCGGTGCTCTGAAACGGTCGTAATTTGACAGGCGTGCCGACGGGCAGCGCCGTTTTGAAGAGGAGCCAGACAGTGGCACGAATTGCTGGTGTAAATATTCCCACCAAGAAGCGGGTGGAAATCGCACTGACCTATATCCACG
>JAYQDX010000174.1:0-2755 GCA_038138545.1 Rhodobiaceae bacterium | reverse complement strand
TTGCCGCGCTGGGCGTAGGAATTATACATGTCGATATCGCCGCCAAAGACCAGCCCGCCCTTGTCTGACTGGCTGATATAGAAATGGCCGGCGCCATAGGTGACGACACCGGGGATCACCGGCTTCAGCCCCTCCGAGACAAAGGCCTGCAGGACATGACTTTCGATCGGAAGCCGCATCCCGGCGGTCTGCATGACGCGGCTGCTGCTGCCGGCGACGGCGCAGCCGACCTTGCGGGCGGCGATGAAGCCGCGGCTTGTCTCGACACCAATGCAGCGCCCGTTCTGGATGCGAAAGCCGGTGACCTCGCAATTCTGGATGATGTCGACACCGCGCCGGTCGGCGCCGCGCGCATAACCCCAGGCCACCGCGTCATGGCGCACGGTGCCGCCCCGGCGCTGGACAAGCGCGCCCTGGATGGGAAAGCGGCCATTGTCGAAATTCAGGAAGGGCATCTCGGCGCGAAGCTGCGCGGCGTCGAGAAGCTCGGCATCGGCACCATGCAGGATCATCGAATTGCCGCGCCGCCGGTAGGCGTCGCGCTGCCCGTCGGAATGATAAAGGTTATAGACACCGCGCTGGCTGACCATCGCGTTATAGTTGAGATCCTGCTCCAGCCCTTCCCACAGCTTCAGCGAGAATTCGTAGAACGGCTCGTTGCCGCGAAGAAGATAGTTCGACCGGATGATGGTGGTGTTGCGGCCGACATTACCGCCGCCGATCCAGCCCTTTTCCAGAACCGCAACCGAGGCCTCGCCATAGCGGCTTGCCAGATAGTAGGCTGTCGCCAGACCGTGCCCACCGCCGCCAACAATCACGAAATCATAGGCCGGCTGCGGCTCCGGATCACGCCAGGCGGGCCGCCAACCTCGATTCCCGGTAAGGCCTTCCCGCAGAATCCGGAACCCGGAATACCCCCCCGATTTCTTCATGACACCTCGCGTTCGCCGCAGCTGTTTCCCATCCACCAGACAGCCACCATTGTCGTGCCAATTCAACCCAGAAGACGCCAGCATGCGACATTTTGTGGCGAGAATCGGCAGGGTCCGGTCAACCGGTGTCAGCTGTCGCGAAGCAGCGGTGCCGGCTTGCGGCCAAGGGTGCGCACGGCACCGGCCAACCCCAGCATCGCCGTTGCCGCGGCACCGACCATGGTGGTCATCAGCACCAGGGTGAAATCAAGTTCGAAATCGGCATTCAGAAAGCCCTCGATCAGGCCCCAGCTGGCAAGACTGCCGATAAGGGCCGCCGCCACCGCGGCCAGCATGCCAAGAAGCGCATATTCAAGGAACCAGGCAATGGCGATGGACAGGCGGGTGGCGCCAAGAACCTTCAGGATCACCGAGTCGGCAAGCCGCTGCGCCTCGGTGCTGGCCACGGTGCCGGCAAGGACAGCGATGCCGGCAACAAGTGTGACCAGCGCTGTCAGCTGCACCGCCGCGCCAAGCAGGCCGATCACCCGCTGCGCCGTCGACACCGCCTCGCGCACCGAAATGGCCGAGACATTGGAAAAGGCGGCGGCGACATTGCGGTCGACGGCGATGGCGGCGTCATCATTGTCGACGCGTGTGCTGGCCATCCAGCTGTGCGGCGCCGCTTCCAGCAGCCCCGGTGACAGGACGAAGACGAAATTGATGCTGAAGCTTTCCCATTCGACAGCGCGGATGCTGGTGATCTCGGCGCTGATCGACCGGCCAAGGACGTTGAAGGTGACGCTGTCACCGACCCAGACACCAAGCTCGCGCGCCTCCTCCTCGGACATCGAGGCCTGGGGTGGGCCGGCGTAATCCTCCGGCCACCACGCACCGGCGATGATCTCGCCGCTGTCTGGCGGGGTCGCCGACCAGGTCAGCGCGCGGTCACCGCGAAGCACCCAGGCCGACCCGCCCTTCATGTCGAATTCCTCGGCCGGTGTGCCGCCAAGGCTTGTCACGCGCCCGCGCAGCATCGGTGTCTTCGAGACCGAGGCCACACCGGGCGTGCCGGTGGTGATCGCGATGAAGCGGTCGATCTGGTCCGGCTGGATGTCGATGAAGAACCAGGCCGGCGCGTCCTCGGCGACCCTTGTGTCGATCTGCCGGCCGATATTGACCTGCGACAGTGACACGGTGACCAGCACCGACAGGCCGAGGCCGAAGGCGATGACGATGGCGCGCACCGGCGATCCCGGCCGGGTGATGGCCGACAGCGCCAGCCGCCCCGGCACATAGGACGGTGCCGGCAGGCGGCGCAGCACCGCCAGAAGCAGCTCGCCAAGCCCGGCCAGAAGCGCGATCGCCGCCAGCGACCCGCCGATGAAGACCAGCGTCAGAAGCAGGTCGCGCGTCGCCACAAAGGCCAGCCCGGCAAGGCCAAGCAGGGCGCCGGTCGCCATCATCAGATAGACCGGCCGCGGCCGCCCGCCTGGCATGCTGTTCAGCCGCCGGAACAGGTTCGCCGCCCGCACCTCCTCGGCCTTGGCAAGCGGCCACAGCGCGAACAGGAACGAGGTGACGATGCCAAAACCGGCCGCGACGATCAGCGGCAGCGGATAGACCGAGACCTCGATCGGCACGGTCACATAGGCCGACAGCAGATCGACGGCGAAGACCGGCGCGATGGCGGCCAGTCCGACGCCAAGCCCGACGCCAAGCCCGGCAATCAGCATCACCTGCAACAAATAGATCCGGAAAATCAGACGCGCCGGTGCGCCAAGGCATTTGAAGGTGGCGATCACCGGCATGCGGCTGCCAAGCCAGGCCCGCACCGCGCCGGC
>JAYQDX010000173.1:0-2764 GCA_038138545.1 Rhodobiaceae bacterium | reverse complement strand
TACTCCATGGGCCGGTCACCCTTAGTGCGGTTGCAGAAGCCGCATAGAAGCTGCAAATTCTCCTCATTGTGCTGGCCGCCGCGTGCCTGTGGGATGATGTGGTCGATCTCCAGATTGCGAAACTCGAACAGCGTTTGACATCCGGCGCATTTGCCCTCCTGCCGCCCGTACAGTTCGTTTTTGAAATTGTCGTAATGCCTTATCTGGTAGATATCAGTCCGCACGGGAATATCCGTGCGGTGGGTGATCTTGCCGAAGATTCCGGTGGCGTCGGCCAGACGATGCCGCACGAGATCTGCGGCCTTTTCCGACAAATCGATGCCGATCCATTCGCGCTGCAGATGTTCGGCCGCGACACAGGCCGTGGCGCATCCACAGAACGGGTCCAGCACCATCTGCCCCTCATGGCTTGAGGCCTTGATAATGCGCTCGAGCAGTTTCAGGGGTTTCTGGGTGGGGTAGCCGAGGCGTTCTTTGGATGTTGGAGCTAGTAGGCTCAATTCCCAAACGTCCCGCATGGGTGCGCCTGGTGACGTTTCTCCGGTTTTCTCGCCGCGAATCCTCTTGCCGGTCTTCGGGTCTGTGACATTAAGTATTTTCTTCCCACCGTCAGCCTTTATGGTTGATGAGGCTAGCGGCTAAAACTGCTGGTTCCAGATGTTTTCAACACTATTAGTGAAGAAAAGCAGCACATCATGCATGGTCTGCCATTTGTGGCTCTTGGCAGGCCATCTCCGATATGACCAGATTACCTCATTGGCGAAACGTTCTTTCCCAAACACTGCATCCATGACCATTTTCAGGTAATGGCTGGCGGTGGGATCACAGTGCAGATAGATGCTGCCTGTTGGCTTCAATAGCCGTTTCATTTCCAGCAACCGCACACCCATCATGATCAGATAGGCTTTCATGGATTTGCCGTGGCATTCGCCCGCTGCGTCGATAATCTTGTAGAGGCCGGGATGGTCGTCAGCGATCTGCCCATGCCAGGCCAGATCGACATCATCCAGCGTCCAGGTGTCCTTGAAAGCGGCACCCGCTGCCTTGGAACCGATGGGGGCTGCGTAATCGGCGCTAGAATTGAACGGCGGGTCGAGATAGATCAAATCAATGCAGGCCGAATTGATCCCCCGCATCACATCCAGATTATCGCCGGTGAACAGTGTCCGGTTCGCCAGATTGAGCATAAAACCCCTCCCCAAGCCATGCAGGTTTTGGGGAGTGTAAACATACTCAGATTAACAAAATATTAATGAAAACAGTTATATAAAACAATTTTTCTTGACCCATTTTGTCGCTTGGATACTGTCATTTTCTGGAGGTTTGGATGACAGACGTTATTGATCCATCTGAGTACATTGAATTCATAATTCTGCCTGATGACAGAATTGATCTAGTCGAATTTGCAAGAGCATTAGAGGCAATCAATTCTGAATATAGGCAATGGCTTCGTGAACATTCGGAGTTCGATCATAGAGATCGTGATCTACGTCTTGTCGTCGAAAAAGTTTCAGAAGGAAGTCTCAAGTTATGGATTTCCAAAGGAAGGGACCTTCTTTTTCCAGTGCTGCAAGGTTTCTATGCTGAAGTTGTCAAAACGTTTCTTGATGAACTCATGGCCAGTTCTTTGCCCGACAATGTGCCAGTCAAACGACTAACAAATTTCAGGGCGATACTTCGTTGGGACTTTAGGTTTCGCTATCAATCTCCAAAGCGAATTGTTGAATTGGAGACTGCTATTCAAGGCGACACGAGGTTAGAAGCTCAGGATAAAATTTCAGAGTTACTCGCGGGTAAGACAGTCAAGGAGGCTCTGGCGGAGGCCATTACCTTCGTTGGGTTTCACCAAGAAGGAAACGCCAGAGTCATCGCGACGTCATTTAGTCAAAATGAAGTGAAGACCTTCATGGCGCCAGAGGTAAGAACATTCTTTCTTGCAGAAGCTGAAAATTTTCTTCGACCAAACAAACAATACCTAGTGGACATGCAAGTTCACTATCGGCAGGGCGAAATAGAGCATTACAACGTAACGAGGGTCATCTCTTCCTAAAATTCACCCCCGCCTTAAATCCAGCAGTTCGGCATGGATGCCTTCATTGACCATATGGCGGATGCGGGTGCGTGAGCGCAGTTCCACCCCGGCGCTGGCCAGCGTCGGCGGCAGCGCGTCCTCCCACCCCATCTTCACCCATCCCATGCCGTTCACCGTGACCAGCACCGGCGCGCCGGGCGCGGCGGCGTCCATGATCCGCGGCAGATCCTCGATATGCGGCGGGCCATAGCCGAACACGCCGACACAGATGACAGCATCATAGGGGGTGGCCGGGACCGGAACCGGGGCGATATCGGTGCCGAGCGCGGCGGCCAGCTGCGGGGCGTAATCCGCCGTCATGTCGAGCTCATACAAGGCCCGGTAGACGCCGCGCCGCGCCGCCACCGCCCGCATTTCCGGCGACAGGTCGGCCCCGTCCACA
Source organism: Rhodobiaceae bacterium (assembly GCA_038138545.1). GTDB lineage: Bacteria > Pseudomonadota > Alphaproteobacteria > Puniceispirillales > Puniceispirillaceae > UBA8309. Next base: position 290 of record JAYQDX010000173.1, on the reverse strand, counting down.
TGCCCGTACCCCGCCGCCGCCAACAGCGCGCCGGCCTGGCCGGTGCCGCATCCGGCATCGAGGATCCGCGCGTCCCTGGCCAGCGCGCCGCCGGAAAGGTCCGGCGCGATCAGCGCCGCCACCGCGTCGGCCGGCGCCATATAGCCATAGGCGTCGATCAGGTCGGCATCATAGCTGTCCGCCCAGGCGGCGTAGAGCGCCATCAGCTCGTCCGTCGGCGGGTTGGCATAGGCGACCGAGATGTCGATGTCGCCGGTGGCGCTCGGCGTATGTTCGGTCCAGCCGGACCC
>JAYQDX010000172.1:0-2829 GCA_038138545.1 Rhodobiaceae bacterium | reverse complement strand
CAAGCACCGTCACATCGAGAAGTTCCCCCGGCGATGCCATCTCGCCCTCGAGCCGCATCCTCGCAAAATTCCGCCCATGGCCGGCATTGCCTGATTCGACGAGGATCTGGTCATGGCTTCCCGCCGCATTGTCAAGAAATCTGTCAAGCCGCTGCCCGCCATGCGCGCGCAGGGCGTTGGCCCGTTGCCGGATCAGCTTGCCGTCAAGCTGCGGCATGCGGGCCGCCGGCGTGCCGGCACGCGGCGAAAACGGGAACACATGAAGATAGGTCAGGCCGGCCCGGTCGATCAGCCGCAATGTGGCATCATGCGCCGCTTCACCCTCGGTCGGAAAACCGGCGATCAGGTCGGCGCCGAACACCACATCCGGCCGCCGTCGCCGCGCCTCATCACAGAACCGCACCACGTCGCGCGCCAGATGCCGCCGCTTCATCCGTTTCAGGATCGTGTCATCCCCATGCTGCGCCGACAGATGCAGATGCGGCATCAACCGCGGTTCGCTCGCCAGCACGTCCATCAACTGCGAGTCGGGCTCGGCCGGATCGATCGAGGACAGGCGAAGCCGCTGCAGGCGCGGCAGCGCGCGCAGGATCTCGCGAACAAGCGCACCAAGGCGCGGGCGGCCCGGCAGATCGCCCCCCCAGGAGGTGATGTCGACTCCGGTCAGCACGATCTCGGCACAGCCGCCATCGACAAGGCGGCCGGCCGCCTCGATGATCTGGCCAAGCCCGGCCGAACGGTTATTGCCGCGGCCATAAGGGATGATGCAGAAGCTGCAGCGATGGTCGCATCCCTGCTGAATCTGCAGAAATCCGCGGGTGTGCGCGCTGAAGGCGTCAAGCATGTGCGTCGCCGTCTCGCGCACCTGCATGACATCGCTGACGATCATGGCCTCGCCACCTGCCGCCAGCGACTGCCAGACCGGTGCCGTCAGCTTGTCATGATTGCCGACAACATGATCGACCTCGGGCATGGCATCCCATGTTTCGGGAGCGATCTGGGCGGCGCAGCCGGTAACGATGATCCGTGCCTCCGGATCCTCGCGGCGGGCCCGCCTTATCGCCTGACGGGCCTGGCGTTCGGCTTCGGCTGTCACCGCGCAGGTGTTGAAAATGATGGCGTCATTCATCCCGGCTGACGCCGCCCGGTCACGCACCACCTCGGATTCCCAGATATTCAGCCGGCAGCCGAAGGTTTCGACCCGCGGCGCGTTACGGTGCGCCATCGGTTTTCTCCAGCTGCGATTCCTCCAGAAGGGCATCCAGTTCGGGCGACAACGTACCCTGACAGACATACGCCACCGGCCCGGTCATCGTGACATGGCGGCTGGCCTCGTCCCAGTCGATCTGAACAGCGCCGCCATCCATGACAATCCGGTTGCCTCGCGGCCCCAGGCCACGCCGGACGATCGCCACCCCGACAGCGCAGGCGCCGCTGCCACAGGCCATGGTGATCCCGACACCGCGTTCCCAGACCCGCATCCTGAAGACGGCCTCGCCAGTCCGGCTGACAACCGACAGATTGACCCGTTCCGGAAACAGCGCGGCATGTTCGACAAGCGGCCCCAGACGCTGAAGGTCAACCGCCTCGGCATCATCGACAAAGACAACTGCATGCGGGTTGCCAAGCGAATGGCAGACAGCATCGCCAAGCCCGTCAATGCCAAGCGGCACCCGCAGCGTATCGACCTCATCCGCCAGCGGCACCTCGTTCCAGCCGGTGGCGACCGGACCCATATCGACGGCAATCTGGTCGCCGGCGTCAAACCGGGCGCGAAGATGGCCACCGTCGGTTTCGATGCCGAGCTCTTGGCGGCCTGTCTGCCGCATCACATAATCGGCGACACAGCGCGTGCCGTTGCCGCAAGCTCCTGATGGCGATCCGTCATGGTTCAGGATGTCCATGCGAATATCGGCCTCGGCGGAATCACCGATGACAAGAATCTGGTCACAGCCGATCCCCAGGCGGCGGTCGGCAAGCCGGCGCGCCGCGGCCTCGCTGATCTGCATCGGGCCGCTGTCACGCCGGTCGAAAATGATGAAATCATTGCCGAGGCCATGCATTTTCAGAAATTCCGTCATGGCCAGCCTATACGCCAAATCACGGCGAATGAAAAGCGGTGCGGGGCTAAAGCTCGATCACCGTCGGCACATGGTCCGACGGCTTTTCAGCGCCGCGAAGATGCCGCTCGATCGACACCGACCTGATGCTGTCCGCCAGATCATGACTTGTCCAGACATGGTCCAGCCGCCGCCCGCGGTCACTCGCCGCCCAGTCGCGGGCACGATAGGACCACCAGGAATAGAGAATCTCCTCCGGCCCGAAATGCGCGCGCACGACATCATGCCACCCGCCATCCTCGATCAGGCGCAACAGCCCCTCGCGCTCGACCGGCGTATGGCTGACGACATTGCGAAGCTGTTTTGTCGACCAGACATCCTCGGCCAGTGGCGCGATATTGAGATCGCCAACCAGAATGGCGTTCTGCGGCCTGTTGGCGGCGAAGTGCCCGGTCATCTCGGCGATGAAATCCAGCTTGTGGCCGAATTTCGGGTTCTCCTCGCGGTCCGGCACATCACCGCCTGCCGGAACATAGAAATTATGCACCAGCGGCCCACCATCGATCCGCGCCGAGATATGGCGGCGATCGCCACGCCCGACCCAGTCCATATGGCCCGGCTCCGACAGCTTCAGGCGCGAGATGATGGCCACCCCGTTATAGCTTTTCTCGCCCCGATAGGCGTGATGCCCCCAGCCGGCCTCGGCCAGCGCCGCCGCCGGGAAATGTGCATCCTCGGTCTTCGTTTCCTGAAGACACAGCACGTCGAT
>JAYQDX010000171.1:0-2834 GCA_038138545.1 Rhodobiaceae bacterium | reverse complement strand
TGATGTGGCCCGGCGTGATCACCACCGGGCTGTTCAGCTTCCTTCTTGCCTATAATGATTTCGCGCTGACCGGTCTGCTGCTGACCGAGGAGAACCGGACGATGGTGCCGAAGATCGCCAGCTTTCTCGGCAATGCCCAGGAACAGGGCAATGTGATGTATGCAGTGGCCGCGGTGGTGTCGGCCACAGCGCCGCTGTTTGTGCTGGTGATGTTCTTCCAGCGCCAGATCGTCAGCGGGCTGACCGCCGGCGCGGTGAAGGGATAGGGGGCGTGATATGGCCGGTATCAGGCTGAAGAACCTGACCAAGAGATGGGGTGACTTTGTCGCTGTCGATACTTTCGACCTCGACATCGCCGACCAGGAATTCCTGGTGCTTCTCGGCCCGTCGGGATGTGGCAAGACAACAACGATGCGGATGATCGCCGGTCTCGAGGAGATCACCAGTGGCGATGTCGAGATCGATGGCCGGGTGGTCAATGATCTGGAGCCGAAGGATCGCGATATCGCGATGGTGTTCCAGTCCTACGGCCTGTATCCGAACATGAATGTCTATGAGAATATCCGTTTTCCGCTGAAGGTCCGCAAGGTCGATCCGGCGACGCATGACGAACGTGTGCGCCGCGCCGCCGCGATGGTCGAGCTTGACGATTTCCTGCACCGCCGGCCGGCCGCGCTGTCAGGTGGCCAGCGGCAGCGGGTGGCGCTGGCGCGTGCCATCGTTCGTGAACCGGACGTCTTTCTGATGGATGAGCCGCTGTCGAATCTCGACGCCAAGCTGCGTGTCTCGACCCGCGCCCAGATTAAGCATCTTCATCATGAGCTGAAGGTCACGACGATCTATGTCACGCATGACCAGATCGAGGCGATGACACTCGCCGACCGCGTCGTGGTGATGAACAAGGGTATTGTCCAGCAGGTTGGCAGCCCGACCGAGATCTATGACCGCCCGGCGAATGTCTTTGTCGCCGGCTTCATCGGCAGCCCGGCGATGAACCTTGTTGACGGCACAGTGTCCGCCGGCGCTTTCACGGCCGACAATATGGCGATCAAGGGTCTGAAAGGCGTGGAGGGACAGGTGACCCTCGGTTTCCGGGCCGAGGATGCCGCCATCGCCAGGTCCGGTGGCAAGCCGCGCCTGAGCGCCTCGACCGGGGTGATTTCGGCGCCTGTCTATGCGATGGAGCTTCTTGGCGATGCCACGATGGTGACGGTACGTGCCGGCGACTCAATGGTCGCGGTGAAGGCACATAAGGAATTCCGGGCCAAAATCGGCGAGGAAGTGCACATCACGCTGCCACGCGCCGCCTGCCATCTGTTCGACGCGACAGATGGCCAGCGTCTGGGGGCGGACTGATCATGGCCGGTGAACGACCTGAACAGGCAGCCCTGACGCGCGATACCGACATGGCCAAAACCGCCGAGACACGGCGTGTGATCGAAGGCATGGTCGATGGGCTGAACGATCACCGGATTGATGATATCGGCGATTTCTTTGCCGAGGGATTTCGCTGGATGGGCAATGCCGGATGCGGCACCAAGACCGGCCTGAAGGAATTTCAGGACAACTGGCAGCGCCCCTTCCAGGCAGCCTTCTCGGACAAGGTCTGTATCGACGAGGCGCGGCTGTATATGGGGGAATGGGCGGCGGCTTTCGGGCGCCAGGAGGCCGTGCATTCCGGCATTTTCATGGGGATCGCGCCAACCGGCAAGACGGTTGAAATCCGATATATGGATTTCTGGAAGGTCGTTGACGGGAAGATCGTCGACAACTGGGTGATGGTCGATTTCCCGCATGTGATGGCACAGCTTGGTGTCGATGTTTTCAATGGTGAGGGGTGGGAGGCATTCGACCGCGGCGAGCGGCCGGCACCGCGCCCCGATCACAAAAGGTAGCGGAGCTGAGAATGGCAATAAGATATTTGAAGACAGGCAAACCGCAGCAGGAACGCTCGGACGATGATGCCAGGGTCCGCGCCGTCGTCGAGTCGGCGCTTGCCGAGATAGAGGCTCGTGGCGACGCCGCGGTGCGTGAACTGGCGGAAAAATTCGACAATTTTTCTCCGGCCAGCTACCGCCTGTCGCAGGAGGAAATCGATGAGCTGATCTCGCAGGTCTCGCCGCGCGACATGGACGATATCCGTTTTGCCCAGGACCAGATTCGCGCATTTGCCGAGATCCAGCGTGACTCGATGAAGGATGTCGAGGTCGAGACGATGCCGGGCGTCATTCTCGGCCATCGCAACATTCCGGTGCAATCTGTCGGATGTTATGTTCCCGCCGGCAAATTCCCGATGGTGGCGTCCGCGCATATGTCTGTCCTCACGGCCTCGGTGGCCGGCGTGCCGCGCATTGTCGCCACCACCCCGCCATTCGAGGGCAAGCCGAACCCGGCGGTCATCGCGGCGATGCATCTTGGCGGCGCGCATGAAATCTATGCCCTTGGCGGCATTCAGGCTGTCGGTGCGATGGCCATCGGCACCGAGACCATCGAACCGGTTCATATGCTTGTCGGGCCCGGCAACGCCTTTGTCGCCGAGGCGAAACGCCAGCTCTTCGGGCGCGTCGGGATCGATCTGTTCGCCGGTCCAACCGAGACAATGGTGATTGCCGACGAGACCGTGGACGCCGAACTCTGCGCCACCGACCTGTTGGGGCAGGCCGAGCATGGCTACAATTCACCGGCGGTGCTGCTGACGAATTCCGAGGCGCTGGCGAATGATACGCTTGCCGAGATCGACCGCATTCTGGGCATTCTGCCAACCGCCGACACGGCAGCGGTCAGCTGGCGCGACTATGGCGAGGTGATTGTCTGCGACAGCTATGACGAGATGC
>JAYQDX010000170.1:0-2857 GCA_038138545.1 Rhodobiaceae bacterium | reverse complement strand
CCGATCGCGGAATATTTCCCGGTCTTCGATGTCGAGGTCGGCAATGAGCTGTTCTATTACATTTTCGAGGGCGACCCGGATGCCGAGGACGGCTATCTGCAGCTCGACGATGATCTGCCGGGTCTCGGGATCAGCATTTCCGACAAGCATCTTGAACATTTCGAGATCGAGGAATAGCGGCATGGCAGCGGCGCCTGCCGGGCCATTGTGGTGAGCGGTGACAGTGATATCCGGGACCGTGATATCCGGGGCCGTGATATCCGGGGCCGTGATGAGGGGCTGACGAATTTGCCGCTTGGCGTCAGTGTGGCGCTTGGCGAGATCACCATGATGGTGGTGGTCTCGGCGCTGGTGAAGCTGGTCTCGGACGATATCGCGACAACGACCATCCTGCTGTTCCGCTATGCGCTCTGCCTGCCGCTCTTGCTGGCGACGGCGGTGTGGCAGCGTGGGCGGTCGGCGTTCAGCATCAGCCGGCCGCGAACGCTGTCGCTGCGGATCGCCACCGGGTTGATCAGCCTTGCCTGTTTCTACGCGGCGCTCGACCTGATGCCGCTGTCGCTTGTCACCGTGCTGTTCCAGACGCTGACGCTGTTCGTCACGCTGCTGGCCCCGATGATGCTTGGCGAGCGTGTGGGCTGGCGCCGTTGGTCGGCGGTCATTGCCGGCTTTGGCGGGACCATGCTGCTGCTGAACCCGGCGGCGGGGGGATGGACATTCACAGGCATTCTGCTTGGCCTCGGCTCACCCTTCTTCGGCGCGCTGATGATGATCACGCTGCGTCGGCTTGGCCGGCATGACAGCCCGGCGACAACCGCCGTCTGGCATAATGGCATGGGGACGATTGTCTTCGCGCTGATCGTTGTGGCGGCCGATGCACCGCTGCCGACCGGCGGGTCGGATCTGGCGCTTCTGATTGGCATCGGCGTGCTGTCAAGCTTCCAGCAATTCGGCCTTGCCTTCAGTCACAAGCTGGTGCCGGCCAGCATTTTGGCGCCGCTCCACTATCTGTCGATTCCGATGGGGATCGGCGCCGGTGTGCTGATGTTCGGCGAGGTGCTGACGGCCGAGATCCTTGTCGGCAGCACCATCATCATCGCCTCGTCGATCTTCATCCTGCGGCGCGAGCGCCAGCTTCGCCGGGCTGGCCGGGAATCGTGACGGACCGGTTGGTCACACCTCAGCTGAACAGCTCGCCATGCGCCTTGCGAAGTTCGGCCTTCTGGACCTTGCCCATGCTGTTGCGGGGCAGCGCATCGGCAAAGATGACTGATTTGGGCTGTTTGAATTTCGCCAGCTGTGTCGCCAGTGTGGCTTCGATGGTCCCGGCCTCAAGGGCCTTGTCCTCACGAACGACAATGGCGACAACGGCCTCGCCGAAATCGCGGTGCGGCACGCCGATGACAGCGCTTTCCAGCACCCCGTCAAGCGCGTCGATCAGCCCCTCGACCTCCTTTGGATAGACGTTCAGGCCGCCCGAGATGATCAGGTCCTTGTCGCGCCCGACAATACTGACATAGCCGTCACCATCGCGCATGGCCATGTCGCCGGTGATGAAGAACCCGTCATCGCGGAAGGATTCCGCCGTCTTCTCCTCCATCTCCCAATAGCCGAGAAAGACATTGTCACCGCGCAGCTCGATGATCCCGATCTCGCCATCGGCAAGCTCGGCGCCGGTCCTGGCATCGGCGATCCGCAACTCGACCCCCGGCAGCGGAAAGCCGACCGTGCCGGCGCGCCGGTCGCCATCATGGGGATTGGAGGTGCACATGTTGGTTTCCGTCATCCCGTAACGTTCGAGGATCGCCTTGCCGGTGCGCTGCTCGAACTGTCTGTGCGTCTCGGCGAGAAGCGGTGCCGATCCGGAGATGAACAGCCGCATATGCGCGCTCGCCTCGCCGGTGAACCCGTCGCTGTCGAGAAGGCGGGTGTAGAAGGTCGGCACGCCCATCATCGTGGTGGCTGTTGGCAACCATTTGAGCGCCGCATCCACCGAGAATTTCGGCAGGAAGATCATCGACCCACCAACCATCGCCAGCAGGTTGCTGGCAACAAACAGCCCGTGCGTGTGATAGATCGGCAGCATGTGAAGCAGCACGTCATCGGCGGTAAAGCGCCAGTAGTCACGAAGCACTTCGGCATTGGACAACAGATTGCGGTGGCACAGTTTCGCGCCTTTCGACCGGCCGGTCGTCCCCGAGGTATAGAGAATGGCGGCCAGATCCTCGGGCCCGCGGGGCACGGCGGTGAAGTGTGGCGGATGCTGGGCCGCCGCCTCGGCAAGGCTGCCGGTCTCATCGCCGTCGAGAGTGAACAGCACCGCCCCGCCGCGCGCCGCAAGCGGCGCAATGGCATCGGCGGCGGTGGTTCCGACAACGACGATCCGCGGCTTGGCGTCACCGAGGAAATAGTCGAGCTCGGCTGCCGTGTAACCGGTATTCAGCGGCAGATAGACACCACCGGCCTTGACCGTCGCCGCATAGAGCGCCAGCAGCATCACCGACTTGTCAGCCTGTACCGCCACCCGGTCTCCGGGGGCCAGCCCCGTAGCAACAAGAAGCCCGGCAAGCCGATCGGTGAGCGCGGTGAAATCGGCGAAACTCACCGCGCCGGCATCGGTATGGAGGAAGATCCTGCTGCTGGCGGCATGCTGTCCGAAGACGCTGTCATAGAGATGATTGGTCATGGTTACGATCCTGTTTTGAATGGCTCGGCGGTACGCCGGAACCGGGGCTCAGGTCAAGTCGAAACGGGTATAGAGTTCGGGCGGCGCCTCATGTGATGCCATTTCGGCGCGAATCAGCTCGCACATCTCCGCCTCCAGCCCGGCGTCACGAAAGGGTGATGTCTGTTGCGG
>JAYQDX010000169.1:0-2896 GCA_038138545.1 Rhodobiaceae bacterium | reverse complement strand
ACCAGCCGGTCAGCGCCTGCGACTGGTCGCGGCCGGTAAAGAAGGCAAGCTTGCGCGGATCGCTCTTGCGGATCGGTGCCAGCCAGTCGGTCGCGGTCTGCAGCGCCTCCTCCCAGCTGATCTCCTCGAACTGTCCGGACCCGCGCGGCCCGACCCGGCGCAGCGGGGCGCGAAGACGCGCCGGTGAATAATGCTGCATGATGCCGGCCGACCCCTTGGCGCACAGCACGCCCTGATTGACCGGATGGTCGCGGTTGCCCTCGATATAGCGGATCTTGCCATCGCGCATATGCACATTGATGCCACAGCGGCAGGCGCACATGTAGCAGGTGGTCTGACGCACCTCGTCACTGACATGCGGGGTGGTATCGACCTTCGGCTGAACGGTCATGTGTGGTCCTCCTGTACGGCGATCGCCGCCAGTGCAAGTGATGCCAGTCGTGCCGCCGCCGGGTCGGACCGGCTGGTCAGCATGATCGGAACTCTGCCGCCAAGAACGACGCCGGCGGCAAGACCCCCGGCGCAATAGGCGAGCGCCTTGAATAGCACATTGCCGGAAACAATGTCAGGCACGATCAGCCCGTCGGCATATCCGGCCACCGCGCCGGTGTCACTGTCAGCCGCAATGCCCTTGATGGCGACCGAGTCCGGGGACAGCGCCAGATCGAAGGACAGCGGCCCGGCGAACGCCGCCAGGTTATCACTGGCCGACGCGGCCTTCGCGATCTCGGCCGCCTCGAGACTGGATGGCATGCCCGGAAGCTGCGATTCGGTTGCCGAGAGAATGGCGATTCGCGGCGTCTCGACGCCCATCCGGCGCAGCAGCGCCGCCATCGCCAGCGCCGCCTCGGTACGGGTGGCGACATCCGGCGCGATATTGACCGCGGCATCACTGATCAACAGCGGCCGTCCGCCGCCGGGCGGCAGCATGGCAAAGATATGGACCAGCCGGCGGTCGGTGCGGATGCCGGAGGCACGCCTGACGATCGTGCCCATGAAGACGTCGGTATGAAGCTGCCCCTTGATCAGGCCGTGCGCGCGGCCGGCCCCGACCTCGGCGACGGCGGCATCGATGGCGGCCTGTTCGCCGGCCGCGTCGATGATATCCGCACCGTCAAGGTTCCAGCCGATGGCGGCGGCGTCATGTTCGATCTGTTCCGCCTCGCCAATCAGGATCGGTACCGCGAGCCCGGCCACCAGCGCGTCGCGCGCGGTCTCCAGAATCGGACTGCCGATGGCGCGGACAAACGCCACCGGCCGCGGCGCGGCGCCGCTCGCCAATGCCAGGAATTCCGGCGGGCAGGTCGCGTCGGCAGGCGTCAGGAACGGGCTTGCCGCCGGTGATACGGATCGTGTCATTCAGGTCTCCCCACCCGTTGCGGGTGCGGCCATAAAGTGCTGTCTGCCAGCCGTGCTGTCAATCATTCCTCCTGTTCCCCCGGCAGGACAGTCATCCTCTGGCGTGGCGCACTGTCTCGATCGCCGATGCCAGGCGCGATACCCCCTCGGCAATGCGTGCCTCGGGGATTGATGAATAGGCAAGGCGGAAATAATTCAGCGGCGGCGAGCCGGGGGCGAAGAACACGTCGCCGGGTTCGATCAGCACGCCATCGGCGGCGGCCTGTTCGGCCAGCTGCCGTGAATCAAGCCAGTCAGGCCCCCTGACCCAAAAGCTGGTGCCCCCGAAATGCGACGCGGACTGGGTGAACAGCCGGTGTGATTCCAGCGCCCTCTGCAACGCCCGCCGCCGACCGGCAAGGTGGCGTCGCAAACGCCTGATCTGCGCGTCGTAATGGCCAAGCGCCATGAAATAGGCGAGCGTTCGCTGGGCATGTCCCGGCGGGTGCCGCAGGATCAGGTGACGCAGGGCGCGCGCCTCCTCGATCAGCGGCTCCGGCGCCACCAGATAGCCAAGCCGCAGGCCGGGAAAGACCGATTTCGACAGGCTGCCGACATAGATCACCCGCCCGTCGCGATCCTGCGATTTCAGCGCCGGAGTCGCCGATTCAAGGAAATTCATCTCGAATTCGTAATCATCCTCGACAATCAGGAAATCATGTCGGCCGGCAAGCTCCAGCAGTTCGCGGCGGCGATCCGCCGGCATGGTGTGCGTTGTCGGGCATTGATGGCTTGGCGTGATGAAGACGACATCGCTGCCCGCCAGCGTCGGCTCGTCGATCACCAGACCGCCAGTATCCACCGGCAGCGCGGTGATGCGCTGGGTCCGCTGTTGCAGGATATCCCGCAAATCGGGATAGGCCGGGTCCTCGATCACGACCCGGCGTTCACCCGACACCAGCAACTGGGCGACAAGATAGAGCGCATTCTGCGCGCCGAGCGTCACCAGAATCTGTTCCGGTCGCGCGGTGATGCCGCGACGCGGCAGGCTGCGCGAGCAGATATAGTTGAGCAGCATCGGATCGTCACTGAGCCCGAAATCCCCGACCATGCGCCCGAAATTGCGCATGCCAAGCGCCTGCCGCGCGCAGTCGCGCCAGGCTGTCAGCGAGAACAGCTCGTCATCCACCTGACCATAGACGAAGGGAAACGGGTATTCGCGCCAGTTCAGCGGCTTGCGAACCGGCCGGATATCGGAACAGGCACCGACAATCTTGTCACGCCAGTCGACTCCCTCGCCGTCATCTTCAGCCGTCGCCACGCCCGGCACCGCCGCGAGATGGCTGACCGGGGCATCACTGCTGACGACATATCCGGAGCGTTCACGCGGCTGGACATAACCGGTATCGATCAGCGCCTGGTAGGCCAGCACAACGGTGTTGCGCGACACGCCGAGCTGGCCGGCAAGGGCGCGGCTGGAAGGCAGCTTGTCGCCGGGAAGAATGGCCCGCGCCAGAATGGCCTCGACAACCGATTGCTGGATCTGCGACTGCAGGCT
>JAYQDX010000168.1:0-3009 GCA_038138545.1 Rhodobiaceae bacterium | reverse complement strand
ATCGCACTTGGTGCGCTCAGCGTGGCTGCCTGCCAGCAGACGGTGCTGACATCATCCGCGCCGACAACCTCGGTCATTGATCGCGCCAATGAAATGCAGAATGTGCTGAATTTTGACTCCTGCCTGAGCAACGGCCTGGAACAGGACGCGCAGGCGGCGGCCAGCGATGAGCCTGGCCAATATCTGGCCAGCGCAAAAACCCTTGCCGGATGTGATGCAAAGCTTCGCGATTCGGCCTCGCTTGTGGATATTGATCAGCGCATGCAGGCAAAGGCCCTCGCGGTCCAGAACTACATCAAGGGCGGCGATATCCAGAGTGCGCGGCTGGCCCTGATGGATTTTGAAGCCAGCTTTGATGGCGCCGACCTTATTTATGCCGATGGCAGTTCCTTTGCCGACACCATGCATGTGCTGTTGCACAGCTTTGATGATCGCGTCGGCTACAAGCTTGCCTCCCTGAATGCCCGCCGAAAGGTCAAGGACGAGGTGCGCCGCGCCTGGTACTGGCAGAACAACTGAACCGGTAGAAAGGATCCCCTGTCATGAAACAGAACGGCATGAGACACGGACGTCACGGCGTCCTGCCCCGCAAAGTGATGATCGCCGCGGCAACCGGCTTCGCTTTGCTGGCGACTGGTCCGGCGCTCGCCTCCACCGGCCAGGGCTGGCAGCCACAGATCAGCGAAAAGATCCTCGTGCTGCCACAAAAGCATCTGGAGCGTGCGGTTCAGCGGGACTTTGCCGCGTCGCCACTGGCCAGCAACATGCTGGATATCGACCGCCAGATTGCCTCTGAAGTCACAAATATCCAGTCATTGAGCGAGAACCAGCATCTCTATGAAGGTGACGCGGCGATTGAGGTCAAGCATCAGGTGCTGGCAGGCAAGCGTGCCTATATCGGCCTGATGGGCGACCAGATTGCCCTGAAGCGCAAGAAACTGGAAACCCAGCTCCGTCTTTATCGACATCTGGCCCGAACAGCCCGGCGCAACGCCAGCAACAGTGAAAGCCAGCGCGAAATTGTCGCTGCCATTGATACCGCGCAGCAGCGGGCCGAGAAGGTCGAGAGCGCATTGCGAGAGGATTTGTTCTATTCCACCAATCTGCCGGAAAGCAAATTTGGCGAGGACTACGCCGCCAACCGGCAGGCCATCGAGTCACTCCGCGCCGCCATCGCCAACCATCCGCTGAACCGGGCCGCCGACGGTGTTGATGCGCCGCGGAACAAGATCGAGGAGTTGCAGCGGCTGGAGATGAATGTTGAAGCACAGCTGGCGATTCTCGACATGGAGGATGAGGTGCTTGGCCACATGGCAAAGCTTCTGTCCCTCGATGCCATGGCGTTCGCCGAAGAGGTTGCGGAGCGCGCCTATCTGGAAAATGAGCAGATGCTTGATGCGCCTGATTTGAGATCCCCAGCCGCTGGCGTGAAGCTCTTCGTGAGTTTCTGATGTCGTTGCCGCTGCAATCCCCATCGATCCATTTGGAAAGGAAATCGAACATGACACGTCACATTATCAAATCCTGTCTCGTCGCGGCGGCGCTTTTGACCAGTGCCCCGGCCTTCGCGGGGTCACTTGAAAACCTGGAAAGGGAGCGCTCCATCATGGTCTCATATCTTCTTGATGCGGATCTGAATGTGGCGCAGCGCGAGGAAAAAATAGCCTTCTCGAAGCGCCGCCTGGCCGATCTTGAGCGGATTGCGTTGAAAGACAAGGCGTTGAAGGAATCACGCAGTCCGCTGGTTCTGAAGGTGTTCAAGAATTACGAGATGTCGTTCCTTGTGCATTCCGCTGCCGAGTCGGGCCGGTCAATACCAACGCACTGGCTGGAAGCTATCGGGCTGTCCACCAGCGATCTGATGAATGCGCGGTCGATGAAATGACCGCGCTCGTCCTCAAGGCAAGGCGTGGCATATCGCCGATCAGCCATGTGGCAGGGCGGCTTGGGCTGACGATGCAGGCGGTCAGCCTGTTTCTGGGGCTTGTCGTGATCGTCATCGCCATGGCCAACCTTGCCACTGGCATGACACCGGCTCAGATCCTTGGCTGGAGCCTGGAGATGCTCGGTGGCGGCTTCCTGCTGTTGCTTTCGGCACTTGTCATCACCGCCATTTTCTGTTGCGTGCGGATGATTGACAGCGCGCATCACGCCGAGACGGACCTTGAACGGCAAAAATGGGTACAGGCGGGACTGCAGGCGTGCAACGGAATCGCCACGCTGGCCCTGACCTTTACCCTGCTCGGGATCAGCCTTGGAATCGGCCAGCTGTCGAACAGCAGTCTCACTCCCGACAGCATCGACAAGGTGATTGCCACGCTGACTGATGATTTCAGCATGGCCTTCCTGACATCGGTGATCGGATTGCCGCTCTCGGCCATTCTACGCACCATCCTCATTGTTCTGAATGCCTCACTGGCGCTTGGCAGCACTTCGGTTGCCGATCCGGACAGCGGCGAGGTTGATGCCGGTGCCCCTGTTACCTCTTCTTGAACCGGAGACCAGTTTTCATGCGATACCTCATCTTCAACATTACCGTTCTCTCGGCGCTTGGCTATCTGTTCATGGCCTCGCCGGAACAATCCTTTACCAGCTGGATCGGCAAGGCACCGCTGATGTACGACGCGGCGAAAACGGCTGGCCGTGACGGGGCAGCCGGAATCGATTCCTCCGAAACCGCCGGCACCGCGCTTCTCGAAGCCATGGAGCCGGTGGTCGAGGAGGTGCTGTCATCATCCAAAGCGCCGACGCCGGAGCAGATGCCAGCTGGGAGCCGCGCCGACGCGCCGCTGGTGGAGGCGTCCAATATGCAGACGGCCGAGGCCGCGCCGCTGGATGGTGATGCTGGCCCAGACGTCGAACCTGTCACGATACAGGACATCGAGACGATCATTCGCACCCTCCTGGAAACCAGGGGGGCCGGGGCCGGTGACCGGGATGATGGCGTGGCGCCAACAACCGAGGCTAACAAGGTGGTCCCGGCGGCAACTCCCCCGGCAACTCCCCCGG
>JAYQDX010000167.1:0-3031 GCA_038138545.1 Rhodobiaceae bacterium | reverse complement strand
ACCAGATTGTTGGTCAGGCCGCCCTGATGGCTCCAGTTCCGGTGATGCGCCGCCGCCGCGAAACCGCTGACCCGGCCACCAAGCGGCCGCTGATAGACCATCTGCGCCATGCGGTGGCGTTTCCTGACCGCCAGATCAAGATCACGCGTCGTCGCCCGGTAGGCACCCGATGATGTGTAGCCGGTGACCGAGGTCTGACGCATCACCCCGCCGGTCACCGCCAGCGGTTCGCCATAATGCAGGACCAGCCTGTCACCGTCTCGCGCCAGATCGTCTGCCGCCAGATGCACCCCGGCGGCCCGCGCATCAAGCGCCATGTCGCGGACAAAACCGTCATGCCGGAAATCCACCCTTGCGCGCAGGCGCAGCCATTCGGCCCCGACCGACACCCCCGGGGCCAGCCGGTGCGATGCGCGCAGCCGCAGATAGTCCGACCTTGTCGGGCGCGCCAGCGCATAGCCGCCTTCCGGCCGGCTGCCAAGGAACCGGCCGTTTTCATTCATCCGGCCAAGCCGCGCCTCGACGCCGCCGGCGCGGCTGCCGACCCGGCTGCTGACGCCATAGTCACGGACCGAATAGGACTCGCCCCGCTGTGTCGCCGCGGCAACAGTGGCGCGCGAGAAGAACACCCCGGCATGAAGGTTCGGTGCCATCTGCCAGTCCGAACTGGCGCCGATGATGTCGCGCGCCTGTGGGGCCAGTGATTCCCACACCGGTGCCACATCATCACCCTGGCGCAATAGCGCCGCCGGCGACAGCGCCGCCCCGGTCCGCCGGTTCACCAGCGCAAGGTCGGTGCGCGAGCGGGCACCCAGATAGCTGACCACCCCGCCACCGCCAATCGCGCTGTCGACATTGGTGGAACGACGCAGCAGCGTTGTCACGCCCTCGCCCCGCCCCATCACGACCGGCGGCGGCGGCGCGGTCATCGCCATCACCCCGGCAAGCCGCGGCCCCGGCATCACCCGGTCCTGCAGCGGCGCACGGAAGCGATAGACCCGGCCGAACATGTCCAACCCGCCGAAATCCAGCTCCTGTGACGGCGCGGCATTGCCGAAAGCCGATGAGAACGCCACCCGCGTATCGGCCGCCGCCGCGACACCGAAAGCGCCCGCCGCCGCGGCGCGGGTCGGGCCGATCGGCCGCAGCGCCCGCGCCAGGTTCAACAGGCCATGGCCATAGACCTCGCTCGGCGTCCAGCCGTTGGCGTGGGTGGCTTCCGGCCCCTTATCAGCGCACTCCTCGATGGACTTCGCCGGCCTGCCGGTCGATTTGTCGAGATCGGTTGCGGTGCAGAGAACCGCCTTCACCGCCTGACGGGCGGTCATCCGCGGATGTTTTGATTTCAGGACCGCCAGCGCGCCGGACACCATTGGCGCTGCCATCGACGTGCCGGAATTGGTGCCGTAGCCGTCGCCTGCCTTGTCGTCCACATCACCATCCGGATTCGGATGGGTTTCATCACCGTCGTCCTGCTTTTCACCGCGCACAAAGGTCGACTTGATGTCCGTACCCGGCGCTGCAAGGCAATAATCCTTTGCGATGCCACAACCGTTGCTTGACCAGTGAATGATATTCTGTCTGTTGACATTAACAACCGCCAACCATGACCCTCGCAGCTTGCGGTTGGTCAGGAAATAGCTGCTTTCGAGAGCGGGAATATTTGCCGGCACATCCACAAAACGGCCTGAACCATCGGGCAAGTTGATCTGGCGTGGAACGGTTCTTCTGTATTTAAATTCATCAAATCTGTAATCAGTCCAGTTCCGGCCTTTACTGCCCTTTGAAAAAGTTTTGTGCTCACCTGTTTCACTATTCCAACCGTCATTTCCCGCCGCAAAGACAATAGCCGTATCATTGGCTACCGCACGTTCCCAAGCGGCAATGGCACCCACGTCGAAAATCTGCTGATGGAGATTCAATCTGACAGCAGAATTGACAGCTAGAAAGAAATTTGGAAGGTGGAAATAATAAGGTTCGCCGGGGCTGTTTAGTGACGAACGAATGTCGTATAGATTCCAAGGATACCCCCAGCTGTTGTTGATCACGAATGCGTTTCGAGTCACGGCATAATTCACTGAAGCGGCAATTTGCTGATTCCATTCTGGTAAATCACTGCCATTCAGGCTAGTGAGCCTGTATCTGTTGTACTGAACTGAATCGTGATCGGGAAAAAGCGTAATCGGTACGAGCTTTGCCTCGGGCGCAACGCCAACTCCGCCAAAGCCGTTGTCACGTGCGCCGATAATCCCAGCCACATGCGTGCCATGGGAAATTGACCTTCCAAAAGTGGTATCTATTTGCTGCTCGGCCTGACGTCTTTCATCCGCGGTAGCATTTTCCTTAATGTCAGGGCGCGGTTTTCTCAGGCGCTGCGCAACAGGGCGTGTGTCATCATGGCCTGCAACCACGTTTCTTCCGATCGCGTTACCATCGCCGTCGCGGGCAAAAGCATCGCGCAAATCTGGATGACCGTCATCGATCTCGCTGTCAATCACCGCCACAGACACACCCTGGCCGCGTGCTTGCCCAACGCCACCAGTCGGGGATGCACCGATTGCGCCAAGCGCATATGAAGGGATTTGTGGCCCCTGCATATATTGCTGAAGTGCGGCACTGGTCGAGGTAGCAGGTCCACCGCCTCCACCACCGCCACAGGCGGCGAGGGTCAGGCTGAAGATGGCCAGCAGGGTTGCGAGCGCCGCCGATGATGGCGCCATGCGTGATAGCGCCAGCGATGATGATACCGACACCGCCGGACCCGGCGTAGCGGTTTCATGCGGGCCGTTCAGGCGGCCCCTGTATGCGTTCGTTTCCATGACATACAGGCATGGCCCGGGACAGGTAAATTTTTCCCGGGGATTCCTTCACATTTCCGTGACGACAAAGTCGGCGACGGGTTCGCCCGACCGCTTGACGCGATGGCGATTATCGGCGCAAGGTCGCGGAACATGTCGGGGGAGAGGCAGACCGGCCACGGCCGGACCGCCGTGAAAGGCCAGAGGTGAAGGCGATGGTTGATCCCGGTTTC
>JAYQDX010000166.1:594-3076 GCA_038138545.1 Rhodobiaceae bacterium | reverse complement strand
TGCAACCATGTAGGTACCATGCGGAAAAATCAATCGTCCAGATTGCCGTATATGACGCAGCCGGGCTTGCTTACGAAATACGGCGATGCAGCATGTCATCGGCTCCTTGATGTGACCGCGACAAATCTTGTTGCGGCATCTGGGAGGATGACTTTCAGCATGAGTTTTTTTGGATAAGGATTTTGGCGCATGAGCACGTCTGTTGAATTCGTGATTATTATGACCATGAGATATATGAACCCGGCACTGATGGGGCTGGCGCATGACTGGGCAGAACAGAACGCTCCAAAGGAGATTCCAGGTGCGCACCGCATGCGGTCATTTCATATCGCACCGGATCGCGGCATGACGCTGATCTGGTTCAGCAGCCAGGCGGATCTGGACGCCGCCTTCCCGATGATCAAGCAGGTCCAGGGCGACATGGCCACGAAGTTCGAGGCGCGGGCCGAAATCCAGAAGGGGATAACCAGCCCCGACCTCGAATTCGGCGACTAGGGAACCGCGCCGCGCCGTTCACCTGTTCCGGGCGAAGGATTTCGCGCCGATCATCAAAGCCCATCTTGACAGCGTCGGTCTGCCGGCATTGCGAAAGTAACCGGCGATTAGCCGCCGAGTAGCGCGAAACCGCCGCCAAGCGCCAGCCCGAACACCGCATGCATCACAAGCGCCACCGCGCAGGCCAGCGGCGGGTTTGGGGCCAACCGCGCCATCATCCCGTTGCCAAGCGCGGGCATGAAGAAAAACCAGGGCACGACCACGCTGACAAGCCCGAAGATCAGCCCGTCGACGAGGCTGGCGTGCAGCCAGCCCGCCCCCATAAGCCCCGCATAGAGCACGGCATAGCCAACCGCCACCACATAGTGCAGCACCCAGCCGGCCGTCGCCTCGTTGCGGCGGGCCGGCCTCGCGGCGAGATCACGCGCGATCAGCCCCTGTCCTCCCATCACCCCGAGAAGCCAGCGTCCGACCATGGCCCAGTTGCTTGGCGGGATACCGGTGAACATGGCAAAGAGGCGCTGCCAGAGATCGAAAACAATACAGGCACCGATGCCCGCAGCAATGATCTGAAACATGATCGTCGACATGACATTCCCTCACCCGGCCTTATGATCCCGGGGCTGTGATCCCGGCCCTGTGATCGCGACCCTACGGTCTCAGCATGCACATTTATGAACTCGCCGACAGCCGGAAAAACCCTATTTCCGGGCGAAGTATTTCCTGAAACGCGGCCGTGAGCCGATATGGAGGATTAGCGCGCAGGCGGCGAAAAAGACCGGCACGACATATTCATGCGGCGGCACCCCGGCCTTGACGAACACCAATGTGCCAACGGCGGTGAGCACGAACAGATAGACTTTCAGGAAATGAATCGGATAGATCTCGCGGCTGCCATTCACCAGATGGATGACAGCATAATAGGCAAAGGTCACGAACACCGACAGTCGCGTCGACTGCCAGCGATGTTCGGGGATGCTATCCGCCCCGGCCACCCGAAACGGAAAATATAGCGTCACGCCGAACAGCGCCGTGATGGTGACATAGACCGCCCACAGCGCGAGCGCGATGATGACGATGTTGGATGTGATGCGGATCCAATTCATACTACATGCTATGTCGACAGGCCGGCATTCAATGTCCGTGAATATTTACCGAAACCTTAAACCACATAAACCTTCGACTGGGGAACAACTTTCACCCCCAGCTTGATGGTCAACACACCGCCAATGATCAGTAGTGCCGCTAAGACAAGGTTCGTCGTCAACAACATTTCCATTGGTCTTGCGCCCTGTGCCGCCTGCACCGTCTCCAGCATGATATATCAGTGTAACGGTTTGCAAACGGATTATTCAGGCTGCGGCGGGCATTCTGCAGATAACAGAACCAGCCCTGTACAGTCACTTGCGACGAGATGTCCGCGCCCTCAGCCAACATTGATCCAGGCGCACCCACCCGTAAAACACCTCATTTCTCAGCATCAGAAAAATGTTTGACCTTGAAGAAGCTTCAAATCATCAGCGTCTCCGCGCTTGCATAACATCCGCTCGGCTTTCATGGCCGGGTTTCACGGAACGAAGGGTGGAAAAACTCAGGTGGGTTTCTCAGCAAGTTATTTGCACTGGCGATATTTCTGGCCGCATCACTCATGACGCTTTCAGCATGTGATGACACCCCTGCTCCTCCTCCCTCCAAAGTTGTTGTCATTGACAAACAGGCCGTGGAGATACCGTCAGAGGCTTTTGCAGCGATCCTGTCGTCCATTGAAGAATTCGATTCTTCAACCAATTGCGAGGTGGATGCGAAAAGCCTTGGTAGCATGATCGATGATCTGCAGATCATGCCTGCCGGTGATTTCGATCCGGCACAGTTTGTCATTGGCGTCACCAACGAAGAGGACGGCGCCTCGGCCACCTATGAAATCGCGTTTGATGCTGCGGGGAATATGTGTAGCAGATCAAAATCTGCAACTCTCACAAGCGGTTAG
>JAYQDX010000166.1:0-584 GCA_038138545.1 Rhodobiaceae bacterium | reverse complement strand
ACATCCGTTCGGCCTTCAAGGCCGGGTTTCACGGTACGAAAGGGGGTCAAAACTCCGGTGGGGTTCTCAGCACGGTATTTGCTCTGGCGGTCCTTGTAGGTACATTCTACCGGGTGTCCTCCGGGTGATTTGACATCACGATGTTTGGGTAGCGGGTTTGATTGATGCAAAACTTCAAGGCTGACAGGCAGATCTCTGATCCAGGAGGTCTTCTCACACTGGCGATATTTCTGGCCGCATCACTCATGACGCTTTCAGCATGTGATGACACCCCTGCTCCTCCTCCCTCCAAAGTTGTTGTCATTGACAAACAGGCCGTGGAGATACCGTCAGAGGCTTTTGCAGCGATCCTGTCGTCCATTGAAGAATTCGATTCTTCAACCAATTGCGAGGTGGATGCGAAAAGCCTTGGTAGCATGATCGATGATCTGCAGATCATGCCTGCCGGTGATTTCGATCCGGCACAGTTTGTCATTGGCGTCACCAACGAAGAGGACGGCGCCTCGGCCACCTATGAAATCGCGTTTGATGCTGCGGGGAATATGTGTAGCAGATCAAAATCTGCAACTCTCACAAGCGGTTAG
>JAYQDX010000165.1:0-3138 GCA_038138545.1 Rhodobiaceae bacterium | reverse complement strand
ACGGCAACGCCGCCAGCCAGCTTGGCAAGACGCTCCTGCAGCTTCTCGCGGTCATAATCCGAGGTGGTTTCCTCGGCCTGGGCGCGGATCTGCGAGCAGCGGGCCTCGATCTCGGACTTCTCGCCAATGCCGTCGACAATGGTGGTCTCGTCCTTGGTGATCTCGACACGCTTGGCCGAGCCGAGCATGTCCAGTGTCACCGCGTCGAGCGAGATGCCGACTTCCTCGGACACCACGGTGCCCTTGGTCAGGATCGCGATGTCCTCGAGCATGGCCTTGCGGCGGTCGCCAAAGCCGGGGGCCTTGACGGCGGCAACCTTGAGGCCGCCACGAAGGCGGTTCACGACGAGCGTGGCAAGCGCCTCGCCCTCGATATCCTCGGCGATGATCAACAGCGGACGGCCCGACTGCACGACCTTTTCCAGGATCGGCAGCATATCCTGAAGATTGGACAGCTTCTTCTCATGGAGCAGAATGTACGGGTCCTCGAGCGTGGCGCGCATCTTCTCGGCGTCGGTCACGAAATAGGGTGACAGGTAACCGCGGTCGAACTGCATGCCCTCGACGACATCAAGCTCGGTGTCGAGGCTCTTCGCCTCTTCAACCGTGATCACGCCTTCATTGCCGACGCGCTCCATGGCCTCGGCGATCATCTTGCCGATTTCTTCCTCGCCATTCGCCGAGATGGTGCCGACCTGGGCAACCTCGTCGGAGGTGGAGATCTTCTTCGACTGCTTCTCAAGCTCGGCGACAACCGACTCAACAGCCATGTCGATGCCGCGCTTCAGATCCATCGGATTCATGCCGGCGGCCACGGCGCGGGCGCCTTCCTGGGCGATCGACTGGGCAAGGACGGTCGCGGTGGTGGTGCCGTCACCGGCAACATCATTGGCCTTCGAGGCCACCTCGCGCACCATCTGCGCGCCCATGTTCTGGAACTTGTCCTTCAGCTCGATGTCCTTGGCGACGGTCACGCCGTCCTTGGTGATGCGCGGGGCACCGAACGACTTCTCGAGCACGACATTACGGCCTTTCGGGCCGAGTGTGACTTTCACGGCGTTGGCCAGGGTGTCGACGCCCTCGAGCATCCGTGTCCTGGCGTCAGAGCCGAATTTGACTTCCTTAGCAGCCATTTCTTTTCATCCTTCTATCTTATTTTGTGGTCAGACGATGGTCGGGACCGATTACTCGATGATTCCCATGATGTCGGATTCCTTCATGATCAGGTAATCCTGCCCATCGATCTTGACTTCCGTTCCGGACCATTTGCCGAACAGAACGGCGTCGCCTGCCTTGACATCGAGCGGCTGTACCTTGCCCTGCTCGTCACGGGCGCCACCACCGACGGCAATGACCTTGCCTTCCATCGGCTTTTCCTTGGCGGTGTCCGGAATAATGATGCCACCTGCGGTCTTTTCCTCGGACTCGGTCCGCTGAACAACCACACGGTCGTGAAGGGGCCTGAACTTCATGCCTCTTTCTCCTCCAGTTGGGTTTGTAATCAATTACTGGCACTCACCGAAAGCGAGTGCCAGCCAGCACCCGCCAGAGGTGGGCGCGATGCCGTGAATTGTCAAGAAATTCCGACGAAAAAAATCAGGCGACGCCAAGCTTCTGCTGAAGCGATGAGGATGAGGTCGTGTACTGGAACCTGATCTTCTTCTCGGGATGAACGATTCCATGCGCCGCATGCGCCATCAGCGCCGCTTCGTGGAAGCCGGACAGGATCAGTTTCAGCTTGCCGGGATAATGGTTGATATCACCGATGGCAAAGATCGAGGGCTCGGAGGTCTCGAACCGCTCGGTATCGACGGGGATCAGGTTTTCCTCGAGATTCAGACCGAAATCGGCGATCGGGCCAAGCTTCATGGTCAGGCCGTAGAACGGCAGCAGCACATCGGCATCAAGCGCCGTTGGCGCGTCGGCGCCGGCGGCCTGGACCAGCACCTTGCCAAGCTGGCCATCCGTGCCCTCGACCCCCTTCAGCTGACCGATCTGCAGCGTCACCCGGCCTTCATCGACCAGCGCCCGCATCTTTGCCACCGTGTCCGGCGCGGCGCGGAAATCATCACGGCGATGCACCAGCGTCACCGATTCGGCAATATCGACCAGGTTTACCGTCCAGTCGAGCGCCGAGTCGCCGCCGCCGGCGATGACAAGCCTCTTGCCGGCCAGCGTATCACGGCGGCGCACCGCATATTGCACACCGCCGGTCGCCTCATAGGCATCGAGGCCGTCAAGCGGCGGGCGCTTCGGCACGAAGGATCCACCGCCGGCGGCAATCACCACAACCGGCGCGTTCAGCTTCACACCATCACTTGTCGTCAGCAGCCAGGTTCCATCATCAAGCTTTTCCAGCGCCTCGGCCATCTGGCCATAATGAAAGACCGGGCCGAAGGGGGCGATCTGCTCCATCAGCCGGTCGGTCAGCTCCTGGCCGGTACAAACCGGCAATGCCGGAATGTCATAGATCGGCTTTTCCGGATAAAGCTCGGCGCATTGCCCGCCCGGCTTGTCGAGAATGTCGACAAGGTGGCAACGCAGATCGAGAAGACCAAGCTCGAACACAGCAAACAGACCACAGGGGCCGGCGCCAATGATGATGATGTCGGTTTTTTGCGGATCGGTCATGACTGTGGCTCGTCTGAAAAACACTTGCGGCGGGGGCACGACGCCCAGCGATTAAATAGGGGGATTTCCGCGTCAGGGCAATAGAGGAAGCGGTGAGACAAACTGGCCTGAGAGGGCCGGGCCGGGCGTCAGCCCGGGAGTCACTCCGGCCGGCGGGCCCGGTGACCCGGGTTCCGGGCCCGCCGATCCGGGATCAGTGAGCGGGCGCGCGGCGAGCCCAGAACAGGCTGCATGGCGGGCGGCGCCAGGGCCAGCGAGCGGCGCCATTGCGGCGCCGCGGACAGGCTGATCTCGGCATGGGTGAAGCCGCAACGCCGCAGATAGTCGGCCTGATCGGGAATGATATGGCCCTGCGCCACAAGCGGGCCTTCATAGGCCAGCACCGCGCGAATATGGCGGGCGGCGGTAAAGCCCCGCCCGTCGGAAAATGTATCAAACCGGATGGCCAGCGCCGCGCCGCCAAGCCGCGCGATATCGGCCCCGGTGACATCCGAAAGGGGCGCGCTG
>JAYQDX010000164.1:0-3391 GCA_038138545.1 Rhodobiaceae bacterium | reverse complement strand
GCGTCAACAGCATGGTCGGCGACGGCAATCCGCAGGACTGACAGCCGCGCCGCGCGAGGTTGCGCTATTCGGCACCTTTATTCGGCCCCGTTATTCGGCGCATACCTCGCCGACGGTGCCGTCACGGTTGACCTGTTTCAGGACAAGGCTTCCCGACGGCGCATAGGCATATCCCGAATCGCGAAGGCCGCTTTCGCATTCCTCGACATAAGCGAAGACATATTGTGCGTTGTGATTGCTGTGTTCGCGGAATTCGGACATGCCGTCGCTGTTGTAGAAACCGACACCGATGAGAAACAGAATGGCTGCTGCTGCCATGATTCGATCCTTTCATTCATGGGTTGGAGGGCTCTTGAACTGCTTTCCTTATAACGCCGATTAAGTATCTCAATGTGGCGCGTTTGGGGTGCAAATGCGGCAGATGCAAAACAACCAAAACATAAAAAAACCCCGCCGGGCCGAGGCCTGGCGGGGCTGATGGACAAATTTTCGGTGTCTAGAGGCGCGAGGCCACATTTTCCCAATTGACCAGCCGGTCAAGGAAATTGGCGAGATAGTCCGGCCGCTTGTTGCGGAAATCGATATAGTAGGAATGTTCCCACACATCGCAGCCAAGAAGCGCTGTCTGGCCAAAGCAGAGCGGGTTCACACCATTCTCCGTCTTTGTCACCTTCAGCCCGCCATCGGCTGTCTTGACCAGCCAGCACCAGCCCGAACCGAACTGTCCGGCGCCGGCCGCCTTGAATTCATCCTTGAAGGCATCGACGCTGCCGAAACTTTCTTTCAGCGCCGATTCCAGCTCGCCCGGCATGCCGGACTCGCCCGGGCCCATCATTTCCCAGAACTGGTTGTGATTCCAATGCTGCGAGGCGTTGTTGAAGATCCCGTTCTGCGCCACGGCGGAGGCGTCATAGGTGCCGGTGATGATGTCCTCGAGAGACTTGCCTTCCCATTCGGTACCGGCGACCAGCTTGTTGCCGTTCACGACATAGGCATTATGATGCAGGTCGTGGTGATATTCGAGCGTCTCCGCGCTCATGCCCAGATTGGCCAGCGCGTCATGCGCGTAGGGCAGGTCCGGTAGAGTGAATGCCATGTCAGCCTCCGTAGATTTGCGTTGTTCCGTATCTTGGTACAGCAGTCGGCGTTTTCAATAAACATGAAGGTTAAAAATCTCTGTAAATCGGCACCTGTTGCCGGTAAGCCATGTTAGTCTATCTCGCCCGAAGGAGAATCCGCATGACCCATGACCTGACCGAGGACGGCCCGTCAGGCGCCCATATAAGACGCGCCTATATCGCGCCCTTCATGGATCTTGTGCCGGAAATCGACGGCACCGTATTCGTCGCGCCGACAGCCGCCATTGTCGGTGCGGTGCGAATCGGCGCGCACAGCAGCGTCTGGCACAATGTGACAATCCGCGGCGACAACAATTATGTGACCGTCGGCGCGAACACCAACATCCAGGACAATAGCTGCATCCATATCGACAGCCGCACCTTTCCAACAATCATCGGCAATGATGTCACCATCGGGCATTGCGCGCTGGTCCATGCCTGTACCATCGGCGATGGCGGATTTGTCGGCATGGGAGCGATTGTCATGGATGGCGCGGTGATCGAGCCGACCGGCATGCTGGCCGCCGGCGCCATGCTGACCCCGGGCAAGGTGATCCCGGCGGGTGAATTATGGGCCGGCCGGCCGGCCCGCAAGATGCGCGACCTCAGCGAGGAGGATCTCGCCAACAACCGTAAATCGGCGTCACAATATGTCGAGGTGGCGCGGGCGCACCGGCTTGGCTTCGATGGCGGCCCCTTCGAGACGATGAACCGGCGTCCGTTGCCGCCCCGTGATTGAAACCGCGACTGAGCCCGGAACCGGAACCGAGGCAGATTGATTCATTCCAGGAGACCGCGAGCCATGAAGCTGAACGATCCAACCCTGCTTCGCGCCGACGCCTATATCAATGGTGTCTGGGTACAGGCACCGCAGAACAGGCGCTTTGGCGTCACCAACCCGGCGACCGGCGAGACCGTCGCCGAGGTGGCCGATCTGGGCGCTGAAGCGGTCACGGCGGCGATCGATGCCGCGGTGCCGGCGCAGGCTGCCTGGGCCGCGCGCACCGCCAAGGACCGCGCCATGGTGATGCGCAAATGGTACGAGCTGATCCTCGCCAATGCCGAGGATCTGGCCGTCATCCTGACCACCGAGATGGGCAAGCCGATCACCGAGGCGCGCGGCGAGATCGCCTATGGCGCCACCTTTGTCGACTGGTTCGCCGAGGAGGCGCGGCGGGTCTGCGGCGATGTCATGGAAAGCCCGATCCCGGACAAGCGTTTCCTGACCTTCAAGCAGCCTGTCGGCGTGTTTGGTGCCATCACGCCCTGGAATTTTCCGATCGCGATGATCACCCGCAAGGTCTCGCCGGGGATCGCCGCGGGCTGCGCCTGCGTTCTGAAACCGGCCGAACAGACGCCGCTGTCGGCGCTGGCGCTGGCCGAACTGGCGCACCGGGCCGGCATTCCGGCCGGCGTGATCAATATCGTCACCGGCATGGACGCGCCGGCCATCGGCACGGCGCTGTGCGCCGATGACCGGATCCGCAAGATGACCTTCACCGGCTCGACCGAGGTCGGCCGCATCCTGATGCGCCAGAGCGCCGACACCCTGAAGAAGATGAGCCTCGAGCTTGGCGGCAACGCGCCGCTGATCGTCTTCGACGACGCCGATATCGACGTTGCGATCGCCGGCACCATGGCCTCGAAATACCGCAATGCCGGCCAGACCTGCGTCTGCGCCAACCGCATCTTCGTGCAGGACGGCATTCATGACGAGTTTGCGCGGCGGCTTGTCGAGGCGAGCGCCGCGATGAAGGTCGGCAACGGCATGGAGGACGGCGTCGAACAGGGACCGATCATCGATAAGCAGGGGCTGGACAAGATCGAGCGCCATGTCGCCGACGCGCTGGACAAGGGGGCCGAGCTGCTGACCGGTGGCGGGCGGCATGAACTTGGCGGCACCTTCTTCCAGCCAACGGTGCTGTCCGGCATGACGCCGGAGATGCAGATGTTCGGCGAGGAAACCTTCGGGCCGGTATCGGGCCTGTTCCGGTTCTCCACCGACGAGGAGGCCGTCGCGATGGCGAATGACACCGAATTCGGCCTTGCCGCCTATATCTTCACCGACAGCACGACGCGGCTGTTCCGCGTCAGCGAGGCGCTGGAATATGGCATGGTGTCGGCGAATACCGGCATTTTCTCGTCTGAGGTCGGGCCGTTCGGCGGGGTGAAGAGCTCCGGCCTCGGCCGCGAGGGCTCGAAATACGGGATCGACGAGTTCCTCGAGATCAAGTTCGTCTGCGTCGGGCTATAGGCCCCGACGCCTGTCAGCC
>JAYQDX010000163.1:0-3421 GCA_038138545.1 Rhodobiaceae bacterium | reverse complement strand
TTGTGCGCGCCGTCGGTGTTGATCCCCGACTGGAACCAGGTCCAGGTGTCCATCAGCTCGACAAAGGGAAAGCTGTCGGCGATGGCGCGGACCATCGCGCCGGTCGAGGCAAGCGCGATCTCATGTTCGGGCACGCCGGCCCTGACCGCGCCCATCAGCGCCCGCCCGCCAACAGCGCACATGTCGGCGCCCTTGCGGATCAGCACATGTTCCTCGGCGCTCTTGATCGTCCGGAGCGCCATTGCCGCGGCCGCGCAATCGACAAGCTCGACACCCGGAAAATGCTGCTCCAGATGCAGTTTCAGATCGAGGCTGACCTCGTCGAACTCGACACCAAGTCGCTTCACACCCGGCAGCAGGTCCTTCAGCGCGGTGAAATAGCTGTCGCGGCGCCAGTCGGTATAGGTGACATTGTCGCCGACCGAGCGACGCCAGGGCTGGCCGCCATCGATCGCCGCCGACACGGTGGTCACGCCATCGCCGTTCACAACCGCGCCATAGCGGCGCCCGAACCTGCAATAGAGGAAGCCGGAGAAATAGCAGACATTGTGATAGGAGGTGAACAGGCAGGCATCGATTCCGGCAGCGTCCATGCGCGCCTGCATGGCATCACGGCGGCGCGTCATCTCGGTATCGGAAAAGGGCGAAAAGGTCTTCGCGCCATTATGCCAGCGGGTTACATGAACCAGATTGTCTGCGGCCATGGTCTACACTCCTTGAATTACCGGTCACGGGGCAGGCTACGGGACGGTGTGGCTGCGTATGTCACTCGCCGCCGGATAGCCAGTTTGGCCGGCTCCGTCAACTCTTCTTGTCGCGGCCTGTTCTACCGGCCAGTTGATGTGCCGGATGGTGCAGAAAACTGCACGGGGGTGTGACCAGAAGATGCTTGCCTTGCCTGCCACGCCCGTGCTTTGCTCTGCCACTGTTACGAAAATATTTCGCAAGGTTATGACCTGACTATGCTAGACGGCACCAATCCGTTCGTTCGTTTTCGCAACGTGCAAAAAAGTTACGATGGCGAAACGCTTGTCGTGAAGAATCTGAACCTCGATATCGAGGCTGGCGAGTTCGTCACCATGCTCGGCCCCTCGGGGTCCGGCAAGACGACCTGCCTGATGATGCTGGCCGGATTCGAGACCGCCACCCATGGCGAGATCGAGCTTGGCGGCAGGCCGATCAACAACATCCCGCCGCACAAGCGCGGCATCGGCATGGTGTTCCAGAACTACGCCCTGTTCCCGCACATGACGGTGGCCGAGAATCTGTCCTTCCCGCTGAAGGTGCGCGGCATGTCGGCCGGCGACGTTCAGGAGAAGGTGACCCGCGCTCTCGACATGGTGCAGATGCGCGCCTTCGGTGACCGCAAGCCGGCCCAGCTGTCGGGTGGCCAGCAGCAGCGCATCGCGCTGGCGCGGGCGTTGGTGTTCGAGCCTGAACTGGTGCTGATGGACGAGCCGCTTGGCGCGCTCGACAAGCAGCTCCGCGAGCATATGCAATATGAAATCAAGCACATCCACGAAAATCTGGGTGTGACCGTCGTTTATGTGACACATGACCAGTCGGAGGCGCTGACGATGTCGAATCGCATCGCGGTGTTCGATGACGGGGTGATCCAGCAGCTCGACGATCCGGTGACGCTGTATGAAAAGCCGGAAAACTCCTTTGTGGCCCAGTTCATCGGCGAGAACAACACGCTGACGGGAACCATCGAGGCGCTGTCCAAGAATGTGGCGACGGTGAAGCTGGAAGCCGGTGACACGGTCAAGGCGCTGGCCGTCAATACCGATGGCAAGGGAAGCCGGACCAGCCTGTCGATCCGGCCGGAGCGCTGTGTCGTGTCGCCGAAGAAGGTGGCTGGGCTCAGCATGCTGAAGGGGCGGATCGAGGAGCTGATCTATCTTGGCGACCATATCCGCTGCCGGATGAATGTCGCCGGCAATGATGAATTCATCGTCAAGGTGCCGAACACGGCGGACCATCTTGGTCTGGAGATTGGCACCGAATCCTATGTCGGCTGGCAGACGGATGACTGCCGCGCTCTCGACTTCAAGCAGGTCTGAGGGTTAGGATTGACACAGCTATTTGGCCGGCAAGGCCGAATGGGGCGCTGTTGAGTATGGCGCCCGAACCATGGCGCCCCCGGGCGCGAAACATGAACAGGGAGAAAGACAATATGTCTGGACTGACAAAGAAGATTGTTGCTCTCGCTGGCGTGTCTGCCTTTGTGGCAGGCAACGCCGTCGCAGCTGAACTGACAGTTGTGTCTTGGGGCGGAGCATACACGAAATCGCAGGTTGAGGCCTATCACAAGCCATGGATGGCACAGAGCGGTCACAGCATCATTTCCGAGGATTACGGCGGAGGCATCGCCGAGATCAAGGCGCAGGTCGAGTCGGGTAACGTGACATGGGACGTTGTCGACGTCGAACTGTCCGACGCCATTCGTGCCTGTGACGAGGGTCTTCTCGAGGAAATCGACCACAGCTCGCTGCCGGCAGCCCCTGACGGGACCCCGGCGGTAGACGACTTCCTTCCGGGCACGCTGCATGATTGCGCCGTAGCCAACATCGTCTGGTCGTCGGTCTATGTTTACGATTCCAGCAAGGTTCGTAACTGGAACGCGCCAACGACCATGGCCGACTTCTTCAACACCGACGCCTATCCGGGCAAGCGCGGCATGCGCAAGTCGCCGAAGGTCACCATGGAATTCGCCCTGATCGCCGATGGCGTTCCGGTCAGCGAAGTCTATGACGTTCTCGGCACCGAAGAGGGCATCGAGCGCGCTTTCGCCAAGCTCGACACCATCAAGGATGACGTGATCTGGTGGGAAGCCGGCGCGCAGCCGCCACAGCTTCTGGCTGACGGCGAAGTCATCTTCACCACCGCCTGGAACGGCCGCGTGTTCAACGCTGTCGCCGCCGAGGACCAGTCCTTTGAAATGGTCTGGGACGGTCAGATCTACGACCTTGACCTCTGGGTGATCCCGAAGGGCTCGAAGAATGTCGAGGCCGCTCTCGACTTCGTTCGCTTCTCGACCGCGACCGAGCAGCTGGCGAACCAGGCATCCTGGATCTCCTACGGCCCGGCGCGTGCGTCGTCCGTACCGCTGATCGGCACCTACCATGACAATCCGGCCATCAATATGGCGGATCACATGCCGACAGCTCCTGGCAACTTTGCCAACGCGCTGCAGAACGATTTTGAGTTCTGGGCCGACAACCAGGATGACCTGAACGAGCGTTTCAACGCCTGGCTGGCACAATAATCCAACGGCGGTCACCCCTTTTCGGGGTGACCGTTCTTTTCCAGCATTAAGAATCTTCCGGATTATCCGAGGCATTGATGGACGCAGCGCAGCCAATCACGGCGGCAGACGGCACGCCCCTGAAGAAAAAGCTGGCGCAGGCCATGTTCCGCA
>JAYQDX010000162.1:0-3440 GCA_038138545.1 Rhodobiaceae bacterium | reverse complement strand
GCGAAATAATTGTCGCCAACCGGCACGACCGAGCCAAGATAGCGCTGCACCAGCTCCGGATAGTCGCGGATCGCCTCGGAGATCGGGCAGAAGATGACCCCGGCCTTTGACAGCTCCTCGCGGAAGGTCGTGGCGACCGATACCGAATCAAACACCGCATCGACGGCCACATTGGCCAGCATTTTCTGTTCATTCAGCGGAATGCCGAGCTTTTCATAGGTGGCCAGCAGCTCCGGATCCACCTCATCGAGTGATTTCAGCTTCTCCGCTGACTTCGGCGCTGAATAATAATAAATGTCCTGATAGTCGATCGGCGGGATGTCGAGCTTCGCCCAGTCCGGGCTGGTCATGGTCTGCCAGCGCCGGAATGCCTTCAGACGCCAGTCCAGCATCCATTCCGGCTCGTCCTTTTTCGCCGAGATGAAGCGGATAATATCCTCATTCAGGCCCTTCGGCGCCTTGTCCGTCTCGATATCTGTGACGAAACCATATTTGTATTTTCCGGTCGCCTGTTTGACCTGTTCAATGGTTTCCGTGGTTGCGGCCATATCCAGTTTCCTCGTTATGGTCAGGCGCCGGCGCTTGCTGCGTCGGGGCGGTGGGAGGTGTCAGCGCCGCCGATGGGCGCGGTGAAGAGTTGTGACGGGTCGATCAGGTCGGCAAGGGTGATGCCCTCCAGCGTCGCCCGGATGGCACTGTTTACCTTGTTCCACTGATTGCTCATGAAACAGCAATTGGCGACCGAACAGGGGTCGTGCGCGCCATCAACACATCCATTGACCGCGATCGGCCCCTCGACAACCTCGATGATGGTCACCAGCGAGATATCCTCGGGACGGCCCTGCAACACATAGCCGCCACTGGCACCACGCCGGGTGGTCAGAAGGTTGCCGGCCTGCAGATGCTTGGCCACCTTGGCGACCGTCGGCTGCGCCAGACCGGTCAGCGCGGCCAGCTGCGCTGTCGCCAGCACCTCGCCGCGCCGGTGCGCAAGCGCGCCCAGAACGACGATGGCGTAGTCGGTCATGCGGTTCAGCCGAAGCAAGTCCGTCTCCTGTCATCGCATCCCTCATATGCACCTGTTCAGAGCAAGAATTGCGAATGATTATCATAATCAAGACCAAATTGGTCCTGTATGGTCAGACGTAGGCTCAACTTAGAATGAATGCAAGGTAAGAAAGGGGGAATTTTGTGTCTGGGCGGCTTTGTCGCACCGCGTGGACCACCGATCCGAAAGGCAGTGGCTCAGTTGCAGGCCTCACGGCGCAGCGTGTAGCGCCCCTCATCCAGACCATCGAACAGCTCGTCGATATCGGGATGACCGACCGGCCCGTTCTCGCTGTCGGATACGAGGTTCTGCTGGCTCACATAGGCCGTGTAGTAGCTGTCGGCATTTTCCGCCAGCAGGTGGTAGAAGGGCTGATCCCGGTGCGGACGCACCTCGGCCGGGATCGACTCATACCATTCCTCGGTATTGTCGAATTCCGGATCGACGTCGATGATCACCCCCCGAAACGGATAGTGGCGGTGACGGACGATCGCGCCGATGCTGAATTTTGCGTTTCTGTGCTCCATGAAGACCATGCCGGCACGGCCGGGAAGGCTGGCGTGCCAGCTTCCAGCCGGCGGCTAGAAGCGTTCCTTGACCTTCATGACCTGACGGCCACGATACATGCCTGTCTTCAGGTCGACATGATGCGGGCGGTGAAGCTCACCGGTTGTCTTGTCCTCGACATAGGCATCACTTTTCAGGGCGTCGTGGGCGCGGCGCATATTGCGCTTCGAGCGCGTGATCTTGGACTTTGGAACGGCCATCGTTCTGTTCTCTCATCTAGACTGGAATTTCCGGAACCAGCGGGTTGCGGCCGCCCGGTGGGCGCGCTGCAAAACCAGAGCCGGATATCTAGGCGAAAGCCCGGCCAGTGTCAACAAAAAGGCACCGGACGTCCATCCGGCCGCGCCGGACCGCCTGCCCGGGGCAAATATGGCGGGATCCACCGGCTGCTGTTTTCACATTTCCGTGAGGATGTAAGAATTAATTTAGAAATTAACTTTTTATTTACCTTGTCTTTCTAGCCTGACGACGTGGCCGAACGCCACACGGACCCGTTGCCAGGAGATTGACCATGACCGCTTCCCACGACCCCATCAACGCCGCCGCCGGAACCGTATCGGCGTCAACTACAAACCTGTTTCCTGATCTTCGCGGATTGTTCACGGTCCTTCTTGTCCTGGCAGCCATGCTGTCCATCAGCGCCGGACCGGCAAGAGCCGATATCGAGGCGCCACACGCCATCAACGGCCATGCCGAGGCGCCGGTCGAGGCGGGAATCGACGCCGCGAAGGCCGGGCGCATTCGTGACGCCATCACCATCCTGACGCCGCATGCCGACAGCGGCCATGCCATGGCGAATTATGTGCTTGGCCTGATCTATCTTCGTGACCACGGGGCGCTGACCTCGCGCCCCACGCAGTCGCACCGGCATTTTTCCCGTGCCGCCGCCGCCGGTCATGTGTCGTCCATCTTCGAAGCCGCCTTCCAGTTCGAGCGTGGCATCGGCACCGCCAGGGATATGGGTAGGGCCATCCAACTCTATCGAATTGCCGCCCGCGCCAATCATCTGAACGCGCAGTTCAACCTTGCTGTTCTGCTGTCGCACCAGAAGGCGGAACGCAAGGATCTGCAGCAGGCCTATTTCTGGGCCATCGCCGCGCGGAACAACGCTGTCAGGACAGGCGCCGGTGACAGACAGGAATCCCGGATCACCGCACTCCTCGGGTCGATCCGGCCGCGGATTCCACATCAATCCGCCGCACAGGCCTCCTCCGCCGCGGCCAGACTCACCGGTCAGCCTGTCTGAACCGGGTTCCCGATGGCCTGTGGCGGCACCACACCACTTGCCAGCACCATCGATCACCGTCCAGACTAATGGCCCGGGTGGAATTCCCGGGCCAAGACGATGCCAGCGCATGACATGCCGGCGCATGACGGAATGAATGGATGGATATGGACAGCTCCGGTGAACAGACCCCCTGGCAGCGGCTTGGCCACCGGTTCACCCTGGGATTACGGGCCCGTAGCGAAGCCGAATGGCTGCCGTCCGGGGATGCGTTCGGGGATCCGGCCAGGCGATCACGCCAGCTTGCCGAGAAGGCAAGGCTGTTCGACCAGCGCCATGGCGAGGTGTTCGCCGCCACGCCCGCGGGGCTGAGCGCAAGCCGGGAAGTCCTGTCGATGGTCACGGCGTATCTGAAGACGCATCACGACGCGGCGCTGGCGGCACCCGATCCGAACCTGCACCCGCTTGAATCGGCGGCGCGGCTTGTGCCAGAGGATTTGCTGCTGCTGGCGCCGCGAGCGCGTCCGGATGACCCGGACATTCTCGACTGGTGCCTTGTCGCAGCGGCGCTCGCCTTTCCCGCGCATTGGGTGCTGGCGG
>JAYQDX010000161.1:0-3441 GCA_038138545.1 Rhodobiaceae bacterium | reverse complement strand
CCGAATTCACCGCCAGCGTTGGGGGCGGCGCGGTCACGGTGACCGTCACCGGCAAGGGCGAAATGCGCGGCGTGAAGATCGACCCTGCCGCCATTGATGGCGATGATGTCTCGATTCTCGAGGATATGATCTGCCTGGCGACAAACAACGCGAAGGGCGAGGCGGATGCGGCCATGGCGGCAAGGATGAAGGACATCACCGGCGGCCTGCCGCTGCCGCCGGGCATGTCATTGCCCTTCTGATCCGCGAGGGCCCCGATGGATTCGCAGCTCGACAATCTGATCCGCCGGCTGGCCCGCCTTCCGGGGCTCGGCCCGCGCTCGGCGCGGCGCGCGGTGCTGCATCTGCTGCAGAACCGCGACCGGCTGATGCTGCCGCTTGCCGAGGATCTGGGACAGGTGGCGCGCAGCATCCGCAGCTGTGCCGATTGCGGCAATCTGGACACTGGCGATATCTGCGCGCTGTGCCGCGATACGCAGCGTGACCGGCAGACCATCTGCGTTGTCGAGGATGTCGGCGATCTGTGGGCGATGGAACGCGCCGCCGTGTATCGCGGCCTGTATCATGTTCTTGGCGGTACGCTCAGCGCCATTGACGGGCGCGGGCCGGCGGAGCTCAATATCGACCGGCTGTTGACCCGCGCCCGCGCGCAGGTCGGCGAGGTGATCCTGGCATTACCGGCAACCGTCGAGGGGCAGACGACGGCGCATTATCTTCATGAAAAGCTGTCACCACTGTCAATCGAGGTGACAAGGCTGGCGCATGGCGTGCCGGTTGGCGGCGAGCTGGACTTCCTCGATGACGGCACATTGGCACAGGCGCTGAAGGCGCGGGGGCGCATTGGCTCTCAGTGACCGCTCTGGCCGGACGGGTCGGTCGGCAGTTCGGGCGGCGGCGTGCTGTCATCACTGACATCGATCTGCGTGATCCTCGCCCCGCGTGACGAAATCTTGCGGCTGGAGATCTGGATGTCATCGATATCCTTTTCCACCTGACCGAAATGCGTTGCCAGTTTCTTGATCCGCTCATCCAACCGCGCGACATCCTGCAGCATCGTTTCCACTTCGGCCTTGATCACGCCGGCGGCCTCATGCATGCGCGCATCGCGCAGGATCGCCCGCACCGTATGCAGGATCAGCATCAGATTGTCTGGTCCGGCCATATAGACGCGCCGACGCCGGCTTTCCTCGACAAGCTTGGGAAGCTGCAGATTGATCTCGGCATAGACGGATTCCGATGGCAGAAACATGATCGCGCTGTCCGCCGTCTCGCCGGGGATGATGTAGCGCTCGGCGATGTCGGCGATATGTTTCTTCACATCTGTCTCCATCGCCCGACGCGCCGATGTCCGGTCAGCCTCGCTGCCGGCGGCGGTCAGCGCACGATAGGATTCCAGTGGAAATTTGGAATCGACGCAGATCGCGCCCGGCGGTGCCGGCATGTCGAGAAAACAGTCGACCCGGCGGCCATTGGACAATGTGTGCTGGAAACTGAAGGCGCTTTCGGGAAGCGCGTCACGGACCAGATTTTCCAGCTGCACCTCGCCAAAACTGCCGCGCGCCTGCTTGTTCGACAGAATGTTCTGCAACTCGCCGACCTGCCCCGACAGTGCCGAGATATGCGCGTTTGCCTGCTCGATAACGACAAGCTTCTCGGCCATGCCGGTGAGCGAACGGTTGGTACGCTCATTCTGGTCGCGAAGCGAGTTCTCAAGGCGCGTGCCAAGACGGCCCTCGGTTTCCTGCATCTGCGCGGCGACGGTCCTGTGAAGCTCGCCGGATTGCGCGGCAAGCTGGGCAAGCTGCCCTTTCAGTTCGGCCAGGTCTTCACCATCACGCCCACCATCACGCCCGCCATCACGCCCGGCGGTGCGCTGGCGCATCAGCATGACGACAAGAACGGCAATGACGACAAGCGCCAGAAGAATGATCATCATGTCGATCGGCATGGGCGGAAAATCCGTCTGATAAGCTGGTTGGGACAGGCCTGCCGACAGCATGTAATCGCCACCTCGACAGAAGATGCCAGTCTGGCATGGCGACCGGCCGACTGCAACTTGACTGCTTCGCCGGCATCCCCTACTCCAAGAGCCTGAAACGTGACGGCCATGAAAGGCAGGGCAATGGCGCTGATCCCCATCATCTGCATTCCCGACCCGGTGCTTCGGCGGGTGGCCGCGCCGGTGCGCGAGGTGACGGACGGCGTTCGCCAGCTTCTCGACGACATGGCCGAGACGATGTATGACGCGCCGGGAATCGGCCTTGCCGCGCCGCAGGTCAACGTCTCGGAACGTCTGATCGTGATGGATTGCGGGCCTGACGACGCACCGGAACTGCACCGGATGATCAATCCGCAGATTGTCGCCCGCTCGGACGAGACAGCCATTCTGGAAGAAGGCTGCCTGTCGATCCCGAAACAGACCGCCGAGGTCACCAGACCGGCCCATGTCGATGTCCGCTATATAGACATCGACGGCGATGAACAGATGATGCGGTGCGAGGGGCTTCTTGCCGCCTGTGTCCAGCATGAAATCGATCATCTGGACGGGGTGCTGTTCATCGACCATATATCGCGGCTGAAGCGTGACATGATCGTGCGGCGCGCCCTGAAGGAGCTTCGCCAGGTCAATGATGGCGACTAGGAAGCGGTCATGACTCGCCGGCGCATCGTCTTCATGGGAAGTCCGGCTTTCGCCATCCCGACGCTTGACCGGCTTGCCGACGACCATGATGTGCTGGCCGTCTACACGCAGCCGCCGCGCCGCGCCGGCCGCGGCATGCGCGAAACCCCACAACCGGTGGCGGCGCATGCCGCCGGGCTCGGGCTGACGGTCCGCCATCCGGAATCCCTGAAGACGGACAAGGATGCCGCGGCGCTGGCGGCGCTCGAAGCGGATGTCTTCATCGTCGTCGCCTATGGGCTGATCCTGCCACCACCGGTGCTGGCGATGCCGCGTTTTGGCTGCATCAACGGTCATGCCTCGCTGTTGCCACGCTGGCGCGGCGCGGCGCCGATCCAGCGCGCCATCGCCGCCGGGGACACGAAAACCGGGGTCTGCGCGATGGTGATGGAGGCCGGGCTTGATACCGGCCCGGTGCTGGCGCGCCGGGAATGCGCCATCGGCGATACCGACACCGCCGCCAACCTCCATGACCGGCTGGCAAGCCTCACCGCCGACCTGCTTGGCGAGGTGGTGGCCAATCTTCCCGATATCCTCGACCGGCAACAGCCGCAGGATGATTCGGCGGCGATCTACGCGCCGAAACTGACGCCGGCCGAGGCCGAGATCGACTGGCATCTGCCGGCGCTGATCATCGACCGGCAAATTCGCGCCTTCACCCCGGTGCCGGGGGCCTGGTTCAGCGGCCCGAAGGGCCGGATCCGGGTGCGTGCCGCGCGGCGTGGTGACGAGACAAGCGCAGGCAAGCCGGGGGATTTGCC
>JAYQDX010000160.1:0-3450 GCA_038138545.1 Rhodobiaceae bacterium | reverse complement strand
ACTGGGACAAGTTCCGCGAGAACATGTTCACCGCCGAGGCCGAGGATGACCGCACACTGGCGCTGAAGCCGATGAACTGCCCCTGCCATGTGCAGATCTTCCGGCAGGGAATCAAATCCTATCGCGACCTGCCGCTGCGCATGGCCGAATTCGGGTCGTGCCATCGTAATGAGCCGTCCGGCGCGCTGCACGGGATCATGCGGGTGCGCGCCTTTACCCAGGACGATGCGCATATCTTCTGCACCGAGGACCAGATCACCGCCGAGTCGGTTCGTTTCTGCGAATTGCTGCAATCGATCTATGCCGATTTCGGGTTTGAGGATGTGCGGGTGAAATTTTCCGACCGGCCCGAGGTGCGCGCCGGCGAGGATGATGTATGGGACCGCGCCGAATCCGCGCTGACCGATGCCTGCGAGGCGGCGGAGCTGGAGACGACGCTGAACCCGGGCGAGGGCGCCTTCTACGGCCCGAAGCTGGAATTCGTGCTTCGTGACGCCATCGGCCGTGACTGGCAGTGCGGCACCTTGCAGGTGGATTTCGTGTTGCCGGACCGGCTGGATGCCGAATATGTGGCCGAGGATGGCGCCCGCCACCGGCCGGTGATGCTGCACCGCGCCATCCTTGGCTCGCTGGAGCGCTGGATCGGCATCATCATCGAGCAATATTCGGGCCGTATGCCGCCCTGGCTGGCACCGGTGCAGCTGGTGGTGGCCTCGATCACCGACAGCGCGAATGACTATGCGCAGCAGGTTGTCGACGCGGCGCGCGAGATGGGGCTGCGGGCTGAGAGCGATGTGCGTAACGAGAAGATCAGCTACAAGGTGCGCGAGCACAGCGTGATGAAGGTTCCCTATATTCTGGCGGTCGGCGGACGTGAGGCCGAGGCCGGTACCGTGGCGCTGCGGCGTCTCGGTTCGAACGAGCAGCAGGTGATCGACCGTGACGAGGCGCTGGCGATGCTGCGCGGGGAAAGCCTGCCACCGGATCTGGCGCGACGCGCCGGTGGCGGTAAGGCGTGACGCCCGAAGAACGACGAATCGCCCGAAAATCCCATGGTAACAGCTTAGTGACTAGGCAAAACAGCCGGTTTTTGATATCTAGTCGAGGCAACGCGGCGTTTGACGCGCTGGTTGCC
Source organism: Rhodobiaceae bacterium (assembly GCA_038138545.1). Classification (GTDB taxonomy): domain Bacteria; phylum Pseudomonadota; class Alphaproteobacteria; order Puniceispirillales; family Puniceispirillaceae; genus UBA8309. The sequence continues at coordinate 2,315 of JAYQDX010000160.1, read as the reverse complement.
ACGAATTTTGGTGCCTCGACAGAGGCGTTGTGTATGACAGGAGAAGGTCAATAGCCCGTCCCTATTCCAATGTGCCGCCCGTGCAGGACGGCCCCCGTATCAACGGTGCGATCAGAGTGCCGCAGGTGCGCTGCATCGACCCGGATGGCAACCAGCTGGGTATTCTCGATACAAGGGAAGCTCTGACCAAGGCTGAGGATTTCGGCCTCGACCTTGTCGAGGTACAACCGAACGCCGATCCCCCCGTCTGCAAGATTCTCGATTACGGCAAATTCAAATACGAGGCGCAGAAACGCGCCAACGAAGCCCGCAAGAAGCAGAAGACCATCGACGTCAAGGAAATCAAGTTCCGTCCGAATATCGACGAGCATGATTACCAGGTGAAGATGCGCAATATGACGAAGTTCCTGAATGGTGGCGACAAGGTGAAGGTCACCCTGCGTTTCCGGGGCCGTGAAATGGCCCACCAGGAGCTTGGCGCAAATGTTCTGGCGCGGGTTCGCGAGGAGACCGAGGAGCTTGCCAAGGTCGAGGCGATGCCAAAGATGGAAGGCCGCCAGATGGTGATGGTGCTGGCCCCGCGCTAGGCGCCTTTTTTGGTGGCTTTCAGGAACATCAAATCCCCTTGCCAATCCATGCGCCGCGCCCTATAACCACGGCTTCGCGCAAAGAACCGTCGCGTCCGGGCCTGAAAGACTTACAGTCTGAAAGACTTGCAGTCTGGAAGTCAGAACAGGGCATGCCCGGCCGGCATTTTGCCACCAGCCGCCAGATGGCGGCACCCGCGCGCGAGCGGTCCGGTGGCCACCTTATTGAGTAAAAGAGGTCGAAATGCCCAAGATGAAGACAAAGAGCGGGGCGAAGAAACGCTTCCGCCTGACAGCCAGCGGCAAGGTCCGTGGGTCGGCGGCTTTCCTGAGCCACAACCTGCGCCGCCGTTCCCAGAAGATGAAGCGCAAGGCCCGCGGGACGATGATCCTGTGCGACGCCGATGCGCGCATCGTCAAAAAATTCCTTCCATACGCGTAGGGGAGACGGGACATGGCACGAGTGAAAAGAGGCACCACAACCCACGCCCGCCACGCCAAGGTGATGAAGGCGGCGAAGGGCTATTACGGGCGCCGCAAGAATACATTCCGCACCGCCACCCAGGCTGTCGACAAGGCACGTCAATATGCCTATCGCGACCGCCGCACCCGCAAGCGCGAGTTTCGCGCCCTGTGGATCCAGCGGATCAACGCCGCGGCCCGCATGCATGGCGTGACCTATTCGCAGATGATGGGTGGCCTGATCAAGGCCGGCATCGAGGTCGACCGCAAGATGCTTGCCGACCTGGCGGTCAACGAGCCGGCGGCCTTTGCCGCGCTGGTCGAAAAATCGCGCGCGGCGGCATAGTCCGGAACATCATCTGACACCAGACCGGGGCTGTCGCCTTGACCACTGATCGGAACATATTGCGATCCGGTGGTCCGGAGCGGCGGCCCCTTTCTTATCGGCCCCTCCTCGGGCCGATGGCAGGATGGGTAGCATGCAGAATCTCGACGATCTGACTTCGGAAATTCTGGCTGGCGTCGACGCCGCCACCTCACTCGACGCCCTCGAGGCGGTGCGGATCGGCGCGCTTGGCAAGAAGGGCCGCGTGTCGCTGATGATGCGCGAGCTTGGTGGCATGGATGCCGAGGAACGCAAGGCCGCCGGTCAGGCGCTGAACGCGGTCAAGGACCGCATCGCCGCCGCCATAGATACGCGCCAGGAGGCGCTGGCGCGGGCGGCGCTTGATGAACGTCTCGCTGCCGAGGCGATCGATGTCAGCCTGCCGGCGCGCCCAGAGACCGAGGCAAGGCTGCATCCGCTCTCGCGCACCATTGAAGAGGTTGTCGCGATCTTCGCCGAGATGGGGTTCACCGTCGCCGAGGGGCCGGACATCGAATCCGACCATTACAATTTCACCGCGCTCAACATCCCCGAGGAGCATCCGGCGCGCCAGGAACATGACACCTTCTACCTGCCGCCCGACGCCGAGGCAAAGCGCAAGGTGCTGCGCACCCACACCTCGCCTGTACAGGTGCGTACCATGGAGGCCACAGAGCCGCCGATCCGCATCATCGTGCCGGGGCGCACCTACCGGTCCGACCATGACGCCACCCATTCGCCGATGTTCCATCAATGCGAGGGGCTGGTGATCGGCGACGGCATCCATATGGGGCACCTGAAAGGCTGCCTGATCGATTTCTGCCGCGCCTTTTTCGGTGTCGATGATCTGCCGGTGCGCTTCCGCCCCAGCTATTTCCCGTTCACCGAGCCGTCGGCCGAGG
>JAYQDX010000159.1:0-3545 GCA_038138545.1 Rhodobiaceae bacterium | reverse complement strand
GTGCGACCTGCCATGTTCATGTCGCGGGGGCGGGACGCCTGCCGCTCAGCGCGCCGGAAGGTGACGAGCTGGACCGGCTTGCCGAGATTTTTGACGCTGATGACAGCTCGCGCCTTGCCTGCCAGATCCTGACCGGCCCGCAGACCGATGGTCTGGCTGTAAGGCTGGCGGTGGATTCGCTGCGGGATGATTTTGTGACCGGGGGTGTGTCATGACGGCGCGCCGGACGAGGCCGGGACTGTTCCCCTGTTTTCTCACCGTTGATGCGGTGCCGCCGCTTGTCATCGGCAATGCGGCGGTTCTGGAAGCGAAGATCAGGCTGCTGCTGAAATTCGCCCCGAATGTCGATCTTGTCACTGATATGCGGCCGGTCTCGCGCCTTGGCGGTGACAGGCGTGTTCGTGTCCTTGCGGATGTGGCCTGCCGGCGGGCGCATGACCAGATTGCCGGGCGTCCGCTGGTCATAATCGACACCGCTGACCCGGCGCTCAACGCCAGCCTGTCGGCAGTGGCCCGCGCCGCCGGCGTGCCGGTCAATGTTCCCGACAATACCGCGCTCAGCAGCGCCTGGCTCGGTTCGATTGTCGACCGCGCGCCGGTCCTTATCGCCATCTCGACCGCCGGTGCGGCGCCGGTGCTTGGCCAGCGGGTCCGCGCCCGCATCGAATCCATGCTGCCGGCCGGGTTCGGCAGGATTGCCACCTATCTGAGCCGTCGCCGGGACGATCTGCAAGGTCTGGTGCCGGCGCGGCGGCGCGCCATCCAGCATCGGATTATCGATGGTCCGGCGGCAGCGCAGATCATCGCCGGTGATGAGACCGCCGCCGACAGGCAGCTTGCCGGTCTGATCGCGGCGGATCGCGCGACGGCCGCCGGAGAAATGAAAGCCGGAGAAATGAATGCCGGAGAAATGAAAGCCGGGCAGATCAAGATCGTCGATATCGGTAGTGGTGATGTCGGCCTGCTCAGCCTTCGCGGCGTCGAGGCCATCCGCAATGCCGATCTTGTTGTTCATCAGACCGGTACCGATCCGGCGATTATCGATCTGGCGCGGCGCGAGGCCGATTTTGCCATGCTGCCGGACGGCCTGTCGGGCCGGGCGATGCGCGGTCCTGTCAAGAAACTTGCAGACATGGTGGCTGACGCGCTCACCGGGGGACAGTCCGCGGTGCTGTTGCTGCCGCAGCTATCGCCGGCGATGTCGATGCTTGTCGACCGGCTTGCCGCGGATGGTCCGAACGCCGCCATCATACCCGCCGCCAGGCCGCTTGCCGCCATCCCGTTTGACGATCATGGCGCCGGACGATCCGGTGCCAAACGATCTGGTACTGATCGACCCGACGCCGGGGCCATGGTTCACACCGCCATTCAGCCTGCCATTCAGTCCGCCATCCAGTCTGCGGGGCGGCATGGCCGGGCGTGGCATGCGGGAGACCGGCCATGAGCGATGTGATGTTCACCGCCAACAGGCTGGATGACGGCGTTGTCATATGGCTGACGCGCGCGCTGTGCTGGAGCGAGGCGTCAACGCAGGCCGCCGTCTTTTCCGATGATGGCGCCGAGGCGGCGCGCGACGCGGTGGCCGCTGCCTGCCACCGGAATTTCATCGTCGCCGCCTATGAGGTGGCGGTGGATGGCCGCGCCGACACATCCATGCGCGAGCGCATCCGCGCCGGCCGTGGCCCGACCATCACCCCGCCGCAGGATAACCGGCCGTGCGTGCCGTGGCCGGTAAAAGGAGATTGATGAATGTACCGCTATGATGAATTTGACAGGGGTTTTGTGGAAAGCCGGGCGGCACAGTTTCGCGACCAGGTCGAGCGGCGACTTCGCGGCGAGCTGAGCGAGGATGAATTCAAGCCGCTGCGCCTGCAGAACGGCCTCTATCTGCAGCTTCACGCCTATATGCTGCGCATCGCCATCCCCTATGGTGTGCTGTCGAGCGACCAGCTTCGCGGGCTGGCCGGCATCGCCCGTGATTTCGATCGTGGTTTCGGGCATTTCACGACCCGCCAGAACATCCAGTTCAACTGGATCAGGCTTGTTGATGCCCCCGACATTCTCGACCGGCTGGCGAGTTTCGACATGCACGCCATCCAGACATCGGGGAACTGTATCCGCAATGTCACCTGCGACCCGCTCGCCGGCGCGGCGCATGATGAAATCGAGGATCCGAGGGTCTGGGCCGAAATCATCCGCCAATGGTCGACGCTGCATCCCGAATTCGCCTTTCTGCCACGCAAGTTCAAGATCGCCATCTCCGCCGGTGCCGAGGACCGGGCGGCGACCGGTTTTCATGATATCGGGGTGCGGCTTGTCAGGAACCGCGGCGGCGAGACCGGGTTTCGGATACTTGTCGGCGGGGGCCAGGGGCGCACGCCGCGGGTGGCCCGCCAGCTGGCGCATTTCATCCCGAAGCGCCACATCCTGTCCTATCTCGAGGCGGTGATGCGGGTCTATAACGCCGCCGGCCGGCGCGACAATATCTATAAGGCGCGGATCAAGATCCTTGTCGATGCCATGGGCATTGACGCTTTTGCCGATTCCGTCACCACCGAATGGGGTCTGATCAAGGATAGCGCTACCGACCTGCCGGAATCGGAATATCGACGTATTGCCGATTATTTCGCGCCGCCGGACCTTGCCGCCGCGTCGCCGGTGCCGCTGGTGCTGGCACAGGCCATACGGCATGATGCCGGCTTTGCCAGATGGGTACGGCAAAATGGCCTGCCGCACCGGTTGCCGGGCCATGCCAATGCGGTTGTGTCGCTGAAATCGGCCGGTCGCCCGCCGGGCGATGCCTCGGCTTCGGAAATGGAGGCGATTGCCGGCCTTGCCGATGATCATGGCACCGGCGAGATCCGTGTCACCTATCAGCAGAACATCATCATCCCGCATGTCCGGCGTGACGCCCTGCCGGCTCTGTATGAGGATGCTCGCGCGGCCGGCCTTGGTGGCGGTGAGAACGGGCTGGTCGGCGACATCATCGCCTGCCCGGGTCTTGATTACTGCAATCTGGCGAATGCCCGCTCACTGCCGCTTGCCGACAGGATTTTTCGCCGCTTTGGCGATCCGCAGCGGCGCGCGGCGATTGGCAGGCTGCAGGTCAATATCTCCGGCTGCATCAATGCCTGCGGGCATCATCACGCGGCGGATATCGGCATTCTGGGTGTCGACAAGAAGGGGGTCGAGCATTACCAGATCACCATCGGCGGGCGCGCTGGCGAGGCGGCGGCGATTGGCCGGATCATTGGTCCGTCCTTTGCCGAGGATGAGGTGCCGGCCGTCATCGAAACCATTATCGACAGCTACCTGGCTGGCCGTGAGGGGGATGAGAGTTTTGCCGCCTATGTCGCGCGGTCCGGCACGGACGCGCTGAAGGCGGCTGTTTATGATGATGGCGCTGGCAGGGCGCGCGCGTCATGACCTGGTTCGACCTTGCCACTGGCGACCTTCTGCGCCGTGGTGTGATTGGCCATGTCCTTGCCGGCAGCGCGCCCCTTTCGGATGTCACCGGGGCCGATATCGCGCGGCTTGGCGGCGCG
>JAYQDX010000158.1:0-3627 GCA_038138545.1 Rhodobiaceae bacterium | reverse complement strand
GGCTGGATGGATGTCGGCACCGGCCGCATCGCGATGACGCATGAACGCGACCCGTCGATGATCCCGCATGCCGATCATGGCGTCGACATCGTTCTTGAATGTTCGGGCAGGTTCAATGACCGCGAGAAAAGCGCCGCGCATCTTGCCGGCGGCGCGAAGCGTGTTCTGGTCTCGGCACCCTGCAAGAATGCCGACGCCACCATCGTCTATGGCGTCAATCACCAGGAGATCACACCAGACCAGCTTGTCATCTCGAACGCCTCCTGCACCACCAACTGTCTGGCGCCTGTCGCCAAGGTGATGTCGGACTCGGTCGGCATCGAGGCCGGCTACATGACGACGATCCATGCCTATACCGGCGACCAGCCGACGCTTGACACAAGCCACAAGGATCTGCGGCGGGCCCGCGCCGCGGCGATGTCGATGATCCCCACCTCGACCGGCGCCGCGCGATCGGTTGGCGAGGTGTTGCCGCATCTTCGCGGCCGCATGAACGGGTCGGCCATCCGCGTGCCGACAGCCAATGTCTCGGTTGTCGATTTCGGCTTCACCTCGAACCAGGATACCAGCACGCAGGAAGTCAACGCCTTGCTCAGGACCGCCGCCGAAGGACCGCTGAAAGGCGTGCTGGGAATCAATGAGCGGCCGCTTGTCTCGATTGACTTCAACCATGATCCGCACAGTTCGATCGCCGATCTGACACAGACGCATGTCATGAATGGCCGCCTTGTCCGGGTGTTGGCCTGGTATGACAATGAGTGGGGTTTTTCGTGCCGGATGCTGGACAACGCGGCCGAAATCGGCAAAACACTCTAGCCATTCACCATAGTGCGACATCGAGGCCCCGCCCCGATGCCATCATGACGCCGCCCGACGCGGCATGCCTGCAGCGAGGTTCAAGATGAAACTGAACGGTAACGCCATCAAGCCCGGCAATGTCATCGAACATAACGGCCGGCTGTGGAGCGCGGTCAAGGTCGAGCATGTGAAGCCCGGCAAGGGTGGCGCCTTCGCCCAGATCGAGCTTCGCGACATTCGCGACGGCACCAAGCTGAACGAGCGCTTCCGCTCCTCGGAAACGGTCGAACGGGTGATCCTCGAGGAACTGGAATGCACCTTCCTCTATGATGATGGTGACAATCTGGTCTTCATGCACAGCCAGACCTATGAGCAGATGGCGATCAGCCGCGATATGGTCGGCGACAGCGCCGCCTTCCTGCAGGACGGCATGACGGTGACCGTCAACAGCCATGAGGGCGAAGCGATCTCGGTGCAGCTTCCCGACAAGGTGGTGATGGAGGTTGTCGAGGCCGATGCGGTGGTCAAAGGCCAGACAGCATCGTCAAGCTACAAGCCGGCCATTCTGGAAAATGGCGTGCGGGTGCTTGTGCCGCCGCATATCGAGGCCGGCACACGCATCGTCGTCCGGCCCGAGGACGCAACCTATGTCGAGCGCGCCAAGGATTGACCCTTCACACGCTTGACGACGCCCGATACTGAAGGCGCCCAATACTGAAAGCGCCCCGCTCCGGGCCCAGAAAAGAAAGTAAAGCTATGGCCAGCCAATCGGCGCTGATCAACGTCATGCAGAAAGCCTCGATCTATGCCAGCAAGGGGCTGCTTCGCGATTTCGGCGAAGTCGAGAATCTGCAGGTCAGCCGCAAGGGCCCCGGCGATTTCGTCAGCCGCGCCGACATCAATGCCGAAAAGACAATCCGGCGCGAGCTGTCAAAGGCCCGCCCCGACTGGGGATTCCATCTCGAGGAAGGTGGTGTTGTCGAGGGATCCGATCCCGACGCGCCGGTCTGGGTGGTCGACCCGCTGGATGGCACGACGAATTTCCTGCATGGCATCCCGCATTTCGGCATTTCGATCGCCGTTATGGAAACCGACGCCCAGGGTCGGCGCAGCATCACCGCCGGCAGCATCTTCGATCCGGTGAAGAATGAGTTCTTCTATGCCGAGCGGGGCAAGGGCGCGTTCCTGAATGAGCGGCGGCTTCGCGTGTCGGGACGCCGGGCGATGGCGGATTCGCTGTTTGCCACCGGCATACCGTTTCTTGGCCGCGGCGAAGAGACCGAGCATGCAGCCTTCCTGAAGGAACTCGGGCATGTCATGGCGGTCAGTTCGGGCGTGCGCCGCAACGGCGCCGCCGCGCTCGATCTTGCCTGGGTGGCGGCCGGCCGCTTTGACGGCTTCTGGGAACGTGGCCTCAGCCTGTGGGACATCGCCGCCGGCGTCATTCTGGTTCGCGAGGCCGGCGGGTTCATCTCCGATTTCGCCTCGCGCGACAAGGCGCTGGACAGCGGAGACGTTGTCGCCGCCAACCCGTCCATTCATGGCGACCTCATCCGTCTGCTGCGCGGCTGATTGAATCCGGCCTCATTCCTGCCATTCTTTGACAGCAATTTGCAGATGTCATTTCCTCTGCCGTACCACGCCGTTATGGGAGACCAGGCCATGATGACCGACCCGCGACGCTATCTTGTGCGCATGCTGATTTTCCTGTTGATAGTTGTCGCCATCGCGGCGCTGCTTCATGCACCCCTGTGGCGCGCGTTCATGGGCAATCCGGCGCTGAACGGAGTGATTGTCGGCGCGCTTGGCCTTGGCATCCTCTATACCTTCCGCCAGATCCTGCGGCTGGTGCCCGAGCGGCGGTGGCTGACCGGCATCCAGAAGACCGGCAAGCTCGACAACCGGCAGGTCAAGCCGGTGCTGCTGGCGACGGTCAACGCGATGCTGGCCGACCAGCGGCAGGAGGCGCAGCTTTCCGCGCTGTCGCTACGCTCGGTTCTGGACGGTGTCGCGGCACGGCTTGATGAAGGGCGCGAGATTTCGCGCTACATGATCGGGCTGCTGGTATTTCTTGGCCTTCTCGGCACCTTCTGGGGGCTGTTGCAGACCATCGGCGCGGTCGGGCTTGTTGTCGGCTCGCTGGATACCGCCGGCACCGATTTCGAAGCCATGATGGCGCAGCTCAAGGGCGGCCTCGACGCGCCGCTGTCGGGCATGGCGACGGCATTTTCATCATCGCTGTTCGGTCTCGCCGGATCGCTCATTCTCGGCTTTCTGGACCTGCAGCTTGGCCAGGCGATGGGGCGTTTCTTCAATGAGCTGGAAGACTGGCTGTCCGCCTTCGCCCGCTTCAATGATGGCGGGCCGGCCGGCAATGAAGGCGTCACGCCTCTGGCCGGCGGGATGAGCGAGGAAGCCGCCCGCTCACTGATCCATCTTGGCAATTCCATTGCCGCTGGCGAGGACAACAGGCAGCGTGTCCTCGAACAGCTGTCCAGCATCAACATGACGCTGGCCGCGCTGAACGAGGCGATGACAGACGACCGGCGTCTTCGCGAGCAGCTGGCGCAGCTGAACGCCGGCATCGCCCATCTGGCGGCCGACCTGCGCGATGACCGGACGCGCTCGGCCGATGCCGTCAGTGCCGAGTTGAGGTCACTGTCGAACGCCATCAACAAGATGGCCGGCACGACCACCCGTAGCGGCCGCCAGACGAAAGGGTCCTGACGATGGCGCTGGCGCGGCTCGGCGGCGCCCGCCGCCCTGACAGCTACACCTGGCCCGGCTTTGTCGACGCGCTGGCGACCTTGCTGATGGTCATCATGTTCG
>JAYQDX010000157.1:0-3687 GCA_038138545.1 Rhodobiaceae bacterium | reverse complement strand
GCGGCGGTGTCGCAAAAGCATCCGCACCGGCCGGTTTCGGCTTGGGCGGCATCCGCGCCACCACCGATTGAAGATCGCCTGAGTGGTGGATCGCCGCCTTGTTACTGCCATAATGGATCAACGACAGCCTTGCCTTGGGCAGCAGCTCAACCTTTCCCCCTCACCTGTTATGGGCGATGCGGCCGATCAGGTTGAGGAGCAGCTGCGCGGCCAGCGTTGTCGTGCTGCCGGTCGGGTCATAGTCCGGCGCCACCTCGACCAGGTCCACCCCGACGATGCTGCCGCGTCTGGTCAGCCCGTCGAGCAATTCCAGCACCTCGTAATACAGGAAGCCGCCATGCGACGGCGTGCCGGTGCCGGGGGCGATGGACGGGTCGAACCCGTCAATATCGATGGTGACGTAATAGCGCTGGCCGGCCGGAATGCGGTCCAGCATGCCATCCACCCCCAGAGCGCGGAACTGGCGCACCGACTGGATGTCGGAGCCCATGGCGCGGGCATCCTCATAGCCGTCGCGGGCGGTCGATGACACATTGCGGATGCCGATCTGCGACAGGCCGGTGACATAGGGTTTCTCGGCGGCGCGGCGCATCGGGTTGCCATGGCCGTGGCGCACGCCGTGCCGTTCATCGACGAAATCCAGATGCGCGTCGATCTGCACCAGATGGAACGGGGCCTCGCCGTCAAAGGCGTTGATGCAGGGGATGTTCACCGAATGGTCGCCGCCAAGCACCACCGGCACCGCGCCGGCGGCCAGGATGGCGCGCACGCCGGCCTCGATATTGGCGTGGCTGGCGACGGTGTCGGTATGGATGATGTCGGCATCGCCGATATCGACAATCCGCACCCGGTCATTTTCCAGATAGGTGACGTCATCCTCATGGTCATAGGCGCCGGCATGGCCGAAGGAGAACAGCGTCGAGGCCTCGCGGATGCCGCGCGGGCCGAACCGCGCGCCGGCGCGGAACTGCGTGCCGAAATCGAACGGCGCGCCCAGAATCGCGAAATCGGCGTCGATGGCGTCCCAGTCCGGCTGATAGGGGTATTTGCCAAAGCTGCACAGCCCCACGAAAGGCAGGTTCAGCCGCCCGCTGTCATATCCATGTTTGCTCATCATCACTCCTCGAGCGGCCGGTATGTCCTGTCTTCATGCAAGGCTAGTCGAAAACCGGCAGCGCGAGAAGAGGCGGCACGCCGCGCGGCTGGACAGATGATAGATGGACAGGTGACGCGCAAGGGCTTTGCCCCAAACACCTTTGCCCCGAAAGCCTTTGCACCGAAAGCCTTTGCCCCCAAAAGCCTTTGCACCGGGCGCGAAGGTCGGGCAAGCTTCGCCGAACGTGACGCCAATACCGGATGACCACCATGCCGATCAGACTGACCGCGGCGCAGCAGGCCGCCTATGAGCGCGACGGATTTGTCGCGCCAATCGATATTTTCAGCCCCGAGGAAGCCGCCGACATCCGCGCCGCGCTGGAGGAGGCCGAACGCCGCTGGCCCGAGGGGATGGCCGGCGCGAACCGCAACAACGCGCATTACGTGCTGCCGGTGCTGGACGCCGTCACGCATGACAGCCGGATTCTGGATGCGGTCGAGGATGTGATCGGGCCGGATATCCTTGTCGCCGGCACCACCCTGTTCATCAAGGAGCCGGAGACGACGGGGTTCATCAGCTGGCACCAGGATGCCCGCTATATCGGGCTGGAGCCGCATGACTGGGTGACCGGCTGGCTGGCGATCAGCGACGTGACCGAGGAGAATGGCTGCATGCGGATGATCCCGGGGTCGCACCGGGCGCCGCTGGTCGAGCATGTCGACACCTATGGCGAGGACAATCTTCTGACCCGCGGCCAGACGGTGCCGGATGTCGACGAGGATGCCGCCGTCGCGGTGCCGCTGAAACCGGGGCAGCTGTCACTGCATCACCCGCGCATTGTCCACGGGTCGGGACCGAACATGTCCGGCGAGCGGCGAATCGGGTTCGCCATGCAAAGCTATATCGCGCCGAATGTCGAACAGGTGATCGGCCGCATCTGGGTGCAGCAGGCGCGCGGCACCGATAAATACGGGCATCATGACACCGCGCCGCGCCCGACCGGGGCGATGCAACCGCGCGACATCAAATTCCGCGACGAGGCGAATGACCGCCTGTCCGACATCTTCTATGCCGGCGCCAACCGCAAGGGCCGCTACTGATCCCGCAGGCGGACCACACAAAGCAGGCCCCTACAGAAAAGGAACACCCCATATGGATGCCAATCTTGCCGCCGCGCTGGCCACCCCGTTCACGCTTGACGCCAACCCAGGACGCGCCGCCACCGCTTTCCCCGACCGGTCGGGCTCGCTTGACGCTGCGGTGATGGACGCCGCGCAGGCGGTGATCAGCGGCTGGCCCGGCTACGCGCCGACACCGCTTCACGACCTTCCCGAGATCGCCGGGCATCTGGGTGTGGCGCGGGTTGTCTACAAGGATGAATCGGCGCGTTTCGGGCTGGGGTCGTTCAAGGCGCTTGGCGGCGCCTATGCCGTCGCCGCGCTGGCCCGCCGGATCGAGGCGCAGGGTGGCAGCCCCGCCGACCTGACCGTCGCCACCGCCACCGATGGCAATCACGGCCGGTCGGTGGCCTGGGGGGCGGCGCGCGCCGGCTGCGCGGCGAAAATCTATATCCACGCGCATGTCAGCCAGGCCCGCGAGGATGCCATGGCCGCCTTCGGCGCCGAGGTGATCCGGATCGATGGCAATTACGAGGCCTCGCTCGCCGCCTGCAAACAGGACGCGGAGGCGCATGGCTGGCAGATTGTCTCCGACACCTCCTGGCCGGGCTATCACGAGGTGCCGCTGACGGTGATGGCAGGCTATACGGTGATGTCGCGCGAGATTCTGGCGCAGCTTGGCGGGGTGCCAAGCCATGCGATGCTGCCGGTCGGGGTTGGCGGGCTGGCTGCCGGGATCATCGCGCCGCTATGGCAGGCGGCGGGGTCGTCGCTTGGCCATATGATCGCCGTCGAATCACATATGAGCGCCTGCATGCGCGACAGCCTTGTCGCCGGCGCGCCGACACTTGTCGACATCACCGAGGAAACGCTGATGGCCGGGCTGTCATGCGGCGAGGTGTCGGACCTTGCCTGGGACATCCTGAAACCGACGGTCAGCCACTGCGTGACCATCGGCGATGAGGCGGTGGCGCCGCTGATGCGCTGGTTCCATCACCGCACCGATGCGATCGAGGCCGGCGAATGCTCGACCTCGGGGCTGGCCGCGCTGCTGGCAATGCATGCTGACGGGGCAGCCTGGGAGCAACTTGAAATGACGCCGGATTCGGTGGTGCTGCTTGTCGGCACCGAGGGCGCGACGGACCCGGATTTCTATCACCGGACGGTCGGCAAAGGCTGACGCTGCTGTACCTGTTATCTGATCGGGCTATCTGATCAGGATCGACTCATCGACCTCGGACAGCTTCGAGCGGCCGCACAGCGCCATCGTCAGGTCGAGTTCCTTGTGCAGGATTTCCAGCACCTTCGTGACGCCGGCCTCGCCACCCGCGCCAAGCCCGTAAAGAAAGGCGCGGCCGATCAGCGTGCCTTTCGCGCCAAGCGCGACGGCGCGCAGGATGTCCTGTCCAGTGCGGATCCCGCCATCCATCCAGACCTCGCATTTGTCGCCAATGGCATCGACAATGGCCGGCA
>JAYQDX010000156.1:0-3723 GCA_038138545.1 Rhodobiaceae bacterium | reverse complement strand
CACATCGTGATCATGATCGCGCCGATGGGCGATACATTCTCGATATAGATCAGCGTGAAAAATTCAATATGAACCCCGCCCTCGAACGAAATGTACGGGATGATGATGGCAAATCCCCATCGAAGCACCATCGCCATGCAGGCGCCGGCAAAGCCGATCATGGAGCCGATCGACAGGTCGAACTCGCCGGCGATGATCAACAGCCCCGCGCCAAGCGCGATGATCCCGAGCTGGGCAATCACCCGCAGGTTGTTGCGGATGCCAAGAGCGTTGAAGCCCTCGCCGGCAAAGGGATTGAGCGAGAATTCGCCGGCCGGGATCGAGAAATAGCCGAGCATGCCGAAAAGAAGCAGCATCACGCCGATCGGGCCGATTTCCGGCCGTGCCAGAAGTGATTTCAGCCATCCCTTGGATGCGAGACGATCGGATTCCTGCCTGGAGCTTGCGGTCTGGTTCATGTCTAAACCCAAAAAAAGTGGGCAGCACTGATGCTACCCACTTCCGTGTTTGATGTGATTACCGGTCGACGCCAGCGAGCGAAGCAACCGAAGACGCGTTCGACTTGTCAACAAAGCCGGGGCCCGACGGGATGTTTGCACCCGGAAGCAGGCCAGCGCCATTGTTGTACAGGTGCAGAACGATCACAGGCATGTAGCCCTGCAGACGCTGCTGCTGGTCGATCGTGTACTGAACCTTGCCAGCATTGATCATGTCCATGACCGGCGGGCTGAGGTCGAAGCACGAGTGGTGAACGGTCATGCCAAGCTCGTCGATGGCCTGCTGCACACCGGCGCAGACATGCGGGCCGACAGACAGAACTGCGTCGATATCAGGGTTGGCCTGCAGACCGGCAGCCGCACGGGTCGGGATGGTGGCCGGGTCGTTCGAGCTGTCAACCAGCTTGGTCGGGACCGACTCGCCATAACCGTTACAACGGTCGTTCAGCGCGGTGTTGTAGGCTTCCTGAATGAAGCAGACGCCCTTGGTGGCACCTTCTGCCTTGGCGCGTGCGCCAGCGGCCTGACCAGCCAGGAACTCAGGCTGACCAACATGCATCAGAGCACCGACATCCTTTGACGACTCGAGGCCCGAGTTCATCGTGATGACAGGAATACCGGCAGCCACCGCATCCTTGATGGCCTGACCCAGAGCGTCCGGATCCGGCAGCGAGACAACCATGCCGTCAGGCTGTGTTGCAGCGGCAGCAGCGATCGACTTGGCCATGTCACCCATGTCACCAGACGGGGTGAAGATGTATTCAAAGTCGGCGCCAACAGCACGAGCGGCATCCTCGCCACCCTTCTGTACTACAGGCCAGAACGGGTCTTTACCTTCACCATGTGTAACCATCACATAGCGTTCTGCCTGAGCGGCGCCCGAAAACAGCACAGCGGCAGACAGTGCAAGAAGCAACTTCTTCATTGTGTCCTCCAAAAGTTTATCGGGGGACGTTTCAATGTATGTGAATCAACCTATGTGAAACACCGACCCCCGCGCGCAACTCTAGATAGGTGAAACAGCTTGTAAAGGGCCAATTTGGAAAAAATATTTCAAAATCCCAATTTCGTGATTTTTAATCTTGCGTCAACAGGTCGCATGCGCGACCAAATCTTTCGTTTAATGTCACGCAAAACATCAGGCCAGCACCCTTGGCCATATATCTGGAGATCTTGATGAAGGAAATCGGCATCGGCGTCATCGGCACAGGCTTCATGGGCAAGGCGCATTCCATTGCATACAGCGCATCAGCCTCGGTTTTCGGGACCGGCCTCAGGCCGCGTCTGGAGATTGTTTGCGACCTTAGTCCGGAGAGGGCATCACAGCGCGCGACCGACCTTGGATTCAGCAGATATACGGATGACTGGCGCGCGGTCGTGAACGACCCGGCGGTCGACCTGATTTCGGTCTGTACACCGAATGACACCCATGCCGAAATCTCAATCGCGGCGCTTCAGGCGGGAAAACATGTCTGGTGCGAGAAGCCGATGTCAACGGCCCTTGGCGATTCGCAGGCGATGACGGATGCTGCTGCTGGCAGCACGGGCAAGACGATCATCGGCTACAATTACACCAAGAACCCGGCTGTCACACATGCCCGCCGCCTGATCGAGAGCGGCGCCATCGGGCGTGTGGCGGCATTCTTCTGCCGCTATGACGTCGACAATGAAGCAGACGAAACCCGCCCCTGGTCCTGGCGCATGTCGCGCGACCAGTCCGGAACCGGCGCGAATGGCGATGTGCTGAGCCATGTCATCAGCGTCGCGCATTATCTGACCGGGTCGACCATCAAACGCGTTGTCGGCGATATCGCCATTGTCCATACCGAACGCGACGACCCGAAACAGGCCGGCAGCCGCAAGGAGGTCGACAATGACGACATGGTCGCCGCGCTTGTCCAGTTTGAGAATGGCGTTCACGGGCATATCGGGGCCAGCCGCGTGACCTGGGGCTATAAATGCGGCCTCCGCTGGGAGGTGCATGGCACCAAGGGAACCATCATCTTCGAACAGGAACGGCTGAACGAGTTGCGCCTGTTCACGCCGCAGGACGATCCGGCGACCGACGGGTTCCGCACCATCCTGACCGGACCCCAGCACCCGCCCTATGCCGCCTTTCTGCCGAATGGCGGGCATAGCCTTGGCTATATGGATGTGAAGATCTGCGAACTTCATGAACTTCTCGATGCCATCGAGAGCAACGGAAATGTCTGGCCATCCTTCGCCGACGGTCTGGTGATCGAAAAAGTGATGGATGCGGTCGACCGGTCCTCGCTCAGCGGCAGCTGGGAAGACGTCTAACTTCATCGCAAACGGAAGACCGGCAATGGTTAATAACAGCACCTCAAGCGTCATCATCTCCGGCGGCACGCAGGGCCTTGGCATGGCCGTCGCCGAAACGCTGATTGCGCAGGGCTGCACGCGCCTGACGATCACCGGCCGCGATGCAAACAAAGGTCAGGCGGCCGCGGGCCAACTAAGCCGTGACGGGGTGGATTGCCTGTTCGTCGCCTGTGATGTTGCCAGCATCGAGGACTGCCAGGCTGTCATCGAACAGGCGCTGGCGCATCACGGTTTCGTCAACGGGCTTGTCAACTGCGCCGCCGATACCTCGCGTGGCAGCCTTGTCGATACCTCGCCCGAATTGTGGGCGCGCCATATGGACACCAATCTGCGCGGGCCGTTCCTGTTGATGCAGGGTGTGGTGCGGCACCTTCTGGAGACCGGCAAGCCGGGATCCATCGTCAACATCCTGTCGACCTCGGCGCATGTCGGGCAGAGTTTTCTGACTCCCTATGCAACCTCCAAGGGCGGGCTGCAGACGCTGACCCTGAACACCGCCAACGCCTACCGGGCGAACCTGATCCGCTGCAACGCTGTGGCGCCGGGGTGGATGGACACGCCCGGCGAGGATGTGGTGCAGAAAAAATTTCACGACGCGCCGGATGACTGGCTGGACGAGGCCGAGGCAGGCCTTCCCATGGGCCAGTTGGTCAAAACCGACCAGATCGCGCCGCTGATCGCCTATCTTGTCAGCCCGGATTCCGGCATCATCACCGGCGCGGTGATCAATTACGACCAGCAGATCATCGGCGCGGTGCCTGAATAAGACCGGGTGAGCGGCGTTAAAAGGTGTGCAAGCCGACACCGCGTCTTTTTCAGCTGTCAAATCCGTCAGGATATTTTGACCGCCACCGCCAGACATCGGCACACATGGTGTCAACAG
>JAYQDX010000155.1:0-3795 GCA_038138545.1 Rhodobiaceae bacterium | reverse complement strand
GCGACGCCGTCGCTCTACATCATCATCATCGTCTCGGCGATCTGGCGCATGGATTTCTGGCTTCTGGTGTTTCTGATGACGCTGTTCAGCTGGACCGCGCTGGTCGGCGTTGTGCGCGCCGAATTCCTTCGCGCCCGCAATTTCGAATATGTCCAGGCGGCGAAGGCGCTTGGCGTGCGGCCGCTGACCATCATGTTCCGCCATGTCCTGCCGAACGCCATGGTGGCGACGCTGACGATGCTGCCCTTCATCGTCACCGGGGCCATCGGATCACTTGCGGCGCTTGATTTCCTCGGGTTTGGCCTGCCTTCCTCGGCGCCGTCGCTTGGCGAACTGACACTGCAGGCAAAACAGAACCTTCAGGCACCGTGGCTCGGGCTGACAGCGTTCTGCGTCTTCGCCTTCCTGCTGGCGCTGCTTGTGTTCATCTTCGAGGGGGTTCGCGACGCCTTCGACCCGCGAAAGACATTCTCATGAGTACGCCGCTGCTGTCCGTCCGCGATCTGCAGATCGGCTTCCGGCGCGACGGTGTCGTCACGCCTGCTGTCAGGTCACTGTCGCTCGACATCATGCCCGGCGAGACGGTGGCGCTTGTCGGCGAGAGCGGGTCGGGCAAATCGGTGTCGGCGCTGGCAAGCCTCGGCCTGTTGCCTGACAATGCTGTCCAGAGCGGCGAGATCGGCTGGAAGGGCACGCCTGTCAATCCGCATGACGAGACGCTCATGCAGCAGCTTCGCGGCAATCAGATCGGCATGGTGTTCCAGGAGCCCATGACCTCACTGAATCCGCTTCACACCATCGAGCGGCAGATCGCCGAGAGCCTGCGCCTGCATCAGCGGCTGTTGCCGGCACAGGCGCGCGAACGCACCATCGGGCTTCTGACGCGGGTCGGCATTCCCGACCCTCAGGCGCGCCTGACATCCTTCCCGCATGAACTTTCGGGCGGCCAGCGCCAGCGGGTGATGATCGCCATGGCGCTGGCGAACAATCCGGACCTGCTGATCGCCGATGAACCGACGACGGCGCTGGATGTCACCATCGAAGCCCAGATCCTCGACCTTCTGGCCGACCTGAAACGCGACAGCGGGCTGTCAATGCTGTTCATCACGCATGATCTCGGCGTGGTCAGGCAGATCGCCGACCGTGTCCTTGTCATGCGGCAGGGAGAGCTTGTGGAAAGCGGCATGGCAGGCGAGATGTTCGCCGCCCCGCGCCAGGCCTATACGCAAGACCTGATCGCCGCGCAGCCGCAGGGTATCCGCACACCACAGACAGACGACAGACCCAACCTGCTGGTGGCGCGCGACATCAAGGTGCATTTTCCGGTCCGTGGCGGATTGTTGCGTCGCACCCGGCACTGGATCAAGGCCGTCGACGGTGTCGATCTGGAGATCGGCGTTGGCCGCACCGTCGGGATTGTCGGGGAAAGCGGGTCCGGCAAATCGACACTGGCCCGCGCCATCACCCAGCTTGTGAGCTGTCAGGGGCGGATCACCTTTGACAACAACGAGATCAGCCAAAGCGACAGCGGCGGGCTGAAAGCCTTTCGCCGGCAGGTGCAGATCGTCTTTCAGGACCCGTTCGGGTCGCTGTCACCACGCATGTCGGTTGGCGACATCATCGCCGAGGGGCTTGTCGCGCATGATATCGGCACGGTGGCGGAGCGCACAGCGGCAGTGGCCGAAATGCTGCAGGAGGTCGGGCTTGACCCGGCGGTTGCCGGTAATTACCCGCATGAGTTTTCCGGTGGTCAGAGACAGCGGATCGCGATTGCAAGGGCGCTGATCCTGAAGCCGCGAATCATTCTGTTCGACGAGCCGACCTCGGCCCTCGACATGACAGTGCAGAAATCGCTGATCGCGCTTCTGGACAGGCTGCAGACACGTTTCGAGCTTGGCTATCTCTTCATCAGCCACGACATCGCTCTCATCGGGTCGATCAGCGACGAGATGATCGTCATGAAGGATGGGCTTGTCGTTGAACGCGGACCGACAGACAGGATCATGAGGACTCCCGAACATCCCTATACAATCGACCTGATTGCGGCGGCGCGCCGCAAGAGCGCCTGACCCGGCGAGCGGCCAGATCATGCCGGACAGCGATGCCATCACCACCTCGCGGATCACCGACGCCATCGCCCGCATGTTCGTCGAGCGTGGCGATGCCTGCCTTCGTGAATTCACCCTTCGTACAGGACGGCGGGTCGACATCATCGCCATCGACAGCGGCGGCCGGATCACCATCATCGAGGTGAAATCCTCGCGGCAGGATTTCCTGAGTGACCGCAAATGGCACGAATATCCGGAATGGGCAGATCGGTTCTATTTCGCCGTCGCGGATGATTTTCCGCGTGACATCCTTCCCGGGTCCGACGAGTGCGGCATCATCATCACGGACGGCTTCGACTGCCTCGAACTGCGCGCCGCGCCGGAGTCGCGGCTGGCGGCGCAACGGCGGGGCCATCTGACGCGGCGGATTGCCCATGTCGCGATGCGGCGGCTGGAATTCGTCAACTCTGGCAACGGCACCGACGAGAAACCGGTACCCGGCGAAGATGACGGGATTTCGGATTGACGACTGTCACCGGCTGTCAGGCAAGCGTACCGTCAAGGACATAGCGCAGGATCTGCACGATCTGCTCGGGCGTCTCGGTGACGGCAAGCGCAGCCGCGTCGACCTCCTTCAGCGCGTGCTGATGGTCGGGCCCGTGCATGATGATCAGCGACTTGCCCAGCGCCGCCGCATAGCCGGCATCGAAGGCGGCATTCCATTGCCGGTATTTCTCGCCAAAGCGCACCACGACGATGTCCGCGGCGGCAATGCCGTTGCGCGTGCGGATGGCGTTGATGTTCGCTCCCTTGTTGTCATGCCAGAATTTGTCCGGCTCGGCGCCGAGGATATGGACGCCGCAATCATCGCTTGCCTCATGGTCGGTGACAGGCCCGGAAAAGCTGACGTCAAGGCCGGCGGCGCCATCAATGATCCGCTGGCGCCAGTCAGTATGAATTTCACCCGAAAGATAAACTGTAAGGCTCATGCTGTATCCCCTTGCTTTTGAAACCGGCCGGCCCGGATTGGCCTTATCTGGTCGTTATCGCCGGGTTTTTGCAGTGCCGACGGAAAACAATATGCGACCACGCTGCTAGCGCCCGCCCTGACAGGAAACGCACAGCGTTACCGCCGGATCGATCTCCAGCCTCTGCGGCAGGATATCCTCGCCGCATGCAAGGCAGTATCCGTATTCGCCCTCATCCAGTCTGCGCAGCGCCGCTGCCAGAACCGCCAGCCTCTGTCGCCGCCGTTCCTCGCGCGCCACATCCATGGATTGCTGCTGCATCGCATCCATTCTCGACAGGCGACCAACCGACTGCTGGTCCAGTTCGACCGGCGCGCGGCCCTCCCTGCTGGCATCGCTGAGGGCGCGCAGCTCGTCAATTTCCTGGAGAATGCTCTCGCGAAAGCCCGCCTGATTCATCCAAGGCCACCTAAATCTTATTACCTTTCAGTAGCTTGCGCAACTCCACCTTGGCGGCATTGTGAAGATCGGTAATGCTTGTCGCCTCGCAGTTGTAAGCTGTCTTTGCCTCCATGCGATCCATGGTCAGGCGCAGGCTCTTGCGGTTCACGGCAATCTCCACCGCGTCGTTTGCCACCCGGTAATGGTCAGGAAACTTGCCGACGTCGAAGGTCTCGTAACGGATGTCGTCATCCTTGTCAAAGCGCGCCCATCCGAAGATTTCACGGCTTTTGGTGAGAAGAAAATACTGCCTTGATCCAATGGCCTGATCATCGGCC
>JAYQDX010000154.1:2318-3814 GCA_038138545.1 Rhodobiaceae bacterium | reverse complement strand
CGCCGCCAAGCGCCACATTATAGCCGCCCTGAACCATGCGGGTGCAGCCGCATTTGCCGATCAGACCCTTCACAGCCAGCGTGATTTTGGTGCCCTCGGGCGCGCTCTGCTGCGCGTGCAGCGCGGCGAACAGGCCGGCCCCGCCGGACCCCAGGATCAGGATATCGGTATCATGGCGTTCAAGCGTTGCTGTCATGAATGATCCCTTTCATTGGCCCTAGATCGCCTGCAGGAAAAACACGCCCGACACAAAGGCCGAGATGGCGAGCGCCGTGGCCGCCAGCGTCTTGTGCGGCGCGCGCCATGGCAGCCATTCCAGCGCCATCAGCCGCAATCCGCCAAACAGGTGAATGGCAAGCAGGAACACAAGGCCGAACTCCGCCAGCTTGACAAAGGGCAGTTCGGTGAAGGCCAGAAAGCTGTCAAGCCGGGCGGCGTCGGTCAGCGCCAGTGACAGCACCCAGAAATGCAAGGGCAGAAACAGCGCCAGCGCGATGCCGGAGACGCGGTGGATGATATGCGCGTACCATAATGCATGGCCGCGCACCGGGCGGCTGGTGCCAGCGCTGATATTTCCACTTCTCATGTCATCGTGACGGCCAGAACGGCGCGTCCCCCCATGACAAGAAGGGCGGCGAAGATCACCATGGCAAGCCCGTTCAGCATGCCGCCGCGCATCGCGGTCCATTCCGAGATGATGGTGCGAAGCCCGATCGCGGCATGAACCGACACCGCGACAACGAACCCGCCATAGAACAGCGCCCAGAACAGGCTGCCCTGCGTCCGGCCGAGGATCTCGCCGGCGCTGAGCCCGCCCTGAACGGCATAGATCATCACCGCCAGATGGCCGATCACCAGCGGTGCCATGATCAGCGCTGACAGGCGCTGTGCCATATAGAGACGAAAATCCAGCATCAGCCGCGCCCCCGCCCGAAGAACCGTTTTGCCGTGGCGCGTTTCAGCCCGGCGATCGCCCCCATCGGGTCGAGATCATTCGGGCAGTAATGCGTGCAGCTTCCCATCGAATGACAGCTGTGGCATCCGCCCTGTGCCGACACGGCATCGAGGATGGCGTCGCCGGCGTCATCGCGCGAATCATTATACAGCGTCCAGGCACGCTGCAGCGCCGCCGGTCCCAGATAGTCCGGATTGCCGGCCACCGTGTCGCAGGCCGCGTAGCAGACCGCACAATTGATGCATTCGATGCCGGCGCTGGCCTCGACGCGCTGTTCGTCATCCGGCAGCACGGCGGCGAAATCATCATGCCGGCCGGCCGATGGATGGTGCGTTGCCTCGGCTTTCACCCATTTGTCGAAGAACGGGTCCATGTCGGTGGCAAGATCCTTGATCACCGGCAGGTTGCGAAGCGGGGCGATGCTGATGGCACCGTCCTTCACGACCCGCCCGACATGCGTGCGGCAGGTCCAGCGCGGCTCGTCATTCACCATCATGGCGCAGGACCCGCACATGCCGACACGGCAGGCAAACCGGTAGGT
>JAYQDX010000154.1:0-2218 GCA_038138545.1 Rhodobiaceae bacterium | reverse complement strand
TCACCATCATGGCGCAGGACCCGCACATGCCGACACGGCAGGCAAACCGGTAGGTCAGCGTCGGATCGGCCTCCTGCTGGATCCAGGTGACGATGTCCAGCACCGTCTGGCTTGGCTGCCGCGGGACAGTGAAACTCTCCCATTCGCCGCCGTCAGCGTCGCCGCGCCAGACCGACACCGCAATGCTGTCGGTGGCGTGATCTGCTTCAATGTTGGAGGCGTCGTCGAGCAAGGGTGCTCCTTTCTGCTAACTAGGGCATGCAGCATAGCTTTTGGAGACTGCGGGCGAAACGATGAAAATCGCCGCGCCGCGATTTCACGGCGTGATATTTGAACATTGACGCGAAATGGGCTAGCAGGGGGTGGCTCGTTACCGTCCCTCATGACTGAAAGTACAAGACATATGAACCCGACAATCGATCTTCTGAACAGCCACCGGTCCATTCGCCGCTTCACCGACGCGCCGGTGCCGGCCGACACACTGACAGCCATCATCACCGCGGCGCAGGCGGCGGCCAGTTCCAGCTTTCTGCAGGGCGTGACGATCATCCGCGTCACCGATCCCGACAAACGCGTCGCCCTTCGCGAGGTGGCGAACGGCCAGCGCTATGTCGAGGAAGCGCCCGAATTCCTGGTCTTTTGCGCCGATCTCAGCCGTTCCATGCGCTGCTGCGATCTGCATGGCGGCGAGGCCGCAAAGGGCCTGACCGAACAATTCATCATCGCCACCGTGGATACCGCGCTCTATGCCCAGAATTTGGTCGTGGCGGCGGAATCCGTCGGGCTTGGCATCTGCTATATCGGGGCGCTTCGCAATGATCCGGCGCGGGTCACCGAACTCCTCGATCTGCCGCAGCAGGTCTATCCGGTCTTCGGCCTGTGCCTTGGCTATCCGGATCAGGACCCCGAGGTGAAGCCGCGCCTGCCGCTGCCGGTGGTGCTGAAGGAAAACAGCTACAGCACCGAAGGCGAGGCCGAGGCGATTGCTGGCTATGATGAGGAGATGCGCGCCTATTACGCGGCGCGCACCGACAATCAGAAGGCGCAGGGGTGGTCAGAACAGATGGCCGGTCTGCTTGGCCGCGAGGGCCGGCCGCATATGCTGGCATTTCTTCAGGGGCAGGGGTTCGTCAAACGCTAGAAATCCGGCGCGGACGCGCGCCTCGGGGCAGGGCCTAAATCCCCAGATGAAGCTTTGGTGTCCAGAACGGGCGGAACAGCTCGATCTTCGGGCAGCGGTTCATGACGACTTTCAGGCCGGCATCCTCGGCCAGCCGCGCGGCCTCGTGATTGACCACGCCGATCTGGCCCCACAGCACCTTCGCGCCGATGTCGATGGCTTGCTTCGCGATCCCCGGCAGGTCCTCCGGCTTGCGGAACACGTCGACCATGTCGACCTGCCGATCGATTTCGGCAAGTGATGGATAGACTGTCAGGCCACGTATCTCCTCCAGCCCGGGGCGCGGATTGACCGGAATGATGTCATAGCCTGTCTCATGAAGGACGCGCAGCACGCCATAGCTGAATTTCGTCTTGTCCGGGCTGGCACCGACCATGGCGATGGTCTTCACCGATGACAGGATGTCCCTGATATAGTCCTCGCCGTAAGGCTCATCATGATTCATGTAGCCCATCCGGGGTCTCCTTTGCGGTGGCGATATCAGCCTTCAGCTCATGCGGCTCCAGCGGATCGAGAAACGGGTTGCGGTACAGACGGTCATGGCTTTCGGTGCCGATTTCCAGGACACAGTCCGTTCTGGCCCGCGCCACGCACAGGATAACATATCCGTCGGCAATCTGCCTGTTGTTCAGGGCGACCTGCGCGCGCTGGTCGATCTCGCCTTCGATCAATTTGGCGGCACAGGTGATGCAGCCGCCATATTTGCAGCCGAAGGGAAGATCGACCCCCTGATCGCGAAGCTCGTCAAGAAGCGGGCGCCTGCCGGTGACTTCAAAGGTGGCGTTGCCCCGGTTGGCCACGGTGATCGTCGTCATAGCCAGATGTCGCTTGTGCAGTCACCGCCAGGATAGCGGGTTTCATGGCACCGTGACGGGCCGTTGGGCTCCTTGCCGAAATCGACAGCGAAATCCGGATCAATGGTCATGCCGCCATTTTCGGTATCGCAATTCACCATCAGCATGCAGCCGCCATTGGTGCGGATCTCCGGATAGAACTGGTTGTCCCAGGTGCTGAACAGCGAGGTGGTGACATAGAGCC
>JAYQDX010000153.1:0-4018 GCA_038138545.1 Rhodobiaceae bacterium | reverse complement strand
ACAATTGCCGTCTCTGGCAGGTCGGCACCGACGAGAAGATGGACAAGGACAGGTTCCGTCGCGACCTGGGCGGCCTGACCGAGGCCTATGAGGAAATCGCGCGCCGCCTCGGCGTGACCATACCGCAGGCAGGCTGACCGCCTGCCCCAACCGACCCATGCAAAGGACATATCCATGCAGGTAATCGTCAACATCTCGCTGAAAGAGGGCGTTCTCGACCCGCAGGGACGCGCCATCGGACGCTCGCTCACCGATCTCGGATTCCAGGAAGTCGGCGAGGTCAGGGTTGGCAAGCGCATTTCCCTCGACATCGACGAGACCGACCCGGCACGGGCCGAACAGCGTGTGGCGCGCATGTGCGAGACGCTGCTGGCGAACACCGTGATCGAGGATTACGAGATCGAGATCGCCGGGGAGAATGAGGCATGAGCCTGAGCGCGCTTCGCGTCGCCATCATCGTCTTTCCCGGATCAAACTGCGACCGCGACATGATGGTGGCTGTCGAACGGCTGGCCGGGCGACGGCCGGCCCTTGTCTGGCACAAGGAAACAAGCCTCGATCCTGTTGATCTGGCCATCATCCCCGGCGGATTCTCCTATGGTGACTATCTGCGCTGCGGCGCGCTGGCGGCGCGATCGCCGATCATGGAGGCCGTCCTCGACCATGCCGCGCGCGGCGGCGCGGTGATGGGAATCTGCAACGGTTTTCAGGTGTTGCTGGAGGCGGGCCTGCTTCCCGGTGTCCTGGTCGAAAATGCCGGCCTGAAATATGTCTGCCGCAACACCTGCATAGAGGTTGTTAGCGGCACCAATTCACCCTTCACCGCCGGACTCGTGCCGGGACAGAAGATGATCATCCCGGTGGCGCATAACGAGGGCAATTACTTTGCCGGCGACGATGATTTGCAGCGGCTGGAGGATAACGGCCAGATTGCCTTCCGCTATGTCGACAGCGATATCGTCGGTCCGGCCAACCCGAATGGCGCGGCGCGCGACATCGCCGGCATCGTCTCGGCGAATGGTCGGGTCATGGGCATGATGCCACATCCCGAACGCGCCATTTCAGCCGAGCTTGGCAGCGCCGACGGCGCCACCATGCTGACCGCCAGCCTGGAGGCCCTTATATCATGAGAGATATCATGAGCGCGCCACATCAAGACCCCGCCATGACTTTTGAGAACGCCGCCTCGATGGGGTTGTCGCGCGAGGAATGGGATCTCATCCTGACACGGCTTGGACGTACGCCGAATCTGTGCGAGTTGGGAATCTTCTCGGCCATGTGGTCGGAGCATTGTTCCTATAAATCCTCGAAGAAATGGCTGAAGACCCTGCCGACCGAGGGACCGCAGGTCATTCAGGGGCCCGGCGAGAATGCCGGCGCTGTCGATATCGGTGACGGGCTGGCCGCCATCTTCAAGATCGAGAGCCACAACCACCCCTCCTTCATCGAGCCCTATCAGGGCGCGGCGACCGGCGTTGGCGGCATCCTGCGCGATGTCTTCACCATGGGCGCGCGGCCGGTGGCGCTGTTGAACGCGCTCCGCTTCGGTGCCGCCGATCATGAAAAAACGCGCCACCTCCTGTCCGGGGTTGTCTCGGGCATTGGCGGCTATGGCAACTGCATCGGCATTCCGACCATTGGCGGCGAGGTCAATTTCGATGCCTCCTACAATGGCAATATCCTCGTCAACGCGATGGCCATCGGCCTTGCCAACAGCGACCGGATCTTCCGTTCGGCGGCGACCGGACCCGGCAACCCGGTGATCTATGTCGGCGCGAAGACCGGCCGGGACGGCATTCATGGCGCCACCATGGCGTCGGCCGAATTTTCGGACGAGACGGAATCGAAGCGCCCCACCGTTCAGGTCGGGGACCCGTTCACCGGCAAACTGCTGATGGAGGCCTGCCTTGAGTTGATGGCGTCCGACTCGGTTCTCGCCATTCAGGATATGGGGGCGGCCGGGCTGACCTCCTCTTCGGTCGAGATGGCGTCGAAGGGCGGTCTTGGCATGGAAATGGACCTCGATCTGGTGCCGGCCCGCGAGGACGGGATGAGCGCCTATGAGCTGATGCTCTCGGAAAGCCAGGAACGGATGCTGATGGTCCTCAAGCCCGACGCCACCGACACGGCACGCCAGATCTTCGAGAAATGGGATCTCGATTTCATGCCCATCGGCAAGGTCACCGAGACCGGCCGGCTTGTCCTGCTGAAGGATGGTGATGTCGCCTGCGACATCCCGCTGGCACCGCTTGTCGATGACGCCCCGGAATATGACCGCCCGCAGGCCGAACTGGCGAAGCGGCCGACCCTTGCCAGCGCGGATATCACCGACGGCAGGCCGGTCACCGAGGTTCTGACAGAGCTTCTCGGCAGTGTCGATCTCGCCAGCCGCCGCTGGATCTACGAGCAGTATGACAGCCAGGTAATGGCCGACACCATCGCACCGCCCGGCGGTGATGCCGGGCTTGTCAGGATACACGGGTCGCAGCGCGGCCTTGCCGCCAGCACCGACTGCACGCCGCGCTATGTCGAGGCTGACCCGCATTCCGGCGGCGCGCAGGCCGTTGCCGAGGCGTGGCGCAACCTGTCGGCGATCGGCGCGCGGGGCCTGGCGATCACCAACAATCTGAATTTCGGCAATCCGGAGCGGCCCGAAATCCTGACCCAGATGGCGCAGTCGGTTCTCGGCATGGGCGATGCCGCGCGGGCGCTGGACACGCCTGTCGTCTCGGGCAATGTCTCGCTCTATAACGAGACAGATGGCAGCGCCATCCTGCCTTGTCCAGTCATCGGCATGGTCGGCACGATCGAGGATATCGCCGCCGCCGTCGGTATGGCACCGACCGCCGGCACGGCGCTGGTTGTGATCGGGCAGACGGCGGAAACCGATGATGGCTGGCTTGGTGTCTCGCTCTATGCCCGCAATCTGGCAGGCAGCCCCGACGCGGCGCCGCCACCGGTCGATCTGCAGGCCGAACGCCGCAACGGACTGTTCGTACAGCAGCAGATTGCCGATGGCCTGATCACGGCGGCGCATGATATCAGCGATGGCGGCCTGGCTGTTGCCGTCGCCGAAATGTGCATAGCCGGCCGGATCGGCGCGCAACTCACGCTTCCCGATGGCGGCAACCGGCATGGCTGGGCCTTTGGCGAGGACCAGGCCCGCTATATCGTTGCCACTTCTGACGCGGGGGCGCTTCTGGCGGCAGCGAAGGCGGCCGGCGTGCCGGCTGCGGCGATCGGCAGCACCCGTGATGGAGGTGAATTGCAATTCGGTGACGAGGATGCCATATCTCTAGAAGACCTGAGCAATCTGGTCGAGGCGACCATCCCCGCGCTGATGTCAGGCGGATGACGCCGCCCCAACAGGAGGACAATGCCTCATGCCGATGCAGGCATCTGAAATCGAAACGCTGATCAAGGACGCCTTCCCTGACGCGGAGGTTGTCATCGAGGACCTTCGCGGCGATGGCGACCACTATGCCTGCCGGGTTGTCGCGCAGGCCTTTGCCGGCAAGAGCCGCGTGCAGCAGCACCAGATGGTCTACAAGGCGCTTGGCGGCCGCATGGGCGGTGAATTGCACGCGCTCGCACTACAGACATCGGCACCGACCAACAATTGAATCCCGGGCCGCGGCGTCCTGCCCGCCCGTAGCTGGAGACATGACCATGCTTGATGATGCAACCCGTGACCGTATCCAGGCCGATATCGGCGGCGACGATGTTGTTCTTTTCATGAAGGGCACCCCGGTGTTCCCACAATGCGGCTTCTCCGCCGCCGTTGTCGGGGTGTTGACGCATCTCGGCGTGCCGTTCCGCGGAATCAATGTTCTGGAAGATGACAGCATCCGCGAGGGCATCAAGTCCTTTTCCGACTGGCCGACAATCCCGCAGCTTTATGTCAAAGGTGAATTTGTCGGTGGCTGTGACATTGTGCGCGAAATGTATGAGACGGGCGAGTTGACCGAGATGTTCCAGACCCGCGGCGTCGACGCCAAGCCGTCAGCCTGACACGTCC
>JAYQDX010000152.1:0-4195 GCA_038138545.1 Rhodobiaceae bacterium | reverse complement strand
GGATGCGGCCCGGATGCGTCATTTTGCGGGAGATGACAGCATTTTCAGGACGCATGGATTCTGCTATTCAAATGCTGTTCGGGACCGGTCGTGCGGCCTTGTGACGCTTTGTCAGCGTGACGCCGTGTCGGGCCGGACAAACCGGTGGTCGTCGGGGGGACAGGTGCCGTGACGGCCACAGCGCAGATTGTCGAAACGATAAATTGTCGAAACGATGAATTGTCGGGGCGATGAATTGTCGGGGCGATGAATTGTCGGGGCGATCATGGGCGCCGCCGGACCGGGTGTCCGCGGGCGCTGTTGCCGCTTTGTGAAACAGACCTGCGGGCCGGACCGGGCCCGCCAAGACCGGGTGAGGTGTCATGGCGTCAGAAAAGCCGGACCATGAGGGACCAGACAGGGGCCTGAGCGGCCTGCCGGGCGGCAAGCCGAAATATTCGGCCTTCGCGCTCGCCAGACAGGCAATGCAGTATCATCAGGGATGGCAGCGTGCCTGGCGCGACGCCCAGCCCCGGGATGAATATGATGCTGTCATCATCGGTGGCGGCGGGCACGGGCTGGCGACCGCCTATTATCTGGCGGCGGTTCATGGCATCACCCGTGTTGCCGTGGTCGAAAAGGGCTGGCTTGGCGGCGGCAATACCGGCCGCAACACGACGATCATCCGGTCAAACTATCTGTGGGATGAATCGGCGGCGATCTATGAACATGCGCTGAAGCTGTGGGAAGGCATGTCGCAGGACCTGAACTTCAATGTGATGTTCAGCCAGCGCGGCGTGCTGACCATCGCGCATTCCGAGCATGAACTTCGCGAGATGTCGCGGCGCGTCCATGCCATCCGCATGAACGGCATCGATTCCGAAATCCTGGGCCCGGACGAGATCAAGAGATTCGTGCCAATCATCAATATCGACCAGACAATCCGCTATCCGGTGATGGGCGGGTTCCTGCAGAAACGCGGCGGCACCGCGCGTCATGACGCCGTTGCCTGGGGCTATGCGCGGGCGGCGGACGACCTTGGCGTCGACATCATCCAGAATTGCGAGGTTACCGGCCTGCGCCGCAATGGCCGCCGCATTGTCGGCATCGAGACAAGCCGCGGCTTCATCAAGACCCGCAAGGTAGGATGCGTTGTCGCCGGCCATTCCAGCGTTGTCGCGGCGATGGCTGATATCCGCCTGCCGGTGGCCAGCCGGCCGCTGCAGGCGCTTGTCTCCGAGCCGATCAAGCCGATCCTCGATACGGTGATCATGTCGAACGCCGTGCACATGTATGTCAGCCAGTCTGACAAGGGCGAGATGGTGCTTGGCGCTGGCGTCGACAAATACAACTCCTACGCGCAGCGCGGATCCTTCCCGGTACCCGAACATATGATCTCGGCCGCGGTCGAGCTGTTTCCGGTGCTCTCGCGGCTTCGCATGCTGCGGCATTGGGGCGGCATTGTCGACACCTGCCCGGACGCCTCGCCGATCATCTCGAAGACCGATGTCGAGGGTCTGTATTTCAACTGTGGCTGGGGTACCGGCGGCTTCAAGGCCACGCCGGGCTCGGGCCATGTCTTCGCCGACCTGATCGCCAATGACCGGCCGAACAGCATCGCCGCGCCCTATGCGCTCGACCGGTTCCAGACCGGTCTGCTGATCGACGAACATGGCGCCGCCGGCGTCGCGCACTGACGCGCAGGGAGATATCATGCTGCTGATCACCTGTCCCCATTGTGGCCCACGCGATGAAAGCGAGTTCAGCTGTGGTGGCGAGGCGCATATCGCGCGCCCGCTTGCCGAGAGCAGCCTGACCGACGCCGAATTCGCGGATTACCTGTTCTTGCGTGACAATCCGAAGGGTCTGTTCCTTGAACGCTGGCGGCACGCCGCCGGCTGTCGGCGCTGGTTCAACATGGCGCGCGACACCGTCACCCACGAGATTGTCGAGATCTACCCGATGGGAAGCGGCCCCGCCTCGAAAGCCGGCAAGGCCGCCCATGCCGCCAGCTGGCGACGTGACACCGCCGCCGAGGCAGCATCAAAGCCGGCGCACAAATCCCGGGCGAAAAAGGACAAGGTGTCATGACGAGGACAAGCCTGTTCACCCGCGCCGCGCCACCACAATTGCTGCGAAGCGCCGCCGGCGGCCGTATCGATCGCGGCAAGCCGCTCAGCTTTACCTTCGACGGACGCACCTATCAGGGCTATGAAGGCGACACGCTGGCCTCGGCCCTGCTGGCGAACAATGTCCATCTTGTCGGCAGATCGTTCAAATATCACCGGCCGCGTGGCATCCTCGCCGCCGGATCGGAAGAGCCGAACGCGCTGGTGCGGGTGGGGCGAGGTGCGCATGCCGAACCCAATCTTCGCGCCACACAGGTGGACCTTCATGACGGGCTTTACGCCGAGAGCCAGAATCGCTTTCCATCGCTGAAATGCGATGTCGGCGCGATTAATTCGGCGCTTCAGTCCTTCTTTCCGGCGGGGTTCTATTACAAGACCTTCATGTGGCCGGCCTCCATGTGGATGACCTATGAGCATGTGATCCGGCGCGCCGCCGGGCTTGGCCGGGTCGCTGACGATCATGACGACCCCGATCGCTATGAACGGACCCACGCGCATTGCGACGTGCTGGTTGCCGGCGGCGGCGCTGCCGGCCTGATGGCGGCGTTGCAGGCCGCCCGCAGCGGGGCGCGGGTGATCCTTGCGGACGAGCAGAATGAATTTGGCGGCTGGCTGCTTGGCGAGGCCGATGTGACGATCGATGGCGCCCCGTCGGCAGGCTGGATCGCCAGCGTGGTTGCCGAGCTGGCGGCGATGGATGACGTGACATTGCTGCCGCGGACCACCGTCTTCGGCTATATGGACCACAACTTCCTGACGCTGACCGAGCGCGTGACCGATCATATGGCCACGCCGCCAGCGCATCTGCCACGCCAGCGCCTGTGGAAGGTGCGGGCCAAGCAGACCGTCCTGGCACAGGGCGCGCATGAACGCCCGCTTGTCTTTTCCGGCAATGATCTGCCGGGCGTGATGCTGTCCGGCGCGGTACGGACCTATATCAACCGCTATGGCGTTGTTCCCGGCAATCGCACGGTCGTCTTCACCAATAATGACGATGCCTACCGCACCGCGCTGGCGCTTCACGGCGGCGGCGCGCATGTGCTTGTCGTCGATCTGCGGCGCGACCTTCGCGGCGAGCTGGTGAAGGCCGTGCGCGCGGCCGGGATCGAGGTTCTGAGCGGCCATGCCGTGACCATCGCCAGCGGCACGCAGCATCTGGCACGTGTCCAGATCGCGCCGGTCAATGAAGGTGCGAGCGCGGTTCTTGATGACCCGTTCCACATGGATTGCGACCTTCTGGCCATGTCCGGCGGGCTGTCGCCTGCGGTGCATCTGCATTCGCAGGCCCGCGGAAAGCTTGGATGGGATGACAGGCTGCTCTGCTTCACACCGACAACGGTCCATGAAGCCAGCTTCAATGCCGGTGCCGGCAATGGTGTGTTCGACACCGAAAAGGCGATCGCCGACGGCCTGAAGGCCGGCAGCGCGGCGGTGAAGGCGGCCGGGCTCACGGTCAGCGACACCGAGGCACCCGCGGTGGAAGCGCCGAACCAGTCCTGGCGGCCGCTTGCGGCATGGAAGATCAGCAACGGGCATGGCCCCGGTCAGGGCCCGAAGGCCTTTGTCGATTTCCAGAATGATGTCACGGCTTCGGATGTCAGCCTCGCCGCGCGCGAGGGATATCAGTCGGTCGAGCATCTGAAGCGCTACACGACCCTTGGCATGGCCACCGACCAGGGCAAGACCTCGAACATCAACGGGCTGGCAATCCTTGCCGACGCCCTTGGCCGCGAGATCCCGGAGGTTGGCACGACCACCTTCCGCATGCCCTACACGCCGGCCAGCATCGGCGCCATTGCCGGCCGCGACATCGGCACATTGTTCGACCCGACACGTCTGACCCGCATGGATGAATGGCACCGCGCCCATGGCGCCACCTTCGAGCATGTCGGCCAGTGGATGCGGGCCTGGTATTACCCCAAGGACGGCGAGACCATGCATGACGCGGTCAACCGCGAGGTGCTGGCCGCCCGCACGACCGCCGGCATCCTCGACGCCTCGACACTTGGCAAGATCGATATCCGGGGGCCTGACGCGGCGGAATTCCTGAACCGTCTCTATACCAACAGCTGGCTCAAGCTCGGCAT
>JAYQDX010000151.1:0-4231 GCA_038138545.1 Rhodobiaceae bacterium | reverse complement strand
AGAAAAAGCTGGCGCAGGCCATGTTCCGCAGCAAATTGCGGGCCACCGGCCTTGTCGTGCCGTTGCTTGCCTTCGTCATGGCCAGTTTCGTGTTCCCGATCATCGCGCTGATGTGGCAGGGCGTCTATAACGACACCTTTGAACGGCTGATGCCGAACCTGACCGAGGAATTGCGCGTCTGGGACGGGGTCAGCGAGCCGACCGAGGAAATGTACGCGATGCTTGTCGCCGATTTGCGACAGAATCGTGCCGACAAGACCATCGGCAAGGTAGCCTCGCGGGTGAACCAGGAGCTTGCCGGCACAAGATCGCTTTTCACCTCGACGGCGCGCAAGGCCAAGAAGCTGGAGCCCCCCTACAAGGAATCCGTCATCAAGACAAAGAAGAAATGGGGTGAGCTGAAAGTCTGGCAGGCAATGAAGCTGACCAATCAGAGCCTGACCCCGGGGTTCTACGCCACCTCGCTCGACGCGGTCCAGACGGTTGATCAGGGCTTTGTGATGAAGGAGGACAAGCGGCAGATTTACACAAAGCTGTTCGTCCGCACGCTGATGATCTCGGGTAGCGTCATGCTGCTGTGCCTGCTTCTCGGCTATCCGGTGGCCTATCTTCTGGCGACGCTGCCGCTGCGCTATTCGAATCTTCTGATGATCATGGTTCTGCTTCCCTTCTGGACATCGCTGCTTGTCAGGACAACGGCGTGGATCGCCATCCTGCAGTCGCAGGGCGTGGTCAATGATTTGCTTGTTTGGGTCGGGATCACCGGTGACGACAGCCGTTTCTCGCTGATCTACAACATGACAGGCACGATCATTGCGATGACGCATATTCTGCTGCCATTCATGATCCTGCCACTCTATTCGGTGATGAAGACGATCCCGCCTTCCTACATGCGGGCCGCACGCTCGCTTGGCGCCACGCCGACCCGCGCCTTCATCAAGGTCTACATGCCGCAGACGGTTCCCGGGATCGGGGCAGGTGGATTGCTGGTCTTCATTCTGGCAATCGGCTATTACATCACGCCAGCCCTTGTCGGCGGTCAGGATGGCCAGCTCATATCCAACATGATTGCCTATCATATGCAGAAATCGCTGAACTGGTCGCTGGCGGCCGCGCTTGGCGGGTTGCTGCTTGGCGGTGTTCTGGTCCTGTATTGGGCCTATGACCGCATCATTGGCATCGACAACATGAAACTGGGATAGGTCATGGCACAGCTTCCTCCCTATACCACGACCGGCGAACGGATCTGGCATTATGCCTTCCGGGTGATCTGTGGCCTGATTTTTCTGTTTCTGATCCTGCCGATCCTGATCGTCCTGCCGCTGTCCTTCAATGTCGAGCCCTATTTCAGCTTCACGCCCGGCATGCTGTCGCTGGACTCGGAGGCGTTCTCGTTGCGCTGGTACAAGGATATCCTGCGCAACGGCATGGCGGCGCCCGATGCGCCACTGAGCCTGGCCTGGTTCGCCGATACCTGGAACAACGCGCAATGGATGCGCGCCATCCGCAACAGCTTCTTCATCGGCATCTGCGCCACCCTGCTGTCGACGGCGCTTGGCACATTGGCGGCGATCGGGCTCAGCCGTTCGGAAATGCCCTATCGGCGGCTGATCATGTCGATCCTGATTTCGCCGATGATCGTGCCGCTGGTGATCACCGCGGCCGGCATGTTCTTCTTCTATTCGAAAATCCAGCTCAGCCAGACCTATATCGGCGTGATCATGGCGCATGCCGTTCTTGGCACACCGTTTGTCATCATCACCGTCACGGCGACGCTGGTCGGCTTCGACAAGTCGTTGGTACGGGCGTCGAACTCGCTTGGTGCCGGGCCGATCCAGACCTTTTTCAAGATCCAGATGCCGCTGATCATCCCGGGAGTGATTTCCGGTGGTCTGTTCGCCTTCATCACCTCCTTTGACGAGGTTGTGGCCGTGCTGTTCCTGGCCAGTCCCGAACAGCGCACCATCCCGCGCCAGATGTGGTCGGGCATTCGCGAGCAGATCAGCCCGACCATCCTTGCGGTGGCGACCTTGCTGGTCCTGCTGTCGATCATCCTGTTGACGGTGATCGAATTGCTGCGCCGCCGGTCCGAACGGCTGCGCGGCGTCACCCCGTCGTGACACGGCTCTGGAACAGCGCGCATTTCACCCTGATTATGGCGACGCTCATGTGGGCCGGCCATACCATCGCGGCGAGGCTGTCGGTTGGCGAGATGTCGCCGATGGTGATGATGGGGCTGCGCTGGTTCACCTGTCTTGCCATTCTGGCGGTGATTTTCCGGCAGCAGCTTCGCGCCGAATGGCCGCGCGTACGCGAGAGGCTTGTCTGGGTATTGCTGATGGGTGGCGGCGGCATGGCCGGCTTTACCTTTTTCTTCATTTTCGCCGCGCAATACACCACGGCGGTTAATCTTGGCATCACGCAAAGTTCGGTGCCGGCCATCGTGATGCTGCTTGGCCTCGCCGTCTTCGGCACCCGCATCGGCACCATGCAGCTTCTTGGCCTTGCCGTCTCGTTTCTTGGCGTGACGGTGCTTGTCACCAAGGCGTCACCGGCGGTGCTGCTGGCGATGCAGTTCAACAGCGGTGATCTGCTGATGCTGATTGCCTGTGTCTGCTATGCCGCCTATATGGTCGGGCTCAGCCGCCGGATCGAAATGTCACCGGCGCTGCTTCTGACCTTCTTCTCAATTCCTGCCTCAATGGTGTTCGCGCTGTCGATGGGTGTCGAATACTGGACCGGCACGATGCAGATGCCGGGGCTGAAGGGGCTTGCCATTGTTGTCTATTGCGCGATTTTTCCGTCGATGCTGGCGCAGATCTGTTTCATGCGCGGTGTCGAGCTTGCCGGACCCAATCGGGCGGGTTTCTATCTCAACCTGATTCCTGTCTTCTCGGCTTTCATGGCGGTGTTCATTCTGTCCGAGAAACTTTATTATTATCACGCGATATCGGCGGTGATGGTGCTTGGCGGGATCTATCTTGCCGAACGTCACAAGCCCGCCGTGGCACCAGACGCCGGGTGAACCGGCAGACCATTGGGGACAACAGCATGCAGAATATGCGCAACTTCTATATCGACGGGGCCTGGGTGGCGCCGCGCGAGGGAACCGATTTTCCGGTCTACAATCCGGCGACCGAAGAAGCCTATGCCACCATTTCTCTTGGTGGGGCGGCCGATGCCGAAGCGGCGATCACGGCGGCCCGCAGGGCTTTTGCCAGCTGGTCCCTGACCACCCCGGCCGAGCGCGGCGAGGTGCTGCGTGCCATCCTGGCGGTGTATGAGAAACGCGCCTCTGACATGGCCGCGGCGATATCGAACGAGATGGGCGCGCCAATCGACATGGCGATGAGTGACCAGGCCGGTTCGGGACGAAGCCATCTGAAAGCCTTCATCCGCGCGCTTGATGCCTTCGAATGGCAGCATCCGCTTCGTCCCGGGGTCGACGGGCAGGACCTTGTCTATGAACCGGCCGGCGTGGCCGGGCTGATCACCCCGTGGAACTGGCCGATGAACCAGGTGGTGCTGAAGGTCGGCGCGGCGCTGGCGGCCGGTTGCACGATGGTGCTGAAGCCGTCCGAGGTGGCGCCGATGTCCAGCATCCTGTTCAGCGAGATCATCCACGAGGCCGGCCTGCCGGCCGGCGTCTACAACATGGTGAATGGCGACGGCGAGGGGGTTGGCAGCATCCTGTCATCGCACCCGGGGATCGATGTCGTGTCCTTCACCGGATCGACCCGCGCCGGCATCCTGATCAGCAAGGCCGCCGCCGATACGGTGAAAACGGTGTCGCTGGAGCTTGGCGGCAAATCGCCGAACCTTGTTTTCGCCGATACCGACATTGACGCGGCGGTGGCACGCGGCGCCAGCTTCTGTTTTGCCAATACCGGCCAGTCCTGCAATGCGGCAACCCGTATGCTGGTTGAACGTCCGGCCTATGAACGCGCGGTCGAGGTGGCAAAGGCCACCGCTGAAGCGACGCTTGTCGATCTTCCCGACAAGTCGGGCGGGCATATCGGGCCGCTTGTCTCGCAGGTCCAGTTCGACAAGGTGCAGCGGCTGATCCAGGCCGGCATTGATGAGGGCGCGCGTCTTGTCGCCGGCGGCACCGGGCGGCCGGAAGGCCTCAATCGTGGCTGGTTCGCCCGCCCGACGGTATTTGCCGATGCCACGCCTGACATGACCATCATGCGCGAGGAGATTTTCGGTCCGGTGCTGGCGATGATGCCGT
>JAYQDX010000150.1:0-4242 GCA_038138545.1 Rhodobiaceae bacterium | reverse complement strand
CACCACGACGGCACGCCGCGACTGACTGGCCCGAGCGCGCGTCGGCGCGTTCCGGAACAGCACCGACCCGCCACGCGCAAGTGGAAGCTTGCCTTTCGAATTCTGTTGAGGCTCAGGATCAAAGAAGCCGATCATGCCCTCGTCACCAAACAGGTAGCTTTCGAAATTGTCCGTGGTGAGAAGGCGACAATCAATTACAGTCAGGCTGCCGTTGTTGAAGGCTTCATCATGGATCTTGCGGGCCAGTTCGCTCTTGCCGGTGCCAGGCTCGCCCTCAATGATCACAGGCAGTCCGATCGCAAGTGAGCGGGCCGCTGACTCAATCTCCTTTTTCAGCAGCTCATCCTCAAAGGCGCGCGTTGGCCTTTGCGGCATATCAACTGCCGGCTTGTCAGCACTGGCGCCGCCACCAATCAGATGATGCCCGCCATTATGTGTGATGAAATCTCCCTCAACCTTCACAAATCGGCGTGTGACAGGCGGCTGTGCCTTCATGAAGACAAAGGACCCCATCCGGTCGCGGATGCGAACAATCTCGTTGGACCGAAGCTGGTCGATGATGTCTGAAAACTTGACCTGGAACACCTCGCCGAAATGCTGTTTGCTGCTGAGATTCAAACCGCTCAACATCGACTTTGCGTTTGCATTTGCGCCTTCAATGAAACCGTAATCATCAACCGCGATCATTGCGACGCTTGTTGTAGGTAGATATTCATGTCGAGCGTGGAACATCAGAATGAGCGAATCGCAAAATTGCTCGGTGAACAGGCGGTTTTCAATGTTCCGCGAGGCCAGCTTGACCAATGCCAGCGTATGGTCGTTACGAGCCTTTGCGTTCGATGTCGCATCGATAACGCCAACAATGTTGCTGTCATGGTCGAAAATTGGCGCGGCGAAGCATGACAGGTCGCCAAGCTTGTGAAAGAAATGGTCACGCCCGGTGACAATGGCCGGCCGACGGCTATGAATGGCAAGACCCAGCGCATTTGTCCCGCGGTGGCTTTCCATCCATACCGATCCTGGAATGACGGCTTTGCCACCTTCGCCAGCCTGAAAATCATCATCCTGAATGGAATCAAGGACCACGCCGCAGCCGTCGGCATAGGCCACCATGAAATTGGTGCCGGCAATCTGATTATAAAGAAGTTCCAGTTCGGGCAGAACTAGATGCCTGATACTCTCGTTTTGTTCCATAACGATGCGGAACTTTTCCGAGCTGAGAACAGCCTCCACAGGTTTGCCGGAGGCGCGCAGTCCGAATTCCCGACACCGGGACCAACTGTCAGAGATCGCGGATAACACGCCGCCTCTTTGAAGGGCATCCCGTGCTTCGGGAAATTCGTATCCGTATTCGTCGCTCGCCATGTCCAATCCTCGCATCAACACATGTAGGCGGCACCGGTGTCTTATCCATGACGCTAGTAGCGTTGGGGACAGAGGCCAAGATAGCAGACTGTTCAAAAACTGAACACAGAATCGGCGTTTTTGCTCGGTTTTGAGCACAAACCGTCGTTGTTGCCTGCTTTTGAAGTCGCCAGCCTTGCATCTCACAAAGTCTCGAGAGGTGAGGAACATGAAAGCTCAAGTGCTTTATGAGTACGATCCGGAGATGACGAACGATGTCTGGGTGAAGGGCGCTGAAATGCCTGATCCAGAGATCGAAAAATCATCCGATGTGATCGTTAAGATCGGTGCGGCAGGGGTATGCCGGACCGATCTTCATATCATTGAAGGGGTCTGGCGCCATATCCAGGACCCGGACAACAAGCTTCTACCCTGTGTCATGGGGCATGAAAATGCTGGCTGGATTGAAGAGGTCGGCAAGGACGTCACCGGATTCAAAAAGGGTGACGCTGTTATCCTGCATCCTTTGATTTCCGGAACGGACGGCACATGCCTGTCCTGCCGTCGTGGTCACGACATGCATGCTGAAGACGGCGCCTTTCCGGGCCTTAACATCAAGGAAGGCGGTTATGCCGAGTTGCTGAAGACAAGTGTCCGCAACCTGATCAAACTACCATCGGTTCTGACCCCGAAGGATGTGGCGCCATTCTCCGATGCCGGCCTTACCGCCTACCGGGTGGTAAAGAAGGCAACGCGCCATCTGCTGCCGGGCCAGGCTTGCGTCATCATCGGCGCCGGTGGCCTCGGTCACA
The DNA here is from genome assembly GCA_038138545.1 of Rhodobiaceae bacterium. Classification (GTDB taxonomy): domain Bacteria; phylum Pseudomonadota; class Alphaproteobacteria; order Puniceispirillales; family Puniceispirillaceae; genus UBA8309. The sequence goes on along the minus strand of JAYQDX010000150.1, from coordinate 2,086 downwards.
TTGCGATCCAGTGTCTGAAGGCAATGTGCGCCGCTGACATCATCGTTGTCGAGAAATCTGCCAATGCCCTGAAGCACGCCATTGAACTTGGTGCTGACAAGGGTGTGCTGATCGACGGCAACGAGCATGACTCGATCATGGAATTGACCCACGGAAAGGGTGCTGAAGCTGTCATCGATTTCGTTGGTGAACATGGTTCAACCACCATGGGGCTGAACATGACCGCCAACAGCGGTTTCTACTACATCGTTGGATATGGCGAAGAAATTCAGGTTCTCGCCGTGGACATGATCATTTCAGAGAAGACCATCGTCGGCAATTTGGTCGGCACCTGGGCCGAACTCTATGAACTCATGGAGCTCGCTAACAAGGGGCTCGTGACACTTTCGATGCAGGAATACCGGCTCGATGAGGCCAACAAGGCTCTGCATGACCTGAATAGCGGCGACGTCAGGGGGCGTGCCGTTCTCGTACCTTAATCCAGAACCCTTTCAACCACACGAAAATCTACGGAGGAACCTATGAAATTCAGTGTGTTATCAACAGGCATCGTGGTCGGGGCGTCAATGATTGCCACCGCTGCGCAGGCCGACAAGTGGAGCGACCAGTTCCCGCATATCAAGAACACCGGGGACATCCCCGGCGAGTGCTCCTACGAGTCCATGTCGAAGAAGGACTATAGTGGCCGCAAGCTGACCATCAACACGCACGCCGTGCCAGTTATGGGTGAGCCGACCGCGCTTCATGCCGAGCAGTTTGCCAAGCTGACCGGTGCGGAAGTCGACGTGATCCATACGCCGGCGGGTGATCTCTACTCCAAGGCTATGATCCCCTTCCAGGCCGGCCAGGCGCCGTATGACATCGTCTTCGGCTTCTCAAACTTCATCCGCGACTGGATGATGTATCTGGAGCCGGTGCCGGATTACTATGTCAACATGCGGCAAATGCAGGATGTTACCAAGTCACATATCGACGTGGCATCCTGGGACGGCCAGATGATCCAGTTCCCGATCGATGGCGACCGTCACTATCTGAAGTATCGCAAGGACGTGATCGACAATCCCGAGTATCAGGCCAAGTACAAGGCCGAGACCGGCAAGGAGCTGCGGGTTCCGCGCACCTGGAAGGAGTATGGCGAGATCGCTGCCTTCTTCAATGGCTGGGACTGGGACGGCGACGGCGAGCTTGAGTACGGTTCGGCCGAGGTGATGAAGAAGGACGACCTGATGTATGCGGCATTCTTCAGCCGTTCGGTCGCCTATTCGAAGAACCCGCGCACACCGGGCGGCTTCTTCTTCGATCTTGAGACCATGACTCCGCTGATCAACGGTCCGGGGTTTGTAGAGGCGCTCACCGACTGGGTCGAGGCAACGAAATATGTGCCGCCGGGCGGCATCAATTTCGGCCTTGGTGACGAGATCAACTCCTTTGGTGGTGGACAGACCCTGTTCAGCTTCTCCTGGGACGATGCGTTTGTTGCTGCCATGGAAGATGACAGTCCAATCAAGAACAAGGTTGGTGTTGCACCGCTTCCCGGTTCGGACCGTGTCTGGAACCGCACCAAAGGTGATTGGGACAACCAGTTCAATCAGGCGCCTTATATCGTCTGGGGCTGGGCTGCTGCCGTCGCCAAGAAGTCGAAGAACCATGACATGGCGTTCGACTATCTCTGCTTCTTCTCGAACGATGCCAACCACCAGGCTGACATTGCCATTGGCCGCTTTGGTGTGAACCCGTTCAAGAAGTCCGACTTCGTTCCCAGCATCTATGTGGAGCGTCAGGGCTGGGACGAGCAGATCGCCAAGGAATACACCCAGACTCTGCTGGACATGGAAGAGAAGAGCACCAACCGCGTGTTCCCGCTTCGTGTCCCGGGTGTCTTCCAGTTCACCAGTGCGGTGGCAACTGGCACCTCCAAGGCGCTTGCTGGCCAGCTGAGCCCGCAGGAGGCCCTCGATGAGGTCGCCGCCGAGTGGGAGAAGATCCTGAAGCGTGTTGGTAAGGACAATGTCCGTGAGGCTTACGCCGTCGGCGTTGCCCTCGAGGACAACCTCAACTAACCGCCAACTCATGGGTGACCGGACCC
>JAYQDX010000149.1:0-4316 GCA_038138545.1 Rhodobiaceae bacterium | reverse complement strand
CCTTGCCAAGAAGATCGGTCAGGCTGACCGGATCGCGCGTGTCATAGATGATGTCGCCCGGCTGCAGCATCTCCTCGTCGGCGCCCGGCATCAATTCCAGATAGTTGCCGCCAAGAAGCGAGGCGGCCGTGATCCTGGCGCTGCTGTCAGCCGGAAGCTGAACCCGCTGGTCAAGTGACATGACGATTCGCGCGGCATAGGTGATCGGATCGAGTTCCTGGCGCGTGATCCGGCCGACCTTGATTCCGGAAATGCGGACATCATCGCCAATCGCCAGCCCTCCGGTGGTGCCGAACTCGGCCTCGATCTCATAACCGTTGCCACCTTTTATATCAGCCGCTTCATAGGCAACCGACATGAAGGCAATGGCGGTCAGGAGGACAACCGCACCCATGATGATCTCGAGTGTGTTTCTCTGCATCCTCGCCTCCTGTCAGCCGGTCCCCGAAGGGACGTTACCTTGTCCCTCAGACCGGGTTCCACGGTTCATAATCACCGGTCGCCGGCGCCCGCTTGCCACCCTTCAGCACATGCCCGGCCGGGCGGTGCGCGAATTTCGTACCGGTCGTGTTCGGCACGTGATCCTGCTGCCAGTCATGGCGGCGATAGCCACCCTCGGGCGGCGGGCTGTCCTCGGTATGGTGCAGCCAGCCATGCCAGTCGGCCGGCACCTTCGATGCCTCAACCATGCCCTTGTAGCGAACATAGCGGCGCGGCGGCTTGCCGGGGCGCGCCTTGCGTTCCTCGTAATAGCTGTTGCCGAACTCATCGGTTCCGATGAATCGCGCCTTGAAATGGAGATGTAGTCTTGTGACGATATCCATAATCTGCAAATCTTTCCTTGTAGCACCGGTCGGCCCGGTCCACATGTCCCTTGCGGCATGTCTTGCGAAAGCCGTTGGCCGGTAATATAGGCCCGCGTCATGCCCGCCGTCCAGAGGCAGCGCGACAGAAACCCGCCGACCCTGCGGCCTGTTGTCGCCAGTGCCCCGCGAAACACCCGCGATTCATAAACCGGGGATGATGGCAAGGCAATTTTTAGCCGAAATTGCAAATTTGTGACTTGTTCCCGCGCCTCAACATCATGTAGTTTTTGAGTGTCGGCACCACAAAATCTAGTGAATTTGCACGTCGGCGCTTTAAAAAACCGATCGAAAACAACCACTAACCATCCACCCCCAAGATGGTTCGAAGACAGAGATTCTAAGGGTTACACAGATGCAGTTCAAAAGACGTTTCACAACTTCCGGCGCCGAGCCATTTGCCGCCCTCGAATTCCGCTTTGCCTCCAGCGAGATCCGCAATCCTGACGGGACGGTCGTTTTCCAGGCGGAGAATGTCGAGGTGCCGGTGCAGTTCTCGCAGGTGGCGACGGATATCATGGCGCAGAAATATTTCCGCAAGGCCGGTATCCCGGCGAAACTGAAACGCATTGAGGAAAGCTCGGTGCCGTCCTGGCTGTGGCGTTCGGTGCCCGACGAGGCGGCACTCGCCAAACTGCCGGAGGGTGAGCGTTTTGTCGGTGAGACTTCGACCAAGCAGGTCTTCAACCGGTTGGCCGGCACCTGGACCTATTGGGGCTGGAAGGGCGGCTATTTCACCACCGAGGAAGATGCCCGCACCTATTATGACGAGATGTGCCACATGCTGGCCGCGCAGATGGCCGCGCCGAACTCGCCGCAATGGTTCAATACCGGTCTGCACTGGGCCTATGGCATCGATGGCCCGAGCCAGGGGCATTTCTATGTTGATTTCGAAACCGGCAAGCTGACCCGCTCGGCAAGCGCCTATGAGCATCCGCAGCCACATGCCTGCTTCATCCAGTCGGTGAATGACGATCTGGTCAATGAAGGCGGCATCATGGATCTGTGGGTCCGCGAGGCGCGGCTGTTCAAGTACGGCTCCGGCACCGGATCGAATTTCAGCCGCATCCGCGGCGAAGGCGAGAGCCTGTCGGGCGGTGGCAAGTCGTCAGGCCTGATGAGTTTCCTGCGGATCGGCGACCGCGCCGCCGGCGCCATCAAATCGGGCGGCACGACGCGCCGCGCGGCGAAAATGGTCACCGTCGATGTCGATCACCCGGATATTGAGAATTACGTCGACTGGAAGGTCGTCGAGGAGCAGAAGGTGGCGGCACTTGTCGCCGGCTCGAAGCTGGCGCAGCGCCATATGGGCGAAGTCATGGCGGCCTGTCAGGACGAAACGCTGGATGGCGATGACCGGTTCGATCCGCGCCGGAACAAGGCGCTGAAGAAGGCCATCTTCGCGGCCCGCGCCGTGATGATCCCCGAAAACTATGTCCAGCGGGTGATCCAGTTCGCGCGCCAGGGCTATACCGAGATCGAGTTCAAGACCTATGACACCGACTGGGACTCCGAGGCCTATCTGACCGTCGCCGGCCAGAACTCGAACAATTCGGTCCGTGTCAGCAACGAATTCCTGCAGGCCGTCCTCGACAAGGGTGACTGGGAATTGATCCAGCGCCGCGACAATGGCGTCGCCAAGCGGATCAAGGCCTCCGATCTGTGGGAGAAGATCGCCTACGCGGCCTGGGCCTGCGCCGATCCGGGGCTGCAATATGACAGCACCATCAATGAATGGCACACCTGCCCCGAGGGCGGCCGGATCAACGCCTCCAATCCCTGCTCGGAATATATGTTCCTTGACGACACGGCCTGTAACCTGGCGTCGATGAACCTGATGCAGTTCCGGCATGCGGATGGAACCTTCGATATTCCGGCCTTTGAGCATGCCTGCCGGTTCTGGACCCTGACGCTGGAAATTTCGGTGTTGATGGCACAGTTCCCGTCGCGCGAGATCGCCCAGCTGTCCTACGAATACCGCACGCTCGGCCTCGGCTTTGCCAATATCGGCGGGCTGCTGATGGCACAGGGCCATTCCTATGACAGCGACGAGGGGCGCGCCATCTGCGGCGCCATTTCGGCCATCATGACCGGCATCTCATACGCCACCTCGGCCGAGATCGCCAGCGAGGTCGGCACCTTCCCGCAATATAAGAAGAACGCCAAGCACATGCTGCGGGTGATGAAGAATCACCGGCTGGCGGCGCATGGCAAGGACAAGGGCTATCGCGGGCTCAGCATCCTGCCGGTGCCGCTTGACGCCGCATCCTGCCCGGATGCCGGACTGATCAACGCCGCCAGGGCGGCGTGGGACAGCGCTGTCGAGCTTGGCAGCGAACATGGCTATCGCAACGCGCAGGCCACCGTCATCGCCCCGACCGGCACGATCGGCCTCGTCATGGATTGCGACACCACCGGCATCGAGCCTGATTTCGCGATCGTGAAGTTCAAGAAGCTTGCCGGTGGCGGTTACTTCAAGATCATCAACCGCGTCGTTCCCGAGGCGCTGGCCAATCTCGGCTATGCCAAGGAGCAGATCGACGACATCATCAACTACGCCGTAGGTGCCGGCAGCCTGAAGAACTGCCAGTCGATCTCTATGAATGCCCTTCGCGACAAGGGATTCGGCGATGCCGAGATCGACAAGGTCGAGGCGGCAATGGAAAGCGCCTTCGATGTGAAGTTCGCCTTCAACAGGTTCACGCTTGGCGACGAGTTCTGCAAGGACACGCTGGGCTTCAGCGATGAGCAGTTGAACGACTTCAATTTCAGCATGCTCGATGCGCTTGGCTTCGAGAAGGACGCCATCGAGGCAGCGAACATGCATGTCTGCGGGTCGATGACGCTGGAAGGCGCGCCGCATCTGAAGGACGAGCATCTTCCGGTGTTCGACTGCGCCAATGTCTGCGGCCGGATCGGCAAGCGGTTCCTGTCGGTCGACAGCCACATCACCATGATGGCGGCGGCCCAGCCCTTCATCTCGGGCGCGATCTCGAAGACGATCAACATGCCGAACAGCGCCACCGTCGAGGAATGCGGCGAGGCCTACATGCTGTCCTGGCGTCTCGGACTGAAAGCCAACGCGCTCTATCGCGACGGCTCGAAGCTCAGCCAGCCACTCTCCTCCGGACTCGTCGATGACCTTGAGGAGGATGAGGAAACAGCGGCCGCGCTTGACACACCTGTCGCCGCCGCGGCACCGCAGGTGATCGAGAAGATTGTCGAGCGTATCGTCCACACAGCCGAGCGCGAGAAGCTGCCGCACCGCCGCAAGGGCTATACCCAGAAGGCGACTGTCGGTGGGCACAAGGTCTATCTTCGTACCGGCGAGTATGAGGATGGCCGGCTTGGCGAGGTCTTCATCGACATGCACAAGGAAGGCGCGGCTTTCCGCTCGCTGATGAACAACTTCGCCATCGCGGTGTCGATCGGCCTGCAATATGGCGTGCCGCT
>JAYQDX010000148.1:0-4347 GCA_038138545.1 Rhodobiaceae bacterium | reverse complement strand
AACAGGCTGGCCCCCTTCAGGCCGCCATTCGACTGCATGAATTGCAGGTTCACGCCGCCAAGCGCGCCCGCGATACGGTCGATATAGCGGCGCAGGATCGGCGACAGATAGGCATCCGCCACCGTGGTGTCACCGCGCCCGACAAATTTGATCATCGGGCTGGTATCATGGCTTGTCGAAATCTGGGTGAAGCCGATCTCGCCCGCCAGCGCGGCAATCCGCATTTCATGATCGGGTACGCGATAGGCATGCATCAGCACGATGGCGATTGACCGGATGCCATCATCAAAGGCCGCCTGCAGGCGCGGGCGCAGATCATCAAGGTCAAGCGGTGTCAGGACACGGTCACGGGCGTCGATACGCTCGCGCACCTCCTCGACCCGCTCATACAGCATCTCGGGAAGCGTGATCTGCATGTCAAACAGGCGCGGGCGCGCCTGATAGGCGATCCGCAGCTGGTCGCGGAACCCCTCGGTCACGACAAGCAGGGTCCGGTCCCCCTTGCGCTCCAGCAGCGCGTTGGTGGCCACCGTGGTGCCCATCTTGACCGCATCGATGGCGGACTCCGGAATTGGCGCGCCATCGGACAATGCCAGCAGATCACGAATGCCCTGCAGCGCCGCGTCCTCATAGGCTTCGGGATTCTCCGACAGCAGCTTGTGCGTATGGAGCGTACCGTCAGGTGCGCGGCCCACCACATCGGTAAAGGTGCCGCCGCGGTCGATCCAGAATTGCCACCCCGCCCGGTTGACCTCTTCAGCTTTTGCCGGTGCGCCGTCCATGATATCCCTGCCCGATAATGTCTGTCTGTTGATTCTTAACGCTGATAAATTATCGACAATTTGTCAACGTTAATTCAATCCGAGATCCAGCCGCACGGCGAATCGGGTCCGTAAAGCCGCCAGGTGGAGGAACGCAGATGCCATCAGTGAATATTGCCGACAAGCTGACCGGGGTGACCGACCACTGGGCCCCGAAAATCATCGCCTGCCACAATGACAATGACATCATGGTGGTCAAGGTTCAGGGGAAATTCATCTGGCACAGCCATGATGACACCGATGATTTCTTTCTGGTGCTGAGCGGACGCCTGACGATCAAAACCGAACATGGGGATGTGGACCTTGCGCCGGAAGCGCTGTTTGGTGTTCCCCGCGGCGTGTCGCACTGTCCAATGGCCGAGGAGGAAACGCATCTGCTTCTCCTTGAGCCATCGGGAACGCCGAATACCGGCGATCCCGCCACAGCCGTGACAAGGCTGGAAATCTGATATGTCGCCGGAGCTGTGTCTTTCCTTCCTCATCGCCACGGCAATCCTGCTGGCAACGTCGACGACTCACGGGGGCTGGACTTTGGCCTGGCGACCTCGGTGTTGCTGATCTCGCTGATGACCGCCACCCTGCGCCGGGCCTAGCCAAGTGGTCCGCCGCCCGTCTCGAGAATTTCGAGGAACAATGTCGCGCCTTTCGCGACATTGGCGCGCCAGTTCGCGGTGGCGTTCTCGTCGGCGAGATCGGTGACGAATTTATAGCACTCGAAGGGCCTGCCAGCCCGATGGCAAGCCTTGGCAAGCGCATAGGCCTCCATGTCGACAATGTCGCTTTGCACCTCCGGCGGGCTGGTCACGAAATTGTCACCGGTGCTGAGCCGGACACCTGTGCCGCCAAGGTCGATTTCACCGGCGAGAGGCCCGTCCTCGAACGGCGTGGCGCCAAGCGGCGCGAGGGGCCGGGCGTCCATATCACGCTGGACGATCCTGCCCACCCGCACAAGCCGACCGGCCAGCGCCGGCACCAGGCTTCCCGCGGTCCCGTAATTGATCACCCGCCGACAGTCAGGTCGCGCCAGAACGCCTGCCACTGCCAAAGCGGCATTGACCTTGCCAACGCCGCAACATGTCACCCGCACCGCGGGCGGCAGCGTGATATCGGCAATTTCCATCTCAAGCGCGACGATCAGGTCAATCATGCCAGCTCTCACCGGTTTGTCTGATTTCATCCGGCATCATCGCGTCATGTCCCGTCTATTTCAACCAGACATGTCTGTCCCAGAGACCCGATCCGACCGACAGGTTAACAACCTTAATATGGTGCGGGAAAGGGAACACGATGTTTGATCTGATGGCGCTGGCACGGTTCGAACAGCAGCTGAAATGGATGGCGCTCGGCCTCGGTATTCTCAGCACCGTCGCCATCATCCGTGACTGGTACCCGTGGACGATGTTCATCGGCCTGCCATTCTGCCTGATCTGGGCCTATTGCGCCTGGTTGCACAATGAACGCCAGCTGAAATGGATCAATCTGATTTTTCTGGCGCTCTACGGCTATGGAATCCTTGATTATTTCCTGTAACCCATCACGCACAAGCCTGTTCAGCCCGGCACCTCACGTGGACGTGAATGGACCGGATGCCAACTTGCCTGCATTCTGGCCTCGCCTTGATCGGGGGGCCGCCTTAACTTGGAAATATTGTCATGATGCTCGTCGGAACATCTTCATCACTGTTCATGATGCCGGTTTTCTGGCTTGTCGTCGGGGTGCTGTTTCTGGGGCTTGAACTTGTCAACAGGCGGATGGTCTATTTCCTACCGGGATGTGTTGCGGCTGTTGCTGTCGCCCTGCTGATGATCCTTCATCCCATGCTTCCGACCTTTTTGCCACAACCGCCGTCATCACCGGGTGCAGCATTGCTTATCTGGACGGTGTTGAGCTGTGGTGGCAGTGCGGTGTTCGCGATGCTGCGTCCACGCATCCGGCGTCGTAACCGGCGGCGCAATCGACGTCAGCTGTTTACCAGCTGATATATTTGGTGATGAATATGTGGCTCAGACTGCAAGTGCCTTGCGGAAATAAACCCGTTCAAAGCCATTCTCGACCCCTCTGCGCGTTTCCACAAAGCCGAGCCGTTCATACCACCCGATATTTCGCGCCATCTTCACATTGGTGTAAAGTTGGTAGCTGGCCGTGCGGCCGGACAAATACGCCTCGACATGGTTGATGAGGCCGGTTCCGATCCCCCGGCCGTTGCTGGTTGTTGCCACCGCGATATTCTCCAGCCAGACCCCGTCCGCCTTTTCGGTCAGCACGGCATAGCCAACAACATGATTTGCCGGCTGTATCACCGCGACGAAAACGGTGTCGTTTCGCAAATGATGATCAAAATCAGCGACCATCGGCGCCGGTTCACGGCCAATCGCCCCGACATATTGCGCGTAGGCATCGGTTGCAATCGCGCGTAATGCCGAAACATCATTTCCGGTGGCCAGTCTGATATGCAAATGCGGATTTCCTTTTCAGTCCTGAGAAGGTTAGCCGCGTTAATAAAAAAGGGGCTGCCGATGAAAGCAGCCCCGGTAAAATTGTCTGTAAGCGCGTTTAACGCTTGGAGAACTGGAAGCTCTTCCGGGCCTTCGCCTTGCCGTATTTCTTCCGCTCAACGACGCGCGGGTCACGGGTCAGGAACCCGCCGGCCTTCAGCGCCGGCCGCAGGCCGGGCTCGAACAGCGTCAGGGCGCGGCTGATACCATGGCGAACGGCACCGGCCTGTCCGGACAGCCCGCCACCACGAACGGTGGCGACAACGTCGAACTCGCCAACACGCTCGGCGGCCTCGAACGGCTGCGCCAGAATCATCTGCAACACCGGACGCGCGAAATATTCGCTCACATCCTTGCCGTTGATCTTCATCTGGCCTGTGCCGCGCTTGACCCACACACGGGCGGCGGCGTCTTTCCGGCGGCCGGTGGCATAGGACCGGCCAAGATTGTCGATCTTCGGCTCGACCGGCGCGGCGACTGCCTCGGCGGCCGGACCCTCGGTCAGGGTCTCGAGAGCGGCCATGCCTGTCGGCGCTTCGGTGGCTTCAACCTTTGTTTCGTCAGACATGTCTACCTCTTGTTTTTCGCGTTCATGCCCGCAATGTCGAGCGGAGCCGGCTTCTGCGCCTCATGCGGATGCTCCGGACCGGCATAGACATGCAGGTTGCGCATCGCGTTGCGACCAAGCGGGCCGCGCGGGATCATCCGTTCGACGGCCTTCTCGACCACCCGTGCCGGGAATTTGCCATCAAGGATCTTGTCGGCGGTGCGTGACTTGATGCCACCCGGATAGCCGGTGTGCCAGTAATAGGTCTTCTGGGTGCGCTTGTTGCCGGTCAGTTTCACCTTCTCGGCATTGATCACGATGATATGGTCACCGCAATCCATGTTGGGCGTGTAGCTCGGCTTGTGCTTGCCGCGAACGCGCATGGCGATCAGCGAGGCAAGCCGGCCCAGAACGACATCCGCCGCATCGACAACGAACCATTGCTTTTCGATGTCCTTCGGCGTTGCCACATATGTTCTTGGCA
>JAYQDX010000147.1:0-4402 GCA_038138545.1 Rhodobiaceae bacterium | reverse complement strand
CATGCTTGATGGGGCATGGATGACGGATAAAATGTCGCGGAGCAGGGAGGCTTTCCTGCTCCGTTTCTTTTCAGCATACTTTGCCCGGTTACGGGTTATCGGGGAACGATGATGTTCGAAGGCATTCCAATCTGGATCATCCTCATCGACTATGCGATGGGGCTGGTCATGTGGACGCTGGTTGGCCGGTTCGGGATGAGCCTGTTCGTCTCCGAGCAATCGGATTTCTTCTTCATGAAAGCCTTTGTGAGGATGACCGACCCGCTGATCAGGGCGATGAACAAATTGACGCCGGGCTTCCTTGTCGACAGGCTGCGCCCGCTTTATGTCGCCTGGTTCATCTTCATGATCCGCTTCTACATCATGCCGGTGCTTCTCGGCTATGATGTGATGGGGATGCTGTCCTTCCCGCTCGAATCCGAGCTGGCACTTGTGATATACGAATTCGGTCAGATATTCCGCTAGAGGGTGATGATGTCGCTTGTTGCTGTTGATGTTGGCGGCACCAATGTTCGTTTTGCGATGGTCGGCGCGGATGGCCTGTCGGCGCATCACAGCATGCTATGCCGCGATTTTCCGACGCTCGAGGCGGCCTTCCTTGCCTATCAGGAACGTATCGAACAGCCGGTTACCGCGGCCAGCATCGCCGTGGCCGGGCCGGTCCAGGGCGAACATGTCATTGTCACCAACAATCACTGGCGATTCGGCAAGCGCGAGCTGATGCAGGCGCTGCGGCTGGACAGGCTGCTTGTCGTCAATGATTTCACGGCACAGGCGCTGGCGCAGAATGATCCGACCGCGCATGGCAATCTGCCGATCCTTGACGGCGCCGGACAGGCGGCGGCGCCGCTTCTTGTCATCGGCCCCGGCACCGGCCTTGGCGTGGCTGCGCTTGTGCCCTCGCCAGTGGGTCCGGTACCGCTGGAAGGCGAGGGTGGTCACGTCGGATTCGCACCGCAGGATGATCTGGAGCTTGACCTGTTGCGGCGTATGCAGGCGGAAGCGCCGCATGTCTCTGCCGAGCATTTTGTCAGTGGCGGCGGGCTCGAGACACTGTACCGGTTGCTGTCCGGCGGTACCGAATTGCCGGCGCCGGACATCGGCGCCGCGGCGCTTGCCGGCGATGCGACGGCGCGGCAGTCGGTTCATGTCATGCTTGGCATTCTGGGGACGGTGATGGCCGACGCCATCCTGACGATCGGGTGCTGGCGCGGGGCGGTCATCGCCGGCGGCATCGTTGCGCAGCTTCATGGTCTTGTTGCGGACAGCCCCTTTGCCGCCCGCCTGCGCCATGCTGGCACGATGGGCCACCTTCTCGCCGATTTGCCTGTCTGGCTGTCGGTTGACCCGCATGCCGGGCTGCGCGGGGCGGCGGCCGCCTTCGACAATGCAAGCCTTGCCTCGCGGGTGATCGCCGCTGGCTAGCCGGCCATTCCCCGGCCGGCGAATCGTGGCATCGCAAAGCTGGCGAGGCCAAGCGCCAGCGCCAGCCCGCCAAGCAACAGCAGCGTGGCATCAAGTCCGATGAAATGCGCCGTGACCCCGAACAGTGCCGGTCCGCTGATCAGCCCGACATAGGCAAAGCCGACAATGATCGAGATTTCCCTGAGCGGCCGGTCACCGGCGGCGCGCCCGGCCTCGGAAATGATGATCGGAAAGGCGTTGCCAAGCGCCAGCCCCATGACGACATAGGCGGTCATCAGAAGCGGCACCAGCGCCGTCGTCACGGCGACCATCAACAGGCCGGCCGCGATGATCAGCGGCACGGCAAGAAGAAGATGCGGCCTGATGCGCGCTGTCAGCCAGTCGCCGGTGAACCTGATGATGGTCATGGCGACGCTGAACCACAGCACGGCATGGCCGGCCTCGGCGACAGGCAGGCCGACCGCGCGGTGCAGATGCAAGGCTGACCAGTCGATGATTCCGCCCTCGGTCAATGTTGCCAGCAGGATGGCCAGACCAAGGAAGATGATCACCCCATGGGGCAGCCTGAAATCAGCGGTCGGCTGCGCCGTGTCATCAGCATCGAGATCAGCGGTGGCGATCCAGCCGCGCCGCACGGCCATGAATCCGCCATAGATGACGGCGCAGCCGAGAATGCCCGCGTCAAGCCGGTCCGGATCATGCGCCATCAGCATGGTGACCAGCCCGGCACCGATCAGCACGCCAAGCGAGAACAGCGCGTGAAAGAAGGACATGGCCCGCCGGCCTGTCGCCTGTTCCCATTGTGATGCCTGACTGTTCAGCGCGGTATCGACAAATCCGGCGGCAAAGCCGGTGAAGATACCGCACAGAAAGAACAGCGGCAGTGAGCCGGTTGTCAGGCACAGCGCAAAGCCGATGGCATAGGCCGGGCCGGCATAGCGGATCAGCCGCACCGGGTCCTGAAAGGGCCGGAAGCGCGTCACCATGAAGATGGCGGCGCACAGGCTGATGCCGATCAGCAGCAGGAAGCCGGCGATCATCAGCTCGCTGAGGCCGAGATCGGTGCTTCGTGCCGGCACCAGCGCGCCCCACATCCCCATGAACAGGCCAAGCCCGAGAAATCCGGCAAGGATCGACCGTCTCGCGGTCGCAGTCAGCGGATCAGGCCGGGCGTCACGCCCGTCAGTGTCTTGAGAGCCTGTTGTCATCGGGTCTCAGAGCGCCGCCGCTGTTCTGGCGCGGGCGGCGATGGCGTCGAATGCGCCGGCGGCAATGTCCGCCTGCGGGGCCACCCAGCTGCCACCGACGCAGGGCACATTCGCCAGCGCCAGCCAGTCCGGTGCCGTCGCCTCGGTAATGCCGCCGGTCGGACAGACCGAAATGCCCGGAAGCGGGCTGATCAGCGATTTGATGAACCCGGCACCGCCGGCGGCATTCGCCGGAAAGAACTTGACCGCATCGAACCCGGCCTCCTGCAGCGCCATCATCTCGGACACGCTTGATGCGCCGGGAAGAAGTGGCAGCCCGGCCATCCTGCATCCCTCGATCACTGCCGGGGTGGTCCCCGGAGAGACGGCGAAGGCGGCACCGGCATCACGGGCCGCGGTGGCAAGGTCGGCGCGGGTCACGGTGCCGGCACCGATGGTGATGTCGGGGCAGGCGGCGGCGACAGCGCGAATGGAGTCAAGCGCCGCCGGCGTCCGCAAAGTGATCTCGATGGTCCTCAGTCCGCCGCGAAGCAACGCCTCGGCAAGCGGCACCGCCTGCTGGCTGTCATCGATGACAATGACCGGCATGACCGGGCCAAGCGCCAGGATCTCGTGAATTGTGGGCATGACTCAGATCTCCGTAAAGGTGAGGCCGGCGCCCTGTTCCGCCGATCCGGAGGCGGCGCGCATGGCATTGAACAGAGGGCGGGCAAAGCCGCGCTGCGGGGCCCCGTTGATCGGGCCGAAGGCTGGCCGTGACGACAGGTCGGCGGCGACGCCAAGCGTGCCGGCACTGGCGTCGAGCCGGATCATGTCACCATCGGCGATACGGCCGATGGCACCGCCTGCCACCGCCTCGGGGGTGACATGGATGGCTGCCGGAACGGTTCCCGATGCGCCCGACATGCGCCCGTCGGTGACCAGCGCGACGGCGAAACCCTGATCCTGGAGGTTGGCCAGCATCGGCGTCAGGCTGTGAAGTTCCGGCATCCCGTTCGCCTGTGGACCCTGGCCACGCACGACAACGACGACATCGCGGTTCAGCCTGCCCTCGGCATAGGCTGTCTTCACCGCGGCCTCGTCGGCGAACACAGCCGCCGGAGCCTCGATGAGATGGCGGTCCTCGGCGACCGCCGATATCTTGATCACCGCCTTGCCAAGGTCGCCATCAAGCATCCGCAGCCCGCCATTGACAGCGTGCGGGTCCGCCGCCGGGCGCAGGATCTGCGGGTCGAGCGAGGCGTCCGGGGCCGGCCGCCAGCGAAGCCTGCCGTCGGCAAGAACCGGTTCGCTGGCATAGTCGGCAAGGCTGTCGCCGGCAACGGTCGCGGCACCGCCATCGAGAAGGCCGGCGCCGAGAAGCTCGCGAATGACGTATCCCATGCCGCCAGCGGCGTGGAAATGGTTCACATCCGCCTCGCCGTTCGGATAGACGCGGGCCAGCAGCGGCGTGATCTCGGACAGGTCTGCGAAATCCTCCCATGACAGGGTGATGCCGGCGGCGGCGGCCATCGCCGGCAGATGCAGCGTGTGGTTGGTCGACCCGCCGGTGGCGTGGAGCCCGATGATGGCGTTGACGAAGCTGCGTTCGTCAAGGCACCGGCCGATTGGCCGCGGGTTGGCCCCGCCACGGGCGATTTCGATGGCGCGTTCGGTCGCCGCCACCGTCAGCGCGTGGCGAAGATCGTCATGCGGGTTGACGAAGGCGGCCCCTGGAAGATGCAGCCCCATCACCTCCATCAGCATCTGGTTCGAATTCGCGGTGCCGT
>JAYQDX010000146.1:0-4586 GCA_038138545.1 Rhodobiaceae bacterium | reverse complement strand
CCGAATCCGGCACCAAAATCCGACACACAAGATAGAGACGGCAAGGAGGAGAAGGCCTGATGGGATTCAATTGCGGAATTGTCGGTCTGCCGAATGTCGGCAAATCAACCCTGTTCAATGCGCTGACCGAAACCGCCGCGGCCGAGGCCGCGAATTATCCCTTCTGCACGATTGAACCGAATACCGGCCGCGTCGCCGTTCCCGACCCGCGGCTTGACGAGCTGGCGCGGCTTGCCAGTTCGGCCTCCATCATCCCGACACAGCTGGAATTCGTCGATATCGCCGGGCTGGTGCGTGGCGCCTCCAAGGGCGAGGGCCTTGGCAATCAGTTTCTCGCCAATATCCGCGAGGTTGATGCCATCGCGCATGTACTGCGCTGTTTCGAGGATACCGACATCACGCATGTCGACGGCTCGGTCGACCCGCTTCGTGACGCCGACACGGTCGAGACCGAACTGATGCTGGCGGATATCGACTCGCTGGAGCGGCGGATGACGGCACTTGTCAAAAAGACCCGTGGCGGCGATGCCGAGGCGAAGCGCGATCTCGCGCTGATGGAAAAACTGCTGCCACAGCTTGCCGATGGCGTGCCGGTCAGAAAGGCCGGTGGTCTGACGCAGGATGAGGAGACACGCGTGCCGCAGCTCCAGCTTCTGACATCCAAGCCGGTTCTTTATGTCTGCAATGTCGCCGAGGCCGAGGCGGCCGGTGGCAATGCGCACTCTGCCGCCGTCGCCGCCCATGCCGATGAAGAGGGCGCCGCGCATGTTGTTGTCTCGGCGGCGATCGAGGCCGAGATCACACAGCTGGATGGTGACGACAAGGCGATGTTCCTGGAAGAGCTGGGGCTTGAGGAGGCCGGGCTGGCACGCCTGATCAGGGCCGGCTATGGGCTGCTGGATCTGCTGACTTTCTTCACCGCCGGACCAAAGGAGGCACGCGCCTGGACCGTCGCTGCCGGCGCGACCGCGCCAGAAGCCGCCGGCGTGATCCATACCGACTTCCAGCGTGGCTTTATCCGTGCCGAAACCATTTCCTTTGACGATTATGTCGCCTGTGGGGGCGAATCCGGCGCGCGCGACGCCGGTAAGCTGCGCATTGAGGGCGCAGATTACAAAGTGAGCGACGGAGATGTTTTCCATTTCCGTTTCAATGTGTAATAAGGACAAAAAGCCCACAGAGGTGTCAAAATGACGCAGATAAGGAAACTCACCGCCGAGGACGGACATACTCTTGATGCGGCCGTTGCCGGTGATGACGCCACGGCGCGCGGCGGCGTCGTCGTCCTGCAGGAAATCTTCGGTCTCAATGATCATATCCGCGACCTGCCACGCCGCTTTGCCGAGGCCGGATATTACGCCGTTGCGCCAGCGCTGTTCGACCGTGCCGAACGCGGCGTCGAGCTCATATATGATCCGGACGGCCGTGATCGCGGTCTGGCGTTGAAAGCCGCCGTCGATGCCGATGCCATCTTCGATGTGTCGGCGGCCATCGCCCTTGCCGCCACGGCCGGGCCGGTGGCGGTCGTCGGCTTTTGCTGGGGCGGATCGCTTGCCTGGCGTGCCGCCACCAGCCTGACCGGGCTTGCCGGCGCCGTGTCCTATTATGGCGGCGAACTGCCATCGAAGGCCGGGCTGGTGTCACATTGTCCGGTGCTGGCGCATTTCGGCACCCGCGACAGGACCATTCCGATCGAGGGTGTGAACACCTTCATCAAGGCGCAGGGCGATGCCGACCCCGCGGTGGTAACGCACATCTACGAAGCCGACCACGGCTTTAACTGTGATGCCCGCGACCAGTTCGATGCCGACGCCGCCGCGCTTGCCTGGACGCGCACACTGACCTTCCTTGACGAGGTGTGCGGCTAGTCATCATCGGTTACCGCAGAATGAGGATTTGTATCTCTTCCGCCCTCATCAGGCTCCAGAAATGACAAACCCCCGGCCATCGACCGGGGGTTCGCTTTTCAGACTGTCCTGACCGCTAGTGAAGTTCGGCCCAGACACGGCGCTTGGCCATATAGGACATGATCAGGAAGATCGAGAGGAAGAAGACGGCGGCGACACCGATGCGCTTGCGCGCCTCCATCTTCGGCTCGGCCGCCCACATCAGGAAATGGGTCACGTCCGCGGCAAGACTTTCAGGTGTTGTCGGCGTGCCATCGGCATATTCGACATCATCGCCATAGATCGGCTGCGGCATCGCGATCAGATGCCCGGAATAGGCGTTGTTGTAATACATGCCCTCCGGCACCTCGGTGCCTGTCGGCGCGTCCTCATAGCCGAGAAGCAGGCTGTAGAGGTAATCAGCGCCGTTTGCGCGCGCCTTGGTGATCAGCGACAGGTCCGGCGGCAGCGCGCCGTTATTGTTGGCGCGGGCCTCGTTGTCGTTGCGATACGGGCTCGGGATCATATCCGCCGGACGGGCCGGGCGCATGAACATCTCGCCATCATCGTCGGGACCGTCCATCACCTCATATTCGGCGGCGATGGCCTTGATCTCGGCATCGTTGTAGCCAAGGTCGGCAAGGTTGCGAAACGCCAGATATTCCACGCCATGACAGCCGGCGCAGACCTCGAGATAGACCTGGAAGCCACGCTGCATGGCACCCTTGTCGAAATAACCGAACGGGCCGGCAAAGCTCCACTCGCCGGAGACGAGCTTCACATCGCCGCCACCGGCCGCCTGGGCCGGGCCGGCAACCCCGATCAGGGCCGCCAGCGCGGTCACGGAAGCAATCAGAAACTTACCCATCAGGCGGCTCCTTTCGCAGTCGCCAGCACCGGTTCGGAGATCGATTTCGGCAGCGGCCTTGTTGTCTCGAAGACGCTCAGCAACGGCAGGATCAAAAGGAAGTGCAGGAAGTACCAGACGGTGGCAATCCGCGAGAGCACGACATAGACACCCTCCGCCGGCTTGCCGCCAAGGTAGCCCAGCGCAATGCAGTCGATGAACAGCAGCCAGAAGAAGATCCGGAAGACCGGCCGGAACCGCGCTGAGCGGACCGGCGAACGGTCAAGCCATGGCAGGATGAACAGCACGAAGATGGCCGCGAACATCAGCAGCACGCCGCCAAGCTTGTCCGGAACCGCGCGCAGGATCGCGTAGAATGGCAGGAAATACCATTCGGGAACGATATGCGCCGGCGTCTGCATCGGGTTGGCCGGAATATAGTTGTCCGGATGCCCCATGGCGTTCGGGAAGAAGAACACCGCCACGGCCAGCAACAGCAGGAACATTGCGATCCCGACCATGTCCTTGATCGTGTAATAGGGATGGAAGGAAATCGTGTCCTGCGGCCCCTTGGCGTCAATGCCGATCGGGTTGTTGGACCCGAACCGGTGCAGCGCCACGATATGCAGCACCACCACGCCGGCGATCACGAACGGCATCAGGTAATGCAGCGAGAAGAAGCGGTTCAGGGTCGGGTTGTCGACCGAGAAACCACCCCACAGGAAGGTCACGATGCTCTCGCCGACAAGCGGGATGGCCGAGAACAGGTTGGTGATCACGGTGGCGCCCCAGAAGCTCATCTGGCCCCAGGGAAGAACATAACCCATGAAGGCGGTCGCCATCATCAGCAGGAAGATCACCACACCAAGCATCCACAACAACTCGCGCGGCGCCTTGTAGGAGCCGTAATACAGCCCGCGGAAGATGTGGATATAAACGACGATGAAGAAGAAGCTTGCCGCATTCATGTGGATGTAGCGGATCAGCCAGCCATGATTGACGTCACGCATGATGCGCTCGACCGAGCTGAACGCGTGGTCGACATGCGCGGTGTAGTTCATCGCCAGCACGATGCCGGTGACGATCATGATCACCAGCGCCAGGCCGGCCAGAACACCGAAATTCCAGAAATAGTTCAGGTTCTTCGGCACCGGATAATCATATTTTTCATGGTCCAGCATCGAGAAGATGGGAAGACGATGATCGATCCATCTTACAACGGGATTTGGGAATTTTTCAGCAGACATGGAACCTGTAGCCTCCAGCAGAACAGACGGATCAGCCGATCCGGATCACGGCGTCGGAAAGAAAGGTGTAGGGTGGCACCTCGAGATTGGTCGGCGCCGGCCCCTTGCGAATGCGTCCTGACGTATCGTAGTGCGAGCCATGGCACGGGCAAAACCAGCCATCATACTCGCCCTTGACCTCGCCGGTCTTCTGGCCGAGCGGCACGCAACCGAGATGCGTGCAGACACCGACCAGCACGAGAAGTTCAGGCTTCTGGACACGCGCCTCGTCTTCCTGCGGGTCGCGCAGCTCGGCACTGTCGATGGCGTTGGCGCGGGCGATCTCGTCCGCCGTGCGATGGCGGATGAAAACAGGCTTGCCACGCCAGGTCACGGTGATTGCCTGACCCTCGGCGATTTTCGAGACATCGACTTCGGTGCTGGCCAGTGCCAGCGTGTCGGCGGCCGGGTTCATCTGATCGATCAGCGGCCAGGCAACAGCCGCCGCTCCGACGGCCCCCATCGCATAGGTCGCAACGACAATGAAGTCACGACGGCCCACCTCGCGCGGATCGGTGGCCGATTTCGCGGGCTTCGAGTTCGTATTTGCCATTCTTCCCTCTTTAA
>JAYQDX010000145.1:2213-4604 GCA_038138545.1 Rhodobiaceae bacterium | reverse complement strand
AGTGGCCCGACGCCTCCCACAGCGCGCGGTCGACAAGCTGCGGTGTCTTCACTTCCTCATAGCCGCCGGCATCAAGCCGACGTCGCATATAGGTCTCGATCTCGCGATAGATGGTCCAGCCATTCGGGTGCCAGAAGACAGACCCCGCCGCCTCTTCCTGCAGATGAAAGAAATTCAACTGCTTGCCAAGCTTGCGGTGATCACGCTTCTCGGCTTCCTCGAGCATATGCAGATAGGCATTCAGCTCCTTCTCGGTGCGCCAGGCGGTGCCATAGATTCGCTGCAGCATCGGGCGGTTGGAATCGCCGCGCCAATAGGCGCCGGCAACGCTCATCAGCTTGAAGGCATGGCCTAGCTTGCCGGTCGAGGCCAGATGCGGCCCACGGCACAAATCGATGAAATCGCCCTGCCGGTAGAAGGTGACTGTCTCGCCCGGCGGGATTGTCTCGACAAGCTCGACCTTGAACGGCTCGTCATTCTTCCGATAAAAGGCCACCGCCTCGTCGCGCGTCCAGACATTGCGAACAATCGCCTCGTCGCGGTCGACAATCTCATGCATCCGCGCCTCGATCGCCGCCAGATCATCCTCGCTAAAGGCGGCCTCGCGGTGGAAATCGTAATAGAAGCCGTTCTCGATCGACGGGCCGATGGTGACCTGTGTTTCGGGGTAGAGTTCAAGCACCGCCTCGGCCATCACATGCGCCGCATCATGCCGGATCGTCGCCAGAATGGCATCGTCTCTTGCGGTCAGAAGCGCCAGCGAGGCATCGCTCTCGATCTCGCGTGTGAGGTCCCATTCCTGACCGTCAACGACGGCCAGCATCGCCGCCTTGGCGAGGCCGGGGCCAATATCCGCCGCGATCTCTGCAGGCGTTACAGGCGCATCATAACTGCGGGATGACCCGTCGGGGAGCGTTACGGTTGGCATGGCTGGCTGTAATCCTGGCTATCGCAACTGTCAAAACAAGCATGGCGCCGATGAAGGCGTCAGACGCGCAACCTAGCTTCTGGCCGGCCGAAACTCAAGCGTGCTGGTGATCCTCGCCGCCTTCCTTGATCTGAAGGGCCTTTGTGTAACGGGTCTTCAGAAGACGGGCATAGATGGCGATGGTGCTTTTGCACATCTTGTCAGTCGAAAACCGGTCCTCGATATGCCGACGGGTCTCGATCGCCATGGTCCGGCGCTGGCTGGCGCTGACATCGAGCGCCCTGGCAAGGCATTCGGCAAGACTGTCGAGATCAACCGGAGTGGCCAGCCACCCTGTTCGGCCATGGATGATCGATTCAGCAGCCCCGCCATGATCAAAGGCGACAACCAGCCGCCCCATCGCCTGCGCCTCCAGAGCGACACGGCCAAACGGTTCCGGCGTCACCGACGGCATGACGACAATATCCGCCGCCATCAATGCAGCCGGCATATCGTCGACACCATGGGTCAGGCGGAAGCGTCCCGCGAGCCCGAGCTTCATGCCGAGTTCGGTCAACCTGTCGACGAACCCGCTCTTGCCGTCGGCTGCGCCAACAAGAACGCAATGAAATTTCCGGTCGGAAATACGGGCCAGCGCCTTCAACAGCACTTCATGCCCCTTCCAGCCGGTAGGCCGCGCCGGCAGCATGATCACCGGTTCATCCTCGGGAAGCGCCACCGAGTCGACAAACCGGATGATCCGCGATTGCGATACCGAGGCCGGATCGAACATCTCGATATCAACCCCGCGTGGCACGACCGACAGCTTTTTTCCCTGATCACCGAACTGCCGCTCAATCTGGTGCCGGACATATTTTGAAATGGCGATGACATGGTCGCTGGCCAGCATCTTGGCATTGACCACCCGCTTCAGGATATTGCTGTTCTGAAAGCGGCCATGCACCGTGCTGATGGTGGGCAGACCAAGCGACCTGGCTGCCGGTATCGCGACCCAGGCCGGCACGCGGGAGCGCACATGGACAAGATCGGCGCCTTCAGCCTTGAGTACCCGCCGCAGCCTGCGCCGGGTCGCGCCCCATGCGAGCGGGTTCTTGCGCGCCACGGCCAGCGTATGATGCGTTGCGCCCATCCGGTCGAGATGGCGGACCAGCGGCCCACCCTCGGAAATCACCACGGCACGGCCGCCGGCATCGATGATGGCTTTCGCCATCTCGATCGTGCCGCGTTCCACCCCGCCACGGACAAGCGCCGGCAGCACCTGGACGATAACGGGACCGTTGCCATCGCGGCTGTGTTTCTTGACGAAGCGGGTGTTCCGCGCATTAGTGGTCATTGGCGTCTCCGTGCTGCGGTCATAGCATTACGCCAGCGGAAATTCGAGAGGACTTTTCAGGAGTGAAGGATGCCTGATATTTCATCACCCGACTATCTGGAACTTGGTGCCGGGGGGCGGCTCGCCTACC
>JAYQDX010000145.1:0-2113 GCA_038138545.1 Rhodobiaceae bacterium | reverse complement strand
CCGGGTGTCACCTTCCTGTGCGGGCATGGCTCGGACATGGAGGGGACAAAGGCCCTTGAGGTTGAGGCATGGGCCCGGCAGCGCGGGCATGCCTGTCTGCGCTTCGACTATCGCGGACACGGCCTGTCGAGCGGCGATTTTCTGGACGGCAACATCTCCAGCTGGACAGATGACTGCCTCGCCGCGCTGGATGAACTGACCGCGGGGCCGCAGTTGCTTGTCGGCTCATCCCTTGGCGGATGGCTGATGTTGAATGTCGC
Source organism: Rhodobiaceae bacterium (assembly GCA_038138545.1). Lineage (GTDB taxonomy): Bacteria > Pseudomonadota > Alphaproteobacteria > Puniceispirillales > Puniceispirillaceae > UBA8309. Next base: position 1,853 of record JAYQDX010000145.1, on the reverse strand, counting down.
GCTGGCACGTCCGGACCGGGTCGCCGGCCTGATCGGGATTGCCGCCGCGCCGGATTTCACCGAGGATCTGCTGTGGGCGGAATTCGATGATGATCAGCGCCGGAGGATTGAGGCGGACGGCGTGATCGCCCTGCCGAACCCCTATTCCGACGAGCCGGTGCAATATCCCTGGCATCTGATCACCGATGGCCGCGACAATCTGCGGCTTCGCGGCGATCTGGACATCACCGCACCGGCGCATCTGCTGCATGGCATGCAGGATGAGGAAGTACCCTGGCAAACGGCAACCAATATTGCAGCGGCGATGAACAGCCCGGATGTTGAGGTGACGCTGGTCAAGGCAGCCGGCCACCGCTTCTCGGAACCTGATCAGCTGGCACTGCTCCGCGACGCACTGGATCGCATGGCAGACCGCCTGTTCGCCGCCTAGAAGTCAAGATTTGTGTAATGCTGCGATGGCGCCAGACCGGCGACGACATCCTCAAGAAGATCACGAAAGGACGGGCGTGATTTGATCTTCGCGTACCAGAGCCGCGCCTCCGGATGCCGGTCCCAGTCAATGTCGCCGAAATAGTCGGTCACCGACAGATGCGCCGCCGCGCTGAGATCGGCAAGCGACATCGCCTTGCCGGCAAGCCAGTTGCCCTGCTCGGCAAGCCAGTCGATATAGTCCAGATGAATATGAAGATTGGTCATCGCGGCGCGCATCACCTCCGATGAGGGGTTGCCCCGCGCGGTGACGCGTTTCAGATAGCGTTCATTCAGCAGCGGCGCACCGACCTCGACCACGAATTTGCGCTCGAACCAGTCGGTCAGGCGTCGGATCTCGCCGCGTTCTGCGGCCGTTCCCCAAATCAGCCGCCCGCTGTCATCAGGCTCGGTTTCCTCAAGATATTCGGCGATCACCATCGTGCCGCACAGCACGTCACCATCCTCGGTCACAAGCACCGGCACCTCTCCCGAAGGATTCAGTGTCAGGAAATCCTCATGCCGATCCCAGGGAGATTCGAGCTTGGGTAGATGGACAAGCCGTCTCTCGGCGAGCAGGAGCCTGACGGTGCGCGAGGCGCCATAGAGAGGATGATGATGCAGAACGCGCATACCGAATCACTGTTAATAGTCTGAAAACACGAGAAGGTTAGACGGGAACCGGTCGTACGGCAAGAGGGCCGGCAGGCAATGCCGCCAGCGCCCCCGCCTTGAGTTCGAATAGCTGAAGCCGTTCCGGCTCGACAAAGCCCGGCCAGTCGAGGCCATAGGGGGCGGCCGGCACGAACCCGAACCTTGGATAGTAATCGACCTCGCCGGACACCAGAACCAAAGGCCAGTCACCGTCGCCGGCGCGCCGCAGCGCCTCGCCGATCAGCGCCCGCCCATAGCCGCGGCCGCGCAATTCGGGACGCACCGCCAGCGGGCCCAGCAGCAGGATCACCTGCGCGCCAAGCATGACCTCCCAGAACCGGAGCGATCCGACTGTCATCCCGGCCTCGCGGATGACAAGACACAGCGAGCCTACCGGCGGCCCGGGCCGCAGCGCCCAGACCGAGCGTTCATGACGCGCCGGGCCGAAAGCCTCGGCCATCAGCGCCTCAATCGCGGCAAGATCCTGGTCTGTTTGGAGCGAAATGTCAGACATGACATCCGATTACCGGAATTCACCGAATCCGGCAACCATCAGGGGTTGTTGCCCGGCATGATACAGCCTGAGGGCGAAGGGGTCCAAAGACAGTCCAAAGACAAAGGGGCCAGCCGGGTCAGGCCGGTGTCGCCCCGCCAGCCTGCGCGGCGGCATCATCCAGCGGCATCTCCAGCCTCGCGACGATCTCGGTCGGCACCACCTGCCAGAATTTGCC
>JAYQDX010000144.1:0-4729 GCA_038138545.1 Rhodobiaceae bacterium | reverse complement strand
CCTCGGGAATGCCGTCCATGCCCCAGGGCTTGGAATTCGGCTCGAAGGCGCCAAGCAGGATCTTGCCGGCATCTTCCTTGTAATAGGCGCATTCATCCGGCACCCGCAACACCGGCAGGTTCGAGGTCAGCCCATCGATGCCCTCGGTCACGATATAGAAATGCTCGCAGGCGTGAAGCGGCACGGCAACACCGGCCTGTGCGCCAATCTCGCGGGCCCACATGCCGCCGGCATTCACAACATAGTCGGCCTCGACCGGCCCCTGATCCGTCATCACACCGGTAACGCGGCCATCGGCCCGGTGAATTTCAGTGACCTTGACGCCCTGGATGATCTTCACGCCATAGCCACGCGCGCCCTTGGCCAGCGCCTGGGTGATGTTCACCGGATCGGCCTGTCCGTCCTTTGGCAGCCATACCCCGCCGACGGCATCATCGACCTTCAGCCCCGGATAACGGCCGGCGATATCCGACGGGGTGATCTCGTCGATCTCGACACCAAAGGCCCGCGCCATCGCGGCCGACCGGCGAAGCTCTTCCATCCGCTCATCGCTCAGCGCCACGGTCATCGACCCGTTGCGCTTGAACCCGGTCGACACGCCGGTCTCCGCCTCGAGCCCGAAATAAAGTTCCTGCGAATATTTCGCCAGCCGCGTCATGTTCTGCGTCGCGCGAAGCTGTGCGATCAGGCCGGCCGCGTGCCATGTGGTGCCGCAGGTCAACTGCTTACGCTCGAGAAGCACGACATCGCTCCAGCCAAGCTTGCCAAGATGATAGGCGATCGAACAGCCGACCACCCCGCCCCCGATGATGACAGCGCGTGCCTTTGCCGGAACATCCATCATGTCTATACCTTCATCCGTGAATTGTCGGGATCATAGAGAACATCGCCCTCGACAAGCGCCGCGGCGCGCTCGCGCCCCAGAACATCGACGCTGACGGCACCACCAGCCGCCAGCATTGCTGAATCGACCACCGCCATCGCGATCGACTTGCCGACCCGGTGCCCATAGCCGGCCGACACCACGAGCCCGGCGGCGTTGCCGTCAATCAGCACCGTGCTGAGATAGACCGCCTCGCCAAACGGCTCGCCATCGCCGGGATCCTCAAGCGTCAGGGTGACGAACCCCTGTGTCGCGCCAGCCTGATGTTCGGCCTGCAGCGCCGCCTTGCCGACAAAGCTGTCCTTGCCGAGATTGACCCAGCGGCCAAGCCCGCTTTCGAACATCGTGTAGTCCGAGGTCAGGTCGGCCTTCCATGACCGATACCCCTTTTCAAGCCGCATCGAGTCAAGCGCCAGCATGCCGAAATTCGCGATCCGGTGCGCCGCGCCGGCGGCCCAGACCGCGTCATAGAGCGGCTTGATGTCCCCCATATCGCAATGCAGCTCCCACCCGGCCTCGCCGGCAAAGGAGACACGGATCGCGGTCACCTCGATTCCGGCAATGCTCATCCGCCGGTAGGTCAGCCACGGGAAGTCCTCATGTCCTGTCGCCTCGCCGGTCAGCTCGGCCATCAGCGCCGGTGCCTTCGGCCCGGTGACAAGAAGCGTCGCCATGCTGGCAGTGACGTCGGTGATGCTGATCGAGCTGTCCGCCGGCAACCGGAAATTCAGCAGGTCGCGGTCATGCCAGTAGGCCCCGGCACCGGTCATCATCAGGAATTCATCCTCACCAAGGCGCGTCGCCGTCATCTCGGTCAGGATCCTGCCCTTCTCGGAGGCGAAATAGACGAGCCCGATCCGTCCGACCTTCGGCAGCCCGCCGGTGACAAGGCCGCGAAGCCAGTCGGTCGCGCCCGGTCCCTTGACCAGAAAGCGCGAGAAGCCGGTCAGCTCCAGGACGCCGACATGCTCGGCGACATGCCGGCATTCGGCGCCAACGGCATCGAACCAGTGCTGGCGGTCATAGCTGTCCGCCGGCCGGTCCTCCTCGCCGTCGCGCGGGAACCAGTCGGCGCGCTCCCAGCCGCCATAGGACCCGAAGGCGGCCCCGGCCTCGGCCAGCGTGTCATAGAGCGGTGATGTCTTGGCCTTGCGACCGGCCGGCCACTGGATCTGCGGAAAATGCATGGCGTATTCGTGGCTGTAGGTCTCGATCGCCTTGGCCTTGGCATAGTCATGCGTGACATGGTCGGTGAAACGCCGCGGATCGACGGCCCAGCTGTCGGTCTCGGCTTCGCCCTCGACGATAATCTCCGACAGCAGCTTGCCGGCACCGCCGGCCTGGACAATGCCAAAGGTGAAGACGCAGGCCTCGAAAGCATTCGGCACGCCCGGCATCTGGCCGATCAGCGGCAGCCCGTCCGGGGCATAGGGGATCGGGCCGTTGACGACGCGGGTGATGCCGGCGGTGCCGAGAAGCGGCACGCGCGCGCAGGCATCCTCGATATACCATTCCAGCCGTTCCAGATCGTCGGAATAGAGCTGGAAGGAGAAATCCTCCGGCATCGGGTCGGAGGCGTCGGTCCAGTGCGCGCGGCATCCCTTTTCATAGGGGCCAAGAAGAAGCCCGTCCTTTTCCTGGCGAAGATAATAGGAGCTGTCCGGATCGCGCAGCAATGGCAGCTTCGTATCACGCGCCGCCAGCTCGGGAATGCCCTCGGTCACCAGATACTGGTGCGCCAGCGAGATACAGGGCACGTCGCGGCCGAACATCCGGCCCACCTCATTGGCGCGATAGCCGCTGGCATTGACCACATATTCGCAGCGGATGTCACCCTGTGGTGTCGACAGCACCCATTCCCCGTTCTCGCGCCGTGCGCCGGTCACCGGGCAGAACCGGATCACCGTCGCGCCCATGTCGCGCGCGCCCTTGGCAAGCGCCTGCGTCAGCTGCGCCGGGTCGATATCGCCGTCAAGCGGGTCCCACTGGCCGCCATAGAGGTCATGCGTCTCCAGAAACGGATAGACCTCCTGCATCTCGGCCGGCGACATCTCCTGGAACTCGATGCCCATCTGCCGACCCATGCGCTCGACATGGCGGAATTCCTCCATGCGCTGGCGCGAATGGGCCAGCCTGATGGCGCCGGTGACATGGTAATTCATCGGGTAGTCGACAAGATCGCCAAGCTTGCGATACAGGCTGGTCGAATAGGACTGGATCTTCATGATCGTCCATGATCCGACATAGTTCGGGCAGTTGCCGGCGGCGTGCCAGGTCGACCCCGATGTCAGCTCGTTCTTCTCCAGCAGCACGACATCACGCCAGCCGCGCTCGGCAAGGTGATAGAGAACCGAGGCGCCAACCGCGCCGCCGCCAATCACCACAACCCGTGCCGAGCCCGGCAGCTTGCCGGTGGGTTTGTTCGCCTGTTCCTTCACAGATACCTCGTCCATGATGCGTCTCGCTTTCCTCTTGCCAGAGCGCCCCCGCGCCTGTCCTCGATTGTCCCGTCAGTTCTCCTCAATAGACCGGCGGCGCGATCACCCAGATCAGCACCGCCGGCACATCACCCTCATTCACCCAGGAGACGGTCTCGCCGGCAAAGCGGAAACTGTCACCCCGGCTGAGCACGAACCTGTCGCCATCGATGATCAGCGTCAGTGACCCCTCGATGACATAGCCTGCCTCCTCGGTCGGCCGCACGAATGGCTGCGGGCAGCGCGCGCCGGCGGCAAAGACCGAATGCACGATCTCGAACGCGCCGCCCAGATCGGGCGACAGCAGGCTTTCGACCAGCCCCTTGCCCTCGTCGCTCATCGTGCGCCGGCTGTCGGCCCGCACCACCCAGGCGGCCTCCGGCGTATCGGGACTCTGGCTGAAAAAGAAACTGACCGGCAGGCCGAACAGCGCCGCCACGGTGCGGATATCGGCAAGCGCCGGTTCGGACTGGCCGCGCTCGACCTGCGACAGCCAGCCAACGGACCGGTCAAGACGCGCGGCAAGATCATTCAGCGTCCAGTTGCGCGAGCGCCGCAGCGCCCGGATATCGGCACCGATCGACCCGGTCGAGCGCAGCGGCGCGTGTTTATTTGTCTGTTTGCCGAATTTGACCAGCATTCCCCATCCCCACGCCAAAATCGTTGCGTGGATTCAATGAAAAAATCAAACATTTTTTCATCGGAATGCGGCTTTCAGCGCCGATTTTCAGAATCTTTCAGTCTTTGCGGCTGTCCCGGTCGCCCGGTCGGTGGCCCGGCGCTCATCACCGCGGGCCGGATGGGCAAATTGTTCCTCGCCGGTAGCACCGGTGCGCCAGATCAGCGCGATGAACAGCCCCTTGGCGCGCGGCAAAGTCCAGAAAACACCGGCCAACATCGCCGCCAACAGCAGGGCGATCGCGGCCCAGACCGGCACCCTTTCATCGCGGCCAAGGATCACCATCAGCGGTGCCAGAACATGGCCGACGACAATCAGCGTCGCCCAGGCCGGCCCGTCATCGGCGCGGATCTCGGACAGATCGAGGTTACAGGCGGTGCAGCGCGGGACCCGCGTCAGATAGCCGGACAGCGTCGTCCCCTTGCCGCAGGCCGGACAGCGCCGCGCCAAGCCGCGACGGATCACCGTCCCGAACGGCACGTCGGTCGGGGTTCCCTGCGGATGGTCGGGTTCGGGTGGAATCATGGTCACCGGCATGGGGCGGGTATACAGGCTTGCCGCGCCATCGCATAGCCGCCAATTCAGCGCGCCCCGATTTCACACCACATCAATGCGTAAGGGACAGGCCAAGCATGACCAGATTGTTGGTCAGGCCGCCCTGATGGCTCCAGTTCCGGTGATGCGCCGCCG
>JAYQDX010000143.1:3314-4752 GCA_038138545.1 Rhodobiaceae bacterium | reverse complement strand
GCGCTGTATCTTTTCTGCATCGCTCTGTTTGCTTCAAGCTCGCTGATGTATGTCGTCGAGCACCAGGCGCAACCGGAGAATTTCTCCTCGATTCCGACAACGATGTGGTGGTCGCTCATCACCCTGACAACTGTCGGCTATGGCGATGTCTCGCCGGTCACGCCGGTCGGCAAGCTGGTCGGCGCCGTCACCGCGGTGATGGGGGTCTGCGTGGTGGCCTTGCTGACGGGTATTGTCGCCTCGGCCTTCTCAAACCAGATTTCCCGTCGCAAGGAATTGTTCCAGGCGGAAATTGTGGCGGCACTCAGCGATGGCGTGATCACCGAGGATGAAATGCAGAAGATCGAGGAGATGCAGAAACGGCTTGGCATGTCGGATGAGCATGCCACCGCCGTGATCGAGCTTCTTCGCGACAGGCACGTGCCAAAATAACTTCCCTGCTGAACAGCCGATCCGCCTAACATTTCCGTCGCTGCGTCGTCTCAGTTAGCGAGGAGGCGCGTCATGCACGACATCATTTTGCCGCTGATCAACCCGAATGGCTTTACGCCGCGATCGGTCGAGGCCGGGCGCGTGATCATCGCGCCGGGTGAACCGACGTCACTGCTGTTCCTGTTGCGCGCCGGCGAGGCCCGGTCCTCTGACGGCTCATGCCTTGTCGCAGGCGACATACCCAGCCTTTGCGAGGCACTGGCGCTGGATCGCTATCGCTCGATGGTCGATGCGGTTACAGCCTGCGAGCTGCAGGTCATACCCTTGCAGGATCTCGAGTTGGCAATCAGACAGGGGGGGCGCCTTGCCTGGCCGCTGTCACGCTCGATTGCCGCCGAGGTGACCCAACGGCGGCTGGCGGGCTGACGGAGCATGCAAAACGTCGCCCGCATTTCGCTTTTCCATGGCGAGGCCCTGTTTCGGGCCGGTCAGATGGCAACATATTTCTATTTGGTCGAGTCCGGACTGATCCAGATTCTCGATCGTGATGGCCATATGGTGAAACGACAATTCGGGGGCAGCGAGCTGTTCGGCATCCCGGAAGTGCTGGCCCGCGGACATTGGGACCTGACAGCCGTCGCTGAGGGCCCGACGACAGTGCGACGGTTTCCGGCCGAAGCGCTGTTCGCGACCCTTGCCGACATGCCGGGGGAACATGGCAGATTCCTGCACGGCATCGCCGCCATGGCATGACATTTGCAACTGTTCTCCTGTCGTTATGGGAGGACCACATGCCGGACAAGCTTATTGCCATGGAAGAGGTGATTGTCGAGGATCTCGGGGATGAAACCCCGGCGGAGGACCAGTCGGCACCCACGCCGGCCGCACTGCCGATGATCGAGATCACGCTTTTCGACGAGACCGACCATCCTGCCGGCACCTATCGGCGCCCGCTTCACAGCTTTCTGTAATCCCACCGCCATATGATCTGGCAGATACCGGGCCC
>JAYQDX010000143.1:0-3214 GCA_038138545.1 Rhodobiaceae bacterium | reverse complement strand
GCAGATACCGGGCCCACAGATACCGGACCGGCAGGCAGACCAGCCAGAGATGCTCGGCCTGGTTCATTGTATCTGGATGTTATCCGGCCATCGCAAGACGAGCCCGGCGGCGACGCTCGGACGAAGATGGAATCTTCAGCATCTCGCGATATTTGGCGACAGTCCGGCGCGCCAGCTTGACACCCTTGCCCGATACGATTCCCGCGATGGCATCATCGCTCAGCGGTTTGCCAGCAGGCTCGTCCCTGATGATCGATTCGATCATGTTCCGGACCGCGGCCGCCGCCCTGGCGTCGCCTTCATCTGTGGCAAGCGACACGCTGAACAGTGATTTCAGCGGAAAACATCCCTTCGGGGTCGCCATCAGAAGACCACTGGTCACCCGGCTGACCGTGCTTTCATGCATGCCGACAGCCTCGGCCACGTCCTTCAGGGCAAGCGGCTTCAGCGCCGACAGCCCCTCGGTCAGAAAGGCCGATTGCTGGCTGACAATCTCACCGGCGATCTTCAATGTCGTGCTGTTACGCTGCTCCAGCGCGCGGCGCAGCCAGCGGGCCGAGCCAAGAGCCTCGGTGGCGAACTGCGCCCCCTCCTCGGCGGCCTTGCCGCGTGATGCCTTGCCAATCTTGGCGGCATAGTCCTCATTGATCACCAGAGCCGGAAGGGTTGAGCGGTTGAGATCGACAATCCACCCATCCGCGCCGCGCGTCACGATGACATCCGGCGCATGGACGCGAAGCGGTGTCGATTCATAGGCCTCGCCGGGCTTCGGACTGAATTCACGGATGCGTTTCAGGCAGCGGGCAATATCCTCCGCCTCAGCCCCGGCACGACGGGCCAGCGGCGCGATATCGCCATTGGCCAGCATCTGAAGATTGTCGAGAACAACTTCCATCACCGGGTCAAGAAGGTCGCGTTCGCGCGCCTGGATACGAAGACATTCGGCGAGATCACGGGCAAAGACACCTTCCGGCTCCAGTCGCTGGACAAGGCCAAGCACCTCTTCGACGTCCGTTACATCGGCCCCGCACATGGCGGCGATGTCTGCCAGGTCACGCCCAAGCCAACCTGTTGGCTCAAGAGCCTCGGCAAGGGCATAGGCAATCACCCGATGGCCCGGATCAAAAATCGTCAGGTCAATCTGGCGGAGAACACATTCCATCAGGCTTTCCGGCCCCTGTTCGGCCAGGTTGGCGAGTGCGTCCCAATCCATGTCAGCCGGGCGGCCACGCTGTGCATGACCGAAATCCAGCCCCTGCGAGCCGAACCGGTTCTCAAGATCGGCGTTGGCCGTCGGATCATCACCAATCGCCGCGCCACCAGAGATGTCACGGTCCAGATCGGCTGGCTCCTTCGCCTCGGCCTGTGATTGCCCGTCAGCCGGCGTATCAACGCCGTCACGCGGGCCAAGGTCGCTGGCGGTGTCGTGCGACGGTCCGCTTTCAACCTCCAGAAACGGATTCTCCAGCGCCTGATCCTGAAGATAATTGCAAATATCGAGATTGGTCATCTGCAGCAGCTTGATCGCCTGCTGCAATTGCGGGGTCATCACAAGCGCCTGCTTCTGCTTGACCTGTAACGATGGCATCATCTGCATGTCGTCCTCCCGTGGCTTGCACCTCTGGGAGGATGATGGCGAGACAAAATTGCCGTGACAAAACATCTATTTGACGAGAGCATTTGTCAGAATTCAGACAAAATTAACTAATATTAATAGTTAGTTAATGAATATGGGATCGGGGTGTTCGGACAGGCCGTCAAGAAACAGACGCCGATTTTTGCCCGCGCGGCATAATTTTGGCATATGTTTTGTATAGGCGATCCGCCGCGGAACCCCCGTGGTAAGGCAAGCCGCCCCTCAGGCTCTGGAGGACCGACCGCATGCTGACCCTGTCACGTCAACGCCCGGCACGTGGCACCACCTGTTATCGGTGCCGGGTGATACGGTTTTTCGTTGTCGCGGCGATCGGTCTGGGGATCTTCGCGCTGATCGCCGATGACAAGCTGCATTATCTGCAGGCGGCAACGCCGATGCGCGCCGCGCTCGCCATATGGGTCATCGGCATCACCGGACTGATCATCAAGATTGTTCTGTGGAAGCTTGAGTCGCGCGAAACTAGCGCCGATCCCGAACAAGGCGAACCGCCAGCTGCTTAGTGGGCAGGAAGCGACCAAAGGTCCAGCCATTCAGGAAATTCACCGAGTAGTAGAATCGGCGTGCGATGTTGTTGACCTGCCCGGTCCAATAGGGTTCACCCGATGTGCCGGGAAAAATTTCGGCGTCAATCTGCGGCGGACCACAGGTTGGACAAACCAGCCCTTCAAGCTCCTCGCGGTCGGGCAGACGCCAGTTGCCACCCAATTGTTCATTGGCGAGATTGATGGCCTGTTCAATTTGCGCATGATCGAGCGTCATCACCTCGCCACTGCAGGTTGCGCCGTCCCAGACCTGACCAACCGAACAGCGGAGCCATTCGATACCGTGCCGCAGATCGATCACGAGATGGTCGCGAGTCATGAAATTGGCAGCATTGGCGACCGATGCGGTCAGCCAGAGTCCAAGACTTAGTATCAGTCCTGCCAGTCGCAGTCGCATTCACATCCCCTTACCCTGTCCTTGCCGCGAAGCCCGCCCACAGGAACGTCCCGACAGACGGTCATGAAATGACCGATCTTCATCGCCAACGCCGTAATGAAATGTTAGTTTAGCAGAAATTAATGAAATGTTCCCTGCAAAGTCCTGTCGCGGTTCGGCCGCTTTGGTACGGATTTTGCTACGCTTTCCACTGCATGCGCATGTAAAGGGACAGTAACATCATGGATATCGCATCACTAATTGGCCTTCTTGGCGCCATCGGCATGATCCTTGGCGCGATGATTTCCGGAGGCGGCATCGGTCCATTTATCGACACAGCGTCAATCCTGATCGTGTTTGGCGGCACCTTCTTCGCCGTCATGTACACGGCACCGCTTCCTGTCTTTCTTGGCAGTTTCGGTGTTATGGCCAAGGCATTCCTGCCGCCGGTCAAGAAAATGGACGGCATGATCGAACGTATGGTCGACCTTGCCGGCATCGCCCGCAAGGATGGCATGATGGCGCTGGAGGGACAGGAAGTGCCCGACAAGTTTTTCGAGAAGGGCCTGCAGATGCTGGTTGACGGCGCCGACGAGGCAAAACTCACGGCGCAACTGAAGCAGGAAATCAAATCCATGA
>JAYQDX010000142.1:0-4827 GCA_038138545.1 Rhodobiaceae bacterium | reverse complement strand
GCCTGAAATCCTGGCCTGAAAGACAGATCCAACGTCTATATCAGCAAATCCTGAAGCACCGGGATCAGCGGCAGGTCGGCCGGCGGCATGGCATAGTCGCGAAGCCGCGCCGGACGGACCCAGGCAAGTTCATTTCCCTCCAGCTGCCGCGGCGTGCCGTTCCATTTGCGGCAGACATAGACCAGCATCAACAGATGGAAATCATCATAGGCGTGGCTGGCGAAGCTCAGCGGCGCGAGACAGGATTCGGCGGTATCGATCCCCAGCTCCTCGTCAAGCTCGCGGATCAGCGCCGCCTCGGGCGTCTCGCCGGGCTCGATCTTGCCGCCCGGAAATTCCCACAGGCCGGCCATCTGCTTGCCCTCCGGACGGCGTGCCAGCAACACCCGCCCGTCGGCATCAACCAGCGCCACCGCGCTGACCAGCACAACCGGGCGTGCATCATCCGCCGCTGGCATCGTTTCAGCTGCGGTAGTCGGCATTGACCGAGATGTAGCCATGCGTCAGGTCGCAGGTCCAGATGCGCGCCGTGCCGGCACCGGTGCCGACGCTGACATCGATGTCGATCATCTGGCCCTTCATATGGGCGGCGACAGGCGTCTCGTCATAAGTCTCGACTCGCGCGCCGTCGGCGGCAATCCTGATGCCGCCAATCGTCACGCCGATCCGCGACTGGTCGACAGCGGCGCCGGCCTTGCCAATGGCCATGACGACCCGTCCCCAATTGGCGTCCTCACCGGCGATGGCGGTTTTCACAAGCGGCGAGTTGGCGATGGCCAGGCCGATCCTGTGCGCTGCTGCATCATCGGCGGCGCCGCTGATATCGATGGTGATGAATTTGCTGGCGCCTTCGCCATCACGGACGATCTGCTTCGCCAGATCCTGCATCACCTTGTCCAGCGCGCCGCGAAAGCCGCCGAGCTCCGGATCATCCGGGCCGCTCACCTGCGCATTGCCGGCCTTGCCGGAGGCCGCCAGAAAAACGCTGTCATTGGTCGAGGTGTCGCTGTCGACGGTGATGGCGTTGAAGCTGCGCCTTGTGGCGTCGGCAAGCAGCGCCGCCAGAATGGCCTGTGGAATGGCCGCGTCGGTGGCGATGAATCCCAGCATCGTCGCCATGTTCGGCGCGATCATGCCCGACCCCTTGGCGATACCGGTGATCTTCACCTCGGTGCCGCTGATAGTGGCGGTGGCGCTCGCGCCCTTGGCAAAGGTATCGGTGGTGCGGATTGCTTCGGCGGCGGCCTGCCAGTCAGTCGTACCGGCGGCCAGCCTGTCGAATTGCGCGGCCAGCACCGGCACCTCCAGCGGCTCGCCAATGACTCCGGTGGATGCCATCATCACCGCGCCGGCATCGCAGCCAAGCGCGCTGGCGATGCCCCGGCAGCAGCTGGTAACAGCTTCCATGCCACCCGATCCGGTAAAGGCGTTGGCGTTGCCGGCATTGACCAGGATCGCGCGTGTCGGGATGCCCTCGGACACCCGCTCGCGGCACCATTTCACAGGCGCCGCCGCCGTGTCCGAGAGGGTGAAAACGGCGGCAAGCGCCGTGCCCTCGTCGAGACGCATCAGCAGCATGTCGTCACGGCCGGTATATTTCATTCCCGAGGCGGCTGTCGACAGGGTCACCCCGTCGATCGCGGCCAGCTCGGGAAAGCGTTCAGGAGCAAGCGGTGAGACCGTCATTGCTGGGCCGACGCCGACTGCGCTTCATCAAGCACCTCGTCATAGGGGCGCACTTCGACGGCCGCATCGGCGCGAAGGGTCTCGACAACCCGCGCGAAACTCTGCCGCGACAGATTGCTGACGATCTGCTCACGCATCTGGTCGAGGCTCGGTGCCGGGGCGATATCCCTGGCGCTGACCTTGATCACATGCCAGCCGAACTGGGTCTGGACGGGCGCGGCCGAATAGCTGTCGACCGGCATGTCGAACGCTGCGTTCTCGAAGGCCGGCACCATCTGCCCGCGACCAAAACTGCCAAGCTCGCCACCATTCGGTCCGCTTGGCCCGGTGGATTTCTCGCGGGCAAGCTCGGCGAAATCGGCACCGTCATTCAGCTGCGCGATGATCCCCTTCGCCTCGTCCTCGGTCTCGACCAGGATGTGCGAGGCTGTCACCGTCTCGCGCGACGCCTCGTCGGCGACAAAATTGTCATAGGCTGTCTGGATGGCGTCGTCGGTGATCTGCGCCGCCACCAGGTCGGTCATGTAGGCCTCGGCCAGAACGCGGTCGGCGGCGAGTTGCATGGCGTTGGCCACCCGCTCCTGCTGGTCAAGGCCGCTGTCGCGACCGGCCGCCGCGGCAAGCCGCGCATTCGCCACCTCGTCGACAAGCTGCGAATAGAGGCCGGCAAGCCCGCCTTCGCGATATTCCGGCGGCAGCGTCTGGGCAACGGCCATGATTTCATCAAGCCAGATCGGTTCCCCGTTCAGCGTGCCGACGGCGATGCGCTCCTGGGCCTGCGCCATGACCGATGCGAACAGCAATGTGGCGGAAACAATGCCGGAGGTCGCCAGCGTGGTGAGAAATTTCATCATCTGTCCTTTCGGATGAACGGGGTGGGCCCGGGCGGCTCGCGGCGCGAACCTGCCCTACGGAGCCGGTCTGGATGCCGCGCGATTGTTGCCGAAGCGCCGGGCAAATTCAAGCCTTGCCATGCGCGGCAAAGCACCACCGCCAAAGGGTTTCGGCAAGCGGGTGAATCTGCGTGCGAAGGACGTGGTTTGATTGACAATGACAGGCGCGCGCACTATGTCCAGATTAGCCGGAAACGCTTGCAAATCCGCGATGATACGGGTCTGCTGGCGGGCCGGTCCGGTTCGGGCGCGACCTGCCCGGCGGTGTATGGGATGTGGGGAAGCATATGTTCGGGTCTTTGGCAAAAAATCTCTTCGGGTCGGGCGCTGACCGGGCGACCAGGCAATTCACCTCGCAGGTGGCGGCAATCAATGCCCTTGAGGAGGAAATCGCCGCGCTCAGCGATGCCGACCTTGCCGAGTCGGTCACCACCCTGCGGGCCCGCCTCGGGGATGGTGGCACTCTTGACGATCTTCTTCCCGAAGCCTTCGCGCGTGTCCGCGAGGCGGCGAAGCGCGCCCTGGGGCAGCGCCATTACGACGTGCAGCTGATGGGCGGCATCGCGCTTCACAAGGGCCAGATCTCGGAAATGAAGACTGGCGAGGGCAAGACCCTTGTCGCGACCCTGGCGGTGTTCCTGAACGCGCTGCCGGGCAAGGGGGTACATGTCGTCACGGTGAATGACTATCTGGCCTCGCGCGACGCCGCCTGGATGGGCCGTGTCTATGAACGGCTTGGCATGACAGTGGGCTGCATCACCGGCAACATGGCGGATGAGGACCGCCGCGCCGCCTATCGCTGTGACGTCACCTACGGCACCAACAATGAATTCGGGTTTGATTATCTGCGCGACAATCTGAAGTTCCGCATCGAGGATATGGTGCAGCGCGATCACCATTTCGCGATCGTCGACGAGGTCGACTCGATCCTGATCGACGAGGCGCGCACGCCGCTGATCATCTCCGGCCCGGCCGAGACGACATCGGAACATTATGCGGTCGCCGACCGGATCATCCCGCATCTTGTCCCCGAGGATTACGAGCTTGACGAGAAGGGACGGACGGTGTCGCTGTCCGAGACCGGTATCGAACATGCCGAGGAGCTGCTCCGCACCGCCGGGGCGATGGCCGAGGGCACGCTCTACGACATCGAGAATGTCGGCTTGTTGCATCATGTCAACCAGGCGCTGCGGGCGCACAAGCTGTTCCAGCGCGACACCCATTACATGATCAAGGGCGGCCAGGTGGTGATCATCGACGAATTCACCGGCCGGGCGATGGAGGGGCGGCGCTTCTCGGAAGGGCTTCATCAGGCCATCGAGGCGCGCGAGGGTGTCGAGATCCAGGCCGAGAACCAGACGGTTGCCTCGGTCACATTCCAGAATTATTTCCGGCTCTATGACAAGCTGTCCGGCATGACCGGCACGGCGATGACCGAGGCTGGTGAATTCTCGGAAATCTACCGGCTCGAGGTGACCGCCATCCCGACCAATGTCGAGGTGCGGCGGATCGATCATGATGACGAGGTCTACCGGACCAGCGAGGAACGTGACAACGCTGTCATTGATCTGATCGCCGATTGCCGCGAGCGTGGCCAGCCGGTGCTTGTCGGCACCGTCAGCATCGAGAAATCGGAGGCGCTTGCGGCGGTTCTGAAAGGCCGCAGCATTGAGCATCAGGTGCTGAATGCGCGCTTCCACGCCGAGGAGGCGAAGATCATCGCCGAGGCAGGCGTGCCCGGCGCCGTCACCATTGCCACCAACATGGCTGGCCGCGGCACCGACATCCAGCTTGGCGGCAATCTCGACATGCGTCTCGAGGCGGAGGCCGATGGCGGCGAGCTGCCGGCGAAGAAACATGACGCCATCGTCGCCGAGGTGACGGCGTTGAAGGAACAGGCGCTGGCCGCCGGTGGGCTCTATGTCATCGGCACCGAACGTCATGAATCACGCCGCATCGACAATCAGCTTCGGGGCCGGACCGGTCGCCAGGGCGACCCGGGCGCGTCGAAATTCTTCCTGTCGTTGCAGGATGACCTGATGCGGATTTTCGGATCCGAGAAGCTTGACGGCATGCTGCAAAAGCTTGGTCTCGAGGAGGGCGAGGCCATCGTCCATCCCTGGATCAACAAGGCTGTCGAGAAGGCCCAGTCCAAGGTCGAGGCGCGCAATTTCGAGATCCGCAAGCAGCTATTGAAGTTCGACGATGTGATGAATGACCAGCGGACGGTCATTTTCGAGCAGCGCAA
>JAYQDX010000141.1:0-4836 GCA_038138545.1 Rhodobiaceae bacterium | reverse complement strand
TGGCCCGGCACCGCCGATGGCACGATCAGCCAAAGACACCTTTGAGGAAGGATTTGATCCGGTCCATGTTGGACTCGCCGGTCAACAAAGGGTTGGTGCCGTCGGCCGTCCATTCGACCATCGAGCCGTCATAGAGCCTGACATCCTTGCGGCCCAGCACCTCTGACAGAACAAACCAGTTGGTCGCCGCCCAATGGCCGGTGTTGCAATAGCTGACAATCGGCAGGTCGGCGTCGATCCCGCCATAGATGCTTTCGAGCTCGGGAACGCTCTTCAGGCGGTTGGCATCAAGGTCATAGGCCATTTCCTGGAACAGCAGCGTCGCCCCCGGAATGCGCCCGCCACTCGCCGCCTTCGGGTGTTTGGCATCGCCAAGGAACTGTTCCCGTGTCCGCCCGTCAAGAAGCGTCGCGCCGGTCTCGGCGGCGACGATCCGCTTCACATCCTCGGTCGAGACATAGCCCTGCGGCTGGAAGCTGGCGGTGAAATCACCCGCGGCCGGGGCCACCGGCGCACCGCTTTCCACCTGTGCCGGATAGGCCGCCTTCCAGGCGGCAAAACCGCCATCGAGGATCGACACATTGTCATGACCAAAAACCTTGAAGGTCCAGTAGGCGCGCGCCGAGGATCCGAAATCGGTCGAACCGACGCCGGCCGGGATCAGCACCACATGGCTGCCCGAGGACACGCCAAGCTTGCGGGCCAGCGCCTCGAACTGCGGTGCCTCGGGCAACAGCCCGACCACGTCATCGCGGCCGACGCGCCAGCCATCCTTCAGATAGTCGGAATGGATCGCCGACGGGATGTGGCCTTCCAGATAGGTGTCATAGCTACCGCCATCGATCTTGTTGCGAAGGTCGATCAGCACGACATCGTCATTGTCCAGATTGGCGGCCAGCCAGTCGACATCGACAAGCGGTTTGGCAAGCGTGCCAGTGGCGGTGACGACAGTGAGGAAGAGCGCCAGAGCGCCCGTGATAATGCGGTTCATTTCCATCTCCGTGAAGCGACGGACCCATGGCGTGATCCCATATGACATGATCCCGAAAGGGCCGACGCGGGTTTGTTCTGCGGATGTACATGGAAAAATTTTTGGCGAAACGCCATAATTCAGGCATCAGAAAGAACAGATTTTCTAATTCATGGCGAACACGAGAACAGACGTTCCAGAACTGTTAGGGCAGATGAAATCACATTCGTGGCCTGCCAACCGGTTGCGACGGCATCTGAAGGTGCAAGGGCGTTATATCACCCCGATGCCGCGCCGCCGGCAAAGCGCGGTGTCGACTCCATCAGCATGCGCGTATAGGGATCCTGCGGCGATTCGATCAGGGGGCCGGCCGCGTTTTCCTCGACAAGCCGGCCATTCTTCAGAACGCCGATCCGGTGCGCCATCACCCGCACCACCGCCATGTCGTGCGAGATGAACAGATAGGTCAGCTGCAGGTCGCGCTGAAGCTGCTTCAACAGGTTCAGAACCTGCGCCTGGACCGACACATCGAGCGCCGAGGTCGGCTCGTCACAGACAATGAATTGCGGGTTCGAGGCCAGCGCCCTGGCGATCGAGATGCGCTGGCGCTGGCCACCGGAAAATTCATGCGGGTAGCGCTGCGCGTCCTGCGCCGACAGGCCAACCTGGTCCAGAAGCTCAAGCACCCGTCGCCGGCGGGCCTCGGGCGCGGCGATCAGATCAAAGGCGCGGATCGGCTCCATCAGGATATCGCCGACACGCCAGCGCGGATTGAGACTGGAATAGGGAGACTGGAACACCATCTGCAGCTTCTGCCGCAGACTGTTATCCTGAACCTGTCCCCGCGCTTCATCAAAAGCGGTCCGCCCATCGAACCTGATGCTGCCGCTGTCGGGCCGCTCCAGCCCGACAATCATGCGGGCGATGGTGGATTTGCCGGACCCGCTCTCGCCAACAAGGGCATAGGTCTGGCCACGCGCGATGGAAAAACTGACATTATCGACAGCCGTCAACTTGCGCCGCGCACCACCGGTGAGGAGCCGCGCCAGGAACGGGTCGGAAATATCGAAATGTCGGCTGAGGCCGGAAACCTGCAGATAGGCATTGTCCGCCATCACCCGGCCTCCGGCGACTGCGTGTCATAAAGATGGCAGGCGACACCGTCAATGAAGGGGGCGGCCGTCTGGCGGCACACCGGCATGACATCACCGCAGCGCGGATGGAACCGGCAGCCCGGCGGCAGATCGGCGAGGCTCGGCATGCTACCCGGGATCTGCGGCAGCACGGTATCCACGGACACAAGATCAAGGTTCGGCGTCGCCGCCATCAGCCCCCTTGTATAGGGGTGGCGCGGCGCCGAGATCACCTCGGCGGTGCGGCCGGTCTCGACAAGACGGCCGGCATAGAGAACGGCGACCCGGTCTGTCGTCTCGGCGATCACCCCCATATCGTGAGTGATCAGAATGACCGCGGCGCCGCGCTCCTTGCACAGGCGGCGAAGCAGTACCAGCACCTGTGCCTGGATCGACACATCCAGCGCCGTCGTCGGCTCGTCGGCGATGATCAGTTCAGGTTCCGGCGCCAGCGCCAGCGCGATGACGATACGCTGGCGCATGCCACCGGAAAATTCATGCGGATAGGCACCGATACGGCTCCGGTCGATACCCACCTCGTCCAGCAATTCACCGGCCCGCACCGCCGCCGCGCCGGCATCCATGCCAAGGTGAAGCTGGATCGTCTCGACAAGCTGGTCGCCGACAGTCCGCAGCGGATTGAGGCTAGTCAGCGGGTCCTGGAAGATCATCCCGATCCGGCGCCCGCGCACGGTTTCCGCCCGGCCATCGATCCGCTGGCCCTGCAGTGTGATCCGGCCGCCGGTGATCCGGCCCGGTGGCTCCAGAAGACCCATGATGGCCGCGCCGGTCAAAGACTTGCCGGCACCGCTCTCGCCAACGAAGCCCAGAACCTCGCCGGCCTCCAGCGTGAAGGAAATCCGGTCAAGCGCCTGCAAGCGCTGGCGGCGCTGCGGGAATTCGACGCTCAGATCGCTGACATCAAGAAGCGGAGCCGTCATTTCAACCTCGGATTCAGCGTGTCTTTCAGCCAGTCGCCAAGCAAGTTCACCGACAGCGCCAGTGCCAGCAGGGTGATCGCCGGGAAGGTCAGGATCCACCATTCACCGGAAAACAGGAAGTCCTGGCCAATCCTGATCAGCGTGCCAAGACTCGGTTCGGTCGGCGGCGCGCCAACACCGAGGAAGGACAGCGTCGCCTCGGCGATGATCGCCAGCGCCAGCGTGATGGTGGCGATGACAAGCACCGGCCCCAGCACATTCGGCAGGATATGGCGCCACATGATCTGGTGGCGGCCAAGCCCGATCAACCGTGCCGCCTGCACATATTCCTTTTCCTTCTCGACCAGCGTTGTGGCCCGCACGGTGCGGGCGAACGGCACCCATTCCGACAGGCCGATGGCGGTGATCAGCACGAAAATCGCCATCTCGTCGCGCAGGTCGGGCGGGATGATGCCGCGCAACACGCCGAAGATCAGCATCGCGATCAGGATCGACGGGAAGGTGAGCTGGATATCGGCAATCCGCATGATCAGATTGTCGAGCCATCCGCCGACATAGCCGGCAATCAGGCCAAGCGAGACGCCAAGCCCCATCGCCAGCAGTACCGACATCACCCCGACAAACAGCGAGACACGCAGCCCGTAGATGATCGCCGACAGCAGGTCCCGCCCCTGATCATCGGTTCCCATGACAAAAGTCTCGCCGGTGAACATGTTGGGCTGCAACGGCGGGGTGAAGCCGTTCATCAGGTTGAGAGAGGCCGGATCAAACGGGTTGGTCGGCGCCACCAGCGGCGCCAGGATCGCGACCAGAAACAGGAACAGAACAACAAACCCGGCAATTATGGCGATCGGGGCACGGGTGAAATCATAGACGAAATCGCTGGCAAGCGCGCGCCGCAGGCGGCTGGCCGGAATGCTGGCCGGAATGCTGGTTGGCATGCCGTCCGAAACGCTTGCGGGGGCGCTTTCTGGCGCACTCGCCGGCTTTGCGGATGGTTTGAGCGGTGGTGATGCCATCAACTGCCTCCCCGCAGATTGCGATCACGAATTCGCGGGTCAATCGCCAGATACAGCAGGTCGACAATGAAATTGATCAGCACGAACAGCGTTCCGACAAGAAGAAGATAGGCCGACATCACCGGGATATCGACGAAATAGACAGCGTTGATGAACATCAGCCCGACACCCGGCCACTGGAACACCGTCTCGGTGATGATGGCGAAGGCGACAATCGAGCCAAGCTGCAGGCCGGCCACCGTCGTCACCGGCACCAGCGTGTTGCGAAGCGCGTGCCGCAACAGCACCATGCGTTCGGGCAACCCGCGCGCACGGGCGAATTTGATGAAGTCCTGACGCAGCACCTCCAGCATCTCGGAGCGCACAAGCCGCATGATCAGCGTCATCTGATAGAGACCAAGCGTGATCGCCGGCAGGATCAGCGATTTCAGCCCCGATGCCGTCAACAGGCCGGTCTCCCAGAAACCGAGGCGCACCGTGTCACCGCGCCCGAAGGAGGGCAACCAGCCAAGCTCGACCGCGAACAGCCAGATCAGCAGCACCCCGATCAGGAAGGTCGGCAGCGACACCCCGATCAGCGATGTCGTCATCACCAGACCGGCGAGGAACCGGCCTCGGCTGATGGCGGTGAAAATGCCGAGCAGAATTCCGGCAACAAGCGCGAAGAGCGCCGAGATGAAGGCAAGTTCGAGCGTCGCCGGCAGACGCGAGGCAATCAGGTCGGCCACCGGTTCGGCGGTGCGATAGGAAATGCCGAAATCGAAATGCAGCGC
>JAYQDX010000140.1:0-4853 GCA_038138545.1 Rhodobiaceae bacterium | reverse complement strand
ATGGCGGTGTCGCGCGCGCCGACCTCGGCGCCGAGAATGTCGCCGCGGTACAGGCGGGTTGCGCCAACCTCGGACGGCATATCGAGAATCTGAAATCCTTCGGCGTGCCGGTTGTCGTGGCGGTGAACCATTTCACCGGTGATACCGATGCCGAAATCGCCGCGCTGAAGGCCTATGTCACCAAGCAGGGAAGCGAGGCGATCATCTCACGGCACTGGGAGCTAGGCGGCGAGGGCGCGAAGGACCTTGCCACCCGCGTTGCCGAGATCGCCGATTCCGATATGGCCAGTTTCGCGCCGATCTATCCCGATGACATGCCGCTGTTCGAGAAAATAGAGACCATCGCCAAGCGGATCTACCGTGCTGACGAGGTGCTTGCCGACAAGAAAATCCGCGACCAGCTGCGTCAATGGGAAGATCAGGGCTATGGCCATCTGCCGATCTGCATGGCGAAGACCCAGTACAGCTTCAGCACCGATCCGAACCTGCGCGGCGCGCCGACCGGCCATTCGGTGCCGGTCCGCGAGGTCCGTCTGTCGGCCGGGGCCGGTTTCATCGTCGCCATCTGCGGCGAGATCATGACGATGCCGGGTCTGCCGCGCGTGCCGTCCGCGGAAGCTATCCGCCTGAACGGGGCCGGCGAGATCGAAGGTCTGTTCTGATCCGGCTAGAGTGATGCCGCGGCGGCGGTCAGCGCGTGGTGAAGCGACTGCGCCGAGGCGCGCGGGCCATAGATGGTGAAGCCGATATAGGCATCACGGCAGACCAGAACACACAGCATGTGATGAACCGGTGTCCGCACCGCCGCGCCGCCCTGCATCTGCCGTGTATCGGCGGCGCTGAGCCGCTCCAGCATGGCCGGTACATCCTTGCCGGTGATATCGAACCGGACCCACGCATCGCTCTGGTCGGTGATCGAGGCCGCCCCGCCGAAGCTGGCGGCAAGCCCGCCAGCAAGATCAGCCGTGCCGGTTTCGGCCTCGACGAGGAACTGGTCGGGCCCCATCCAGATCACCCCATGCGTGCCGTTGCCTGTCCGCTGTCCAGGTGCCGGCAGGTCGGTGCCAAGCGCCTCTTTGGCCGCTTTTTTGAAACTTGCCGCCTTGCCGCGTCGCATCGCCAGCGAGGCAAGACAGGTGTCGGGAATTTCGGCGATTCGGATGCCGCCGATCGTCTTGTCACAGGCCGTGATGCCGCCAAGGGCGGTGATTGCTGTCAGGCTAGCCACGGAGCCGGTCTCCCTCGGGATCGATGAAATGCGGGCTGCAGATGCGGGCGTGGGCCGACCGCCCTTCAAGCGGGTTCATCAGCCGCACTGTCTCGCCATGCCGGTTCGCGCCACGGGCGATGAAGCCAAGCCCGATCGAGGCCCCGATATGCGGCGACCAGGCGGCCGAGGTGACATAGCCCTCATCATGCGCCGCATCGACCGGCGTGCCCTCGGCGAACATATGCGCGCCGGCGGTCACATGATCGCCATCGATCGCCCGCAACCCGACAAGACACAGCCCGTCCTCGGCGACAAGCGCCTCGCGCCCGGCCAGCACCGCGCCGATGCTGTCCTTCTTGCTCGAAACCATCTTCGCCATGCCGAGATTGCGCGCGGTGATGGTGCCGTTCAGCTCATTGCCGGTGACATGCCCCTTTTCGATCCGCATGACGCCAAGCGCCTCGGTGCCGTAGGGGGTGATGTCATGGGGCTCACCGGCCGCCATCAGGGCGCGGATCATCGCATCGCCATAGCGCGCCGGCACCGCGATCTCATAAGCCAGCTCGCCAGAGAAGGAAATCCGGA
Organism: Rhodobiaceae bacterium; assembly: GCA_038138545.1. Classification (GTDB taxonomy): domain Bacteria; phylum Pseudomonadota; class Alphaproteobacteria; order Puniceispirillales; family Puniceispirillaceae; genus UBA8309. The sequence continues at coordinate 3,058 of JAYQDX010000140.1, read as the reverse complement.
ACAGCCGTGCCGGAACCCCGCCACAGACGCTGATCGCCCTGCAGGCCATGAAGGGAAACGCCTCGTTGGAAATGTCATGCTGCGAATCGACGACTGCCTGCAGGACGCGTCTGGCGTTCGGGCCGGCGACGGCGAACTGCGCCCAGCTGTCGGTGGCCGAAATCAACTGCACATCCATGTCGGGGCGCAGGCACTGGCGCACGAATTCCAGATGCCGATAGACGCCGACCGCATTCGCCGTGGTGGTGGTCATCAGATAATGTGTCTCGCCAAGCCGCGCCGTGGTGCCGTCATCCATCACCATGCCATCCTCGCGCAGCATCAGCCCGTAGCGCGTCTTGCCGACCGGCAGCGTGGAAAATCTGTTGCTGTAGACAAGGTCGAGAAAGGCGCCGGCATCACTTCCCTGGATGTCGATCTTGCCAAGCGTGCTGACATCGCACACCCCGACCGACCGGCGGGTGGCCAGCACCTCGCGATCAACCGATTCGCGCCAGTGAATCTCGCCTTCCCGCGGGAACCATTGGGCGCGCATCCAGCTTCCTGTCTCGACGAAGACGGCACCTTGCTCGGCCGCCCAGTGATGCGACGGCGGCAGGCGTGTTGGACGGAAATCACGGCCGACCGAGCGGCCGGCAAAAGCGGCGATCGGCGTTGGCGTATAGGGCGGGCGGTAGATGGTGGTACCGGTCTCGGCGATGGTCTTGCCGGTCAGTTCGGCCATCACGGCGAGGCCGAGAACATTCGATGTACGGCCCTGGTCGCCTGCCATGCCAAGCGTGGTGTAGCGTTTCAGATGTTCGACAGCACGGAAATTCTCCTGATGCGCCAGCCCGACATCCTTCACCGTGACGTCATTCTGCTGGTCCAGCCAGGCGCGGCCGGTGCCGCCAACATGCCATAGCGGGGTGATCTTGACCGGGGCGTCATCGGCCTCCGGCACCGCTGCCGATGTTGCCTTGATGCCAAGCTCGGCAAGCTGTGCCAGCGCCTGATCGCGCCCGTCGGCAAGCGCGCCGGCGGTGCTGAAGATGCCGCGCGCCGCGCCGGCGACGGCAAGACCCGGCGGCATCCCGTCTCCGGGGATGAAGGCGGCGATATCCTCCTGCCATTGCGGCCGTCCGCGATGGTGGCATGTCAGATGGACATTCGGGTTCCAGCCGCCGGAGACGGCCAGCGCGCCGCAGGACACATTTTTACGCCCGCCATCGGCAAGCCGCAGCGTGACATGCCCGATGCCGCGCCGTCCGCTGCTGTTGCTGACAACGGCGCCGGCGAACAGTTCGGCGATATCGCTTGCCGGCGCGTCGGGCCGCGAATCGATGATGGCGGCAATCCCCACCCCGGCGGCGGCAAGGTCGGCTGCCGTGCGGTGTCCGTCATCATTGTTCGTGAAGATGGCGATGCGTTCGGCCGGCGCGGCGGCCCAGCGGTTGACATAGCCGCGTACGGCGCCGGCCTGCATGATCCCCGGCCGGTCATTATTGTCGAAGGCGATCAGCCGTTCGGTCGCCCCGGCGGCCAGAATCGCGCGCTTTGCATAGACCCGCCACAGGATCTGGCGCGGTGTGCCTTCACGCGGCACCGGCAGATGATCGGCAACGCGTTCCAGCACACTGTAAATGCCGTGGTCGAAAACGCCGATGGCGGTGCTGCGCGGCATCACCCGCACATTCGGCATGCTGGCAAGCTCGGCTGCGGCTTCTGCCGCCCAGTCGGCGCCATTGATGCCAGCGACGGTTTCACGCTCCATCGTCAACCGGCCGCCGGTCCGGAAATCCTCATCGACGAGGATCACCTCGGCACCGGCGCGCCCGGCCGTCAGCGCTGCCATCAATCCAGCCGGACCGGCCCCGATAACAAGAAGATCACAATGCCGGAAGCCGCGGTCATAGACATCCGGATCGGGGTCGCCCGACAGCGCGCCAAGCCCGGCCGCCCGCCTGATCAACGGTTCATAGACGCGCTCCCAGAACGCTTTCGGCCACATGAAGGTCTTGTAATAGAAGCCGGCACCGAGAAAGGTCGAGAACCGGTCATTGATTCCCATCAGGTCAAAGCCGAGCGAGGGGAACCGATTCTGGCTGCGGGCCACCAGCCCGTCATGAAGTTCGGTCATGGTAGCGCGGCTATTCGGCTCGCACCGCGCGCCCTCGCGAAGCTCGACAAGGGCGTTCGGCTCCTCCGACCCGGCGGATATGATTCCGCGAGGCCGGTGATATTTGAATGACCGGCCGACGAGCCGGACACCGTTCGCCAGCAGTGCCGAGGCAAGCGTGTCGCCGGCGAATCCGCCATAACGGCGCCCGTCAAAGGTAAAGTCGAGCGGCGTATCACGGTCGATCAGCCCGCCATCAAGACGGTTCACCTGGGTCATGAGCGCCCTCCCGAGGTCACAACATCGGAGGCAAGCTCGACGGCCAGAATCTCGTGTGTTGTGGTGTCGCGGGTGAGGACCAGCCAGCTGCGGTCGCCCATCTCATGGTACCAGAGCTCGCGATGCGTTCCCGCCGGGTTGTCGCGAAGATACTGGTAATCAAAAAACGTGTCGGCGGCATCGCCAGCAGACGCATCGGGTCGTTGCAGAAGGCTGGCATCGCCAAGACAGGTGAATTCCTGTGAGTCGCGTGGACCCAGAAGCGGGTGTTCGATGATCATGCCGGTGCCGCTCCTCAGTGCAGGTTGGGCTGCGCGCCCGACCCCTTTTCATCAATCATCATGCCGCGGCGGAACCTGTCGAGCCGGAAGGCGGTCGCGGTTTCATGCGGTGTGTCGGTCGCCAGAAGATGGGCAAAGCAATATCCCGAGGCCGGAGTCGCCTTGAAGCCGCCATAGCACCATCCACCATTGAAATAGAGGCCATCGACCGGCGTATGATCGATGATCGGCGAGCCGTCCATGCTCATATCCATGATACCGCCCCACATCCGCACCATGCGGGCGCGCCCGATCATCGGCATCAATGTCATGCCGCCCTCGCAGACATCCTCGACCACCGGCAGATTGCCGCGCTGGGCGTAGGAATTATACATGTCGATATCGCCGCCAAAGACCAGCC
>JAYQDX010000139.1:0-4863 GCA_038138545.1 Rhodobiaceae bacterium | reverse complement strand
GCCGGCATGCATGCATCTCCGGCAGGACTTTCCCGATCGGCGCGCCGCCGCCCTTCAGGCTGATGATGGACCACGCATGAATTTTCCAGTCTCCCGGATGTTCCCGCCCCGACGGACCGGGCCGGCCCCGTTTTATCTGCTGCTGGTTGTAGCGCTGTGCCTTCCCGCCCTGCCGGCGCAATCGACCAGCGCGCAATCCGCGGGGGCGGAGTCGATCATCGTGCAATCGACAACCTCGACACAGAATGCCGGTTTCTATGATCATGTCGTGCCGCACTTCACCACCGAGACCGGCATCGATGTGCGGGTCGTCGCCGTCGGCACCGGACAGGCGCTGAAGAATGCCCGCAATTGCGACGGCGACATGCTGATCGTTCACGCGCGCGAGGCCGAGGAAGCCTTCATCGCCGCCGGCTATGGCGCCGTGCGGCATGATCTGATGTATAATGACTTCATCATTGTCGGGCCTCAGGATGATCCGGCCGGCCTGCGCCGTGCCGGCAATGTCCGCGAGGCGATGCGCCGGATCGAACATGCGCAGTCGCGCTTTGCCTCGCGCGGCGATGAAAGCGGCACCCACAAGAAGGAACGCGCGCTCTGGGCCACCATTGACCGGACGCCGGAGGCACTGCAGGGAAGCTGGTACATGGAGACCGGCAGCGGTATGGGCGCGACGCTGAATTTCGCCGTGCAGTCGAGCAGCTACACGCTGACCGACCGCGCCACCTGGCTCGCCTTCGGCAACAAATACCGCCACCGGATCCTGTTCGAGGGCGATCCGCGGTTGTTCAACCAATATGGCATCGTGACCCTCGACCGGACGCATTGCCCGCAGGCCCGCCACGACGCCGCCGATACCTTCGCCGGCTGGCTGCTCTCACCGGACGGTCAGAAACGGATCGCCAGCCTGACCCGCAAGGGCGAGCAGCTGTTCATCCCGAACGCCCGGCAGCAGACCGCGCCCTGAGCGGGACCGTCATCGAATTTGCCTAAAATTTAGGCACCCCGCCCGTTTTTGCGGCAGAATCATGAAAATCGACATCCCGGCGTGACCCGCGCTGGCAGCGGCCTTGCCGCACGATATTTCGTGGGCGAGTGTGCGCGGGCGATATCAGGGTACCAGTGACCGGATACATCCGGCCGATTGAAGCCCCGGTAGGAATATAGCCGAACCCGTTCGGCCTGACTGCACAGGAACCAAGCTATGAAGAAAATCGAAGCCATCATCAAGCCGTTCAAGCTCGATGAGGTGAAGGAAGCGCTTCACGAGGTCGGCATCCAGGGCATCACTGTCCTCGAGGCAAAGGGGTTCGGTCGCCAGAAAGGCCATACCGAACTCTATCGCGGTGCCGAATATGTGGTTGATTTTCTGCCGAAGGTGAAGATCGAGGTGGTTGTCGAGGAATCACTCGCCGAGCGCGTTGTCGACGCCATCCAGCAGGCGGCCCAGACCGGCCGCATCGGCGATGGCAAAATCTTCATCTCGACGATTGACGAAGCCATCCGAATCCGTACCGGGGAGCGTGGCGCCGACGCGGTCTGATCCGCATCGCCCGTTCCCGTTTCCGGGCCGGCCCGCCGGCCCATATGAAAAAGGCCGACAAGACAGGCCAGCTCGACCATCAAGACCCAAGACCATCAGGACCAATGGAAGGAATCCCCCATGTCTGACGCAAAAGCCATCATGGAAATGATCAAGGAGAACGACATCACCTATGTCGACCTCCGTTTCACCGACCCGCGCGGCAAGATGCAGCACGTGACCCAGCATATCGACACCATCGATGAAGAGAGCCTCGCCGAAGGCTTCATGTTCGACGGCTCGTCGATCGCCGGCTGGAAGGCCATCAACGAATCCGACATGACCCTGATGCCGGACCTGTACCGCGCCTATGTCGACCCGTTCTTCGCGCAGCCGACGCTGGCGCTGTTCTGCGACGTCATGGAGCCGAGCACCGGCGAGGCCTATGACCGCGACCCGCGCGGCACCGCCAAGGCGGCGCTTGCCTATATGGAATCCGCCGGCATCGGCGACACAGCCTTCTTCGGCCCGGAAGCCGAATTCTTCATTTTCGAGGATGTGAAGATCGACGTGTCGATGAACCGCGCCATGTACCAGGTCGACTCCAACGAGGGCCCGTACAACAGCGCCCGCGATTACGAGGAAGGCAATCTTGGCCACCGTCCGGGCGTCAAGGGCGGCTATTTCCCGGTCCCGCCGATCGATGGCGGCCAGGACATCCGCTCCGAGATGCTGTCGGTCATGGCCGATATGGGCGTGCCGGTCGAGAAGCACCACCACGAGGTGGCCCCCTCGCAGCACGAGCTTGGCATGAAGTTCGGCACCCTGATCGAGACCGCCGACAATCTGCAGCTCTACAAATATTCGGTGCATCAGGTGGCGCATGCCTATGGGCTGTCAGCGACCTTCCTGCCAAAGCCGATCGCCGGCGACAACGGCTCGGGAATGCATGTCCACCAGTCGATCTGGAAGGATGGCGGCCCGCTTTTCGCCGGTAACGGCTATGCCGATCTGTCGGAAATGGCGTTGTTCTATATTGGCGGCATCATCAAGCACGCCAAGGCGCTGAACGCCTTCACCAACGCCTCGACGAACAGCTACAAGCGCCTGATCCCGGGCTATGAGGCACCGGTCCTGCTGGCCTATTCGTCGCGCAACCGGTCGGCGTCCTGCCGCATCCCGCATGTGGAATCGCCGAATGGCAAGCGTGTCGAGGTCCGGTTCCCGGACGCGACGGCGAACCCGTATCTGGCCTTCTCGGCGATGCTGATGGCCGGCCTCGACGGCATCCAGAACAAGATCCATCCGGGCGATGCCATGGACAAGGACCTGTACGACCTGCCGGCCGAGGAACTGGCCGAGATCCCGACCGTCTGCGGCTCGCTCCGCGAGGCGCTCGACAGCCTCAGCGCCGATCGCGGCTTCCTGACCCAGGGCGGCGTGTTCAGCGACGACCAGATCGATGCCTATATCGAGCTGAAGATGGAAGAGGTCATCGCGCTGGAGCACACCCCGCATCCGGTCGAATTCCAGATGTACTACTCGGCGTAACCACCGCCGACCGTTCGCGCCCGCCGCGAACACACACCGCATACAAAACCCCCGGGCGAACGTCCGGGGGTTTTTGTCATTGTCTTGAGCAGTGCTCGAACAGGTGATGCTCAACCTCATCAAATCCGTCTATAGGAATACGAAACTCAATCCTCTTTCCATTTATCGGGCGCGACCGGCCTATCAGAAGATGTCCCGACCTGATCTGTTCGATAAAGCGGCGCGCTTTGCGACGATCGAAAATCATCAGATATTTCTGATGCGAGGTCATAAGCACTCTTTTCGTATCACGTTTATCAACTCGAAACTCGATGTTGCGCATACCTGCTTCCGCAACTTCCTTTTGAGTGGCGATCACGACATAGGGTAGGTCACCCGGGCTGTCGCATTTAATCACCAGCATATCCGTGACGGTGGAGACGGTTTGAGATGAAACATCTGAGCGAATCAGTACAATGCCTCTTTTCCCGGCAAAATCCTCTTCATTCTCCTCAACTTTCGTATTCAGAATAACTCGTGATTCATCTGTGAACTCATCCACGATCACCCTAACCTGCCAGTCCTTGTGATGAAGAATTTGCGTAGTGGCAAACGCGAAAGGAGCGGCGCAAAGCACCGCTGACAATGTGAGCATGATGCCACCACTCCAAAGGACCCGGTAGCGAGCATGTCGAAAAGCTCCGGTCATCATCCTCCACCAAACCCTTTCACCGAGAGAATTTTATAGCCACGGTCGGTCATGCAACGGTCGACGATAATGGTTGGTCCGAATTTGGTAATTTCCTGCGTGTAATCCATGTTGCCCGCACCAACCGCACCGCCTATCGCGCCGCCATACAAAGCACCAGCCGTGGCAGAACGCCCGGTGTGGTAATCATTGGAATCGCCGACGGCATGGCCCACCACGGCACCAGCCAGCGCTCCGACGAATGCGGACGCCATCGCATCTTCGCGCTCCTTCTTCTGCTGCGCTTCATATTGCGCCTGTACCCGCACTCCAAGCGTACGGCATTCATCAAGATCACGCGCATAGTCCGTCTGGTCATAGCCCTGCCCTTTGACATCTATCACCGGCGCGTATGTTGTGAGATCGATCCGCGCTGAATTCTGAGCGCAGCCAGCCATTGCGAGGGTTAGGAAAACACCTGCAATCGCAGACCTCAGATAGCCCATCCGCATTGTTCTCTCCTTGTTTATGATTGTTTAAGTCCAGCCCAAGCTATCGCGTCGGGGTAAATTTCCCGTTAACGCCCCTCCCCCTTTCGCACATCAAAACCGGCTATATCTCGCGGTTTGGCTTGGATGCCGCCGCAAGATACGGTAGACATACGCATCCGGTGACGGGGTCGGCGGGGCATCCGCGCGCCGGTGCCGCATTCGTAGCTGCGTTCGGGACCGCAATCGTGACTGCATTCGTGACCACAATCGTGACCGCATTCGTGAAATATTTGTGACGGAAGATATCTGACAGATGGCCGATCTTTTTGGCGCCGCGGCATCCGCCGATGGCTATGACGCCTCGAATATCGAGGTTCTGGAAGGGCTGGAGCCGGTCCGGCACCGCCCGGGCATGTATATCGGCGGCACCGACGAGCGGGCGCTTCATCATCTGGCGGCCGAGATCCTCGACAATTCGATGGATGAGGCGGTGGCCGGCCATGCCAGCCGGATTGACATCCATCTCGAGGCGCGCGACCGGCTGACCATCCGCGACAATGGCCGCGGCATGCCGGTTGGCGAGCATCCGAAATTCCCCGGCAAGTCGGCGGTCGAGGTGATCCTGACGACGC
>JAYQDX010000138.1:0-4911 GCA_038138545.1 Rhodobiaceae bacterium | reverse complement strand
GTCGCGCCGCCACTTTCGGCACCGGAAATTGCCACCTGCGGTGTCAGCGCCACGATGCAGCTCCCCGACAATGCCGAGGTCGGCGAATTCAGCGGCAGGTGCCTGATTGCCTGGGACGGTTCGGCCGAATCCAGCCGCGCGGTGCGGGCCGCCTTGCCATTGATGGCACGGTTCGATTTCGTTGATGTGATGATTGTCGATCCGACCTCAAAAACACAGCCACATGACATCGGCAGCTATCTTGCCGCGCATGGCATCGGAGCCAACATCATCCGCGAGCCCTCGGCGGGAAGCTCGGTTGCCGGGCTGATCCTTGAAGAGGCCAACAAGGCCGACCTTCTGGTGATGGGAGCTTATGGCGTATCGATGACGCTGGAACGTCTGTTCGGCGGCGTCACCGAGCGGATGCGACGCGACTGCAAGACACCGATCATCTTCGCAAACTGACAATCTGGCATCGCCGCCTTATTCATACGCTCAGAGTGGCGAAGGTTGGTGGCACGGGACCAATCTTATCCGTTTGACGAAGCGGTCATCCCATCGCCGAACAAGGCGGCACACAACTGAGGTGCACACCTTGTCGCTTCGATTTCCAAGCTGTTTGAAAGCGCCGTTAACCGGCCTGTTCCGCCATGCCATACTGCAAGCCGGCGATCACGCCGCGCAACTCCGCCAACCCCTTCAGACGACCGATCGAAGGATAGCCCGGTTGGGTGTTCCGACCCAGATCATCAAGAATTTCCTGGCCATGATCGGGCCGAAACGGAATCGACCAGTCGGCGCGCCCCTCGTTCCGCCGGCGCCTCTCTTCGCGCAGGCAAGCTGCCAGCAGTTCCACCATGTCGGTGCTGCCGCCAAGGTGCTCATCCTCATAGAATGATCCGCGGACTTCAAACGTTTCACGCCGTACATTGCGCAGATGCAGAAAATGAACGCGGGACCCAAGACGGTCCATCATCCCGGGAAGGTCGTTGTCGGGCCTTGCACCAAGCGAACCGGAACAGAGCGTGATGCCATTCGCCATCCGGTCAACAGCATTCATGATGTCGGCATAATGCGCTTCGGTGGACATGATGCGCGGCAGTCCCAGAAGCGGCACCGGTGGGTCGTCAGGGTGACAGCACAGGCGCACACCCAGTTCCTCGGCCACCGGCACCACCTCGCTCAGGAAATCGACCAGATGACTTCGCAAGCGGTCTTCACCAATCTGCGCATAGTCTGCAATGTGTTGGCGAACATCCTCCATGGAGTGGTTTTCGGCTGCACCAGGCAGGCCGCAGACCACATTGCTGGCCAGTTCCTGACGCTGCACATCGCTCATCTCCGCAAAACGCCTTTTCGCAGCGGCGCGGAGCGCGTCGTCAAAATCGGCCTCCGCCCCGTGACGTTGCAGGATATGAAGATCAAATGCCGCGAAGTCGACAAGATCAAAGCGCATGCATGTGGCGCCATTGCGCAGGGGCCATCTCAGGTCGGTCCGGGTCCAGTCCAGCACCGGCATGAAGTTGTAACAGATTACGGTGATTCCGGCCCCGGCCAGATTTCTCAGGCTGGTTTTGTAATTCTCGATATGATCACGCCAGTCTCCCGTCTGTTTCTTGATGTCCTCGGAGACCGGCAGGCTTTCAACAACATCCCATCGAATGCCCGACGGGCTGCCGTCTTCCATCACCGAAACATCTTGCTGCCGCTTTGAAATCTCATTGGAAGACCAGACCGCGCCTGGCGGTACATGGTGCAAGGCCGAAACAATGCCCTCAACCCCTGCCTGAACGGTATCGTCGATTGACACCTGATCTGCGGGCCCAAACCACCGCCATGTCTGTTTCATCCGCCGAACTCCAGCTTTCTCACCCTTCAGAACACCAGATAAAACCATATATGACCGGTCAAGCCGCCTGCCAACAGACCGGATCGTGGCACCCATATGAGGGGAAGGAAGACTATATGACAACAGCGCATATGTATGCGGACAACCACCTACTGCGCGACTGTGAACTTGAGAACCACATCCGGCGACCAACCGATTCTGGAAACCTGACGGTTTCCGGGCGTTTTTTTGAGCGCTTGCGCGGCGAAGGTTGGTGGGCCCGGCAGGACTCGAACCTGCAACAACACGGTTATGAGCCGTGGGTTCTAACCAATTGAACTACAGGCCCCCAAGGGTAGGCTGGCAATGCCCAAAGGTGAGCTGACAACTTATGTCACGCCCTTCATACCATCTTCAAGCATGTTCGTTGGACATATACACATGACCGCGGTCTAGTTTTCAAGGAAAGACCGCAGCTTGCGCGAACGCGACGGATGCTTCAGCTTGCGAAGCGCCTTCGCCTCGATCTGGCGGATCCGTTCTCGCGTGACGCTGAATTGCTGACCGACCTCCTCAAGCGTGTGGTCGGTGTTCATGCCGATGCCGAACCGCATCCGCAGAACACGCTCCTCGCGCGCCGTCAGGCTGGCCAGAACGCGGGTCGTCGTCTCGCGCAAATTGGCGTGGATCGCGGCATCAAGCGGTTGCACCGCGTTCTTGTCCTCGATGAAATCACCAAGATGACTGTCTTCCTCGTCACCGATCGGCGTCTCGAGGCTGATCGGTTCCTTCGCGATCTTCAGTACCTTGCGGACCTTGTCGATCGGCATCGACAGCTTTTCCGCCAGCTCCTCGGGTGTCGGTTCGCGCCCGATTTCGTGCAGCATCTGGCGCGAGGTGCGAACAAGCTTGTTGATCGTCTCGATCATATGCACCGGAATTCGGATGGTGCGCGCCTGGTCGGCAATCGAGCGGGTGATTGCCTGCCGGATCCACCAGGTCGCATAGGTCGAGAATTTGTAGCCGCGGCGGTACTCGAACTTGTCGACCGCCTTCATCAGGCCGATATTGCCTTCCTGAATCAGATCGAGGAACTGCAGGCCACGATTGGTGTATTTCTTGGCGATCGAAATCACCAGCCGCAGATTGGCCTCGACCATTTCCTTCTTGGCGCGGGCGCTTTCACGCTGACCGCGCTGGATGGTCTGGATGATGTCGCGGAATTCGGTGACGGAAAGTCCGACATCATCAACCACAAGCCGGATCTTGCCGAGGATGTCATCCAGCTCATCGGCATGCTGCGCCTTCAGCTTGCGCCACTGGTTGCTGCGATAGCCGTCACCCGGCCAGGAATCGACACATTCGCGCCCGCTCCAGGCCACCAGCAGCTGGTCACGCGGCACACCGGCGGCATTGGCGATGCGCATCAGGCGTCCCTCGATGGTCGTGACATGCCTGTTCAGGGTGAAAAGCTGGTCGGTCAGCGCCTCGATCCTTGCCGGATTGAAATTCACACCCTCCATCAGCTCGACAAGCCTGATCTTGTGTTCGAGATGCGTCGCCTCGCTTCGCGGCGACGGCGCCTCATCGGCCGCCATCCTGGTCAGCCGCCGGTCCTGCGAGCGGGTGAACTGTTTGAACAGCGCGGCGATTTCGTCGAACCGTTCCATCATATGGTCACGCACCGCGTCTTCCATCGCGGCAAGCGACATGTTCAGGTCGTCCCCCTCATCACCCGAATTGGCGTCGCGGGTCGAGGTATCGGTATCGGCATCGCCATCAGCCGGCTCTTCTTCCTCATCTTCCGACTCCTCGGCTTCCTCATCCTCAAGATCGGCATCATCGATACCATCCCCCATGGAGGTCATCCCATCCTCGTCGACCGGGCCGCCATTGATCTTGGCATAGGTGGTTTCGAGGTCGATGATATCGCGGAGCGGCACCACCCCGTCGGCGATCTGATCGCGCCAGTGAAGCAGGGCGCGGATCGTCAGCGGCGATTCACAGATCCCGCCGATCATCATCTCGCGGCCAGCCTCAATACGCTTGGCAATGGCGATTTCACCCTCGCGCGACAGCAGTTCGACGCTGCCCATCTCGCGAAGATACATCCGCACCGGATCATCTGTTCCCGACACATCGCTGTCGGACACATTGCCGGATGCGCGCGCCTCTTCTTCCTCACCATCCGAAGAGTCATCGCTGTCGGCGGCCTCGACAACCGAGACCCCCATCTCGCTGAGGGTCGACATGAATTCATCGATCTGTTCGGAAGTGAAATCCTCTGCCGGCAGCGCCGCGTTCAGCTCGTCATGGGTGACATAGCCGCGCTCCTTGCCAAGCTTCATCAGCAGCTTCTGGGCCTGCTGCGCAGCATCGGTATCAGGCGCGTCGACGGCACCTTCCTGCGACTGGATTTCGGTTTCGGTCTGTTGTGTTGCCTTGGATGCCATTTAAATCGTCTGCTTTCCTTGGTGCGGCCAGTCTTTGATTTGGCCCGGCCGCAACGGTCAATCGATCAGTCCGGTCAGAAACAGGGGTCAACGGGGTATGGAAGCTCCGCTGGAGAAAAGCCCCGATGCGCCGCCAACAAGCTGGAGAAGTTCCTTCAGATGCTGGCCAGCATCAGCGCCGGAAATTTTATCTGGGTCGAATGGCATACGCGCTTTCATCTCGTCCCCCTCAAGCACGCCAATCGCGTCCGCCAAATTCAACCCATTTAGATGATGCCTGAGCGTCGCCGCGTCAAGGTCGGGATCGCGAATTACCGCATCAATGGCCGCTTTTTTCAGTGCTTCAAGCCCGGCATCGCCAGAGTCGATGCCAAGCAGCGATTCAAACATGTCGGGGACAAGCTCGGGATGCGCCATGATCAGCGCGCAGATGGCCCGGTGGCGATGGATGGCGCCGGCGGCGGGGCGGCGCACACGCGGACGTGCCAGACCGCTGGCAACACCGCCACTGCCACTGGCGCGGCCGGCAGTTCGCATGGCCGCGATTCGCGCCTCGATCTCGTCGGAAAAGGCCCCGCGTACCTGGCCATGGCCAATCTGCCGGACCTGATCGCGCACCGCCTGCCAGAACTGCGCGCGCTGTTCGGG
>JAYQDX010000137.1:0-4992 GCA_038138545.1 Rhodobiaceae bacterium | reverse complement strand
CGGTCTGGTTTCCGGGGTCCGGTGTCCGGTTGGAGTGGGTTGAGCCGACGACCAAAGCGCCGCCCGCCCCGTTCCTATAGCAAATTCGGCACCGGGTGCGCCAGTGGCGATGCACCGCCACAGAACGTCTCACCAGCCTGTCAGATCGTCGGCGTCATCACCGAGAGACGACCGCCACGCCGCAGCGGCGCCACCGCCCTGGCAAGGCCCGTCTCGTCACTCTCGACAAGCAGGCCGCACAGCGTCACCTCGCCAAGGGCGACCGACAGGCGCGGCCCGTTGGTACCGGTGAACCTGGCCGTCGCCGCCTGCTTGTCCATGCCGATCACACTGTCGTAGTCGCCACACATGCCGCTGTCGGTCTGGAACGCCGTGCCACCGGCGAGGATCTGGTGATCCGCCGTCGGTACATGCGTGTGCGTTCCGACCACCATGGTGGCGCGGGAATCGGCATGATGCCCGATGGCCATCTTCTCGGACGTGGCCTCGCCATGGACATCGATCATGATGAAATCGGCATCGCGGCCAAGCTGGTTGCGGACCAGCGCCCCGTTCACCGCCGGAAAGACCGGATCGTAATCCGCCATGAACAGATTGGTGATGGCGTTGATGACGACAAGCCGCTGCCCGGCATCATCGGTCACGCAGACCGAGCCATGGCCTGGCGTGCCCTCGGCCATATTGATCGGCCGTAACAGGCGCGGCGTCGCCTCGATATAGGGAATGATCTCGGCCTTGTCCCAGACATGGTTGCCGGTTGTCAGGACATCGATTCCGGCGGCGAACAGATCATCGCAGATGGACGGCGTCACGCCGAAACCGCCGGCGGCGTTCTCGCAATTCACGACCAGAAAATCCAGCGCCAGCTCGTCGCGGAGTGCCGGCACCTGCTCGATCACCGCCTTGCGCGCGGCGCGGCCGACAATATCCCCCAGAAACAGAACCCGCATCAGATAAACCCTAGCTTGAGTGATCTTGTGTCGTGCCCGGACGCAGCCCGGACGGTGTCAGCACCGCGTCAAGCGGCATGTCAAAAGGCCCGACCGGCACCTTATCGACCAGCTGTCCGTCAAAGGCAATGCCGATGGCCGTGACGGTATGCCCGGCATCGCGAAGTCCGGCCAATGTGCGGTCATAGAAGCCGCCGCCATAGCCGAGTCGCCAGCAGGCCGCATCAAAGGCCAGCATCGGGGCCAGGATCACCCGCGGCACGATCACAGGTGCGCTCGGCGATGGCTGGCTTGTTCCATAGGGGCCGCCGACAAGATCGTCACCCGGGGACCAGCGCCGGAATATGAGCGGGTGTCCCGGCGACGGTGTTTCCGGCATCGCGGTCACGATCCCCTGCGCCACAAGCGCCGCGACAAGCGGCAGCGGCGACAGCTCGGAACGGATCGGCATATAAGCCGCCACCACGACGGCACTCTGCTCACCCTGCGCCAGACGCATGACAATGTCGGCCTGCGCGGCAAGCCTCGCCGGTGCCTCGGGGTCCGCATCGATCAGCGCCTTGCGCGCCGCCGCGGCCCGTTTTCGCAATTCGGCCTTCGCGGCCGCGGGATCGGATGACAGCTCTTGCATGCGGGTGATGACGGCCAGTAAGTGACGGAATGGTGGTGACGGGAGCAGAAGGCGGCGGCAACCAGCGCAACCGCCGGCAGCTTCATCCTCTGTGACCTGCAGTGCAGGTGGGCGCCGCGGATAACCGGACCACGATCCGGCCAGAGGCAGCTCCCAAGAGATGATTTATGGCCCCAGGGATCGAAAATCCAAGCGCAAAGCCCAGTTGCCGCACAGGGTCTATCTAGTGGGAAGACAGCCGTGATGCAAGCGCCAGGATTCGATCCGCGGCACTTTCCAATGCCGCCGCCGCGGCCTCACCGCCTTTATCCGCGCCTGCTGTCGGCGCGCCGGTCACGGGGCCGGCCTCATCCGCGCGGTCAGCCAGGATCAGCGCCGCCATCGCCAGCAGGCGCGCCTCGCCGATCTGCCCGACCGAGCCGACAAGCGACTGCAGGATGGCTTCGATCTCGGCGGCCAGCGATTCGATATGGGCCTCCTCGCCCTCACCGCAGCCAATCTGATAGGGAGTGCCGTTGAGGCGAATGGTGACAACCGACTGGCTCATGCCGTGCCTCCCTTACTGCCGGAAGCATGCCGCACCCGGTCGATGATCTGCATCGCCGAGCTGAGCTGTTCATCGATCCTGCCAATCTCCGCGATGATCGCCGCGCGATCCACGATGTGGTCGGTGCCGGTCGCATGTGCCTTCATATCCGTCGGCCGGTTGGCCAGCGCCGCCTCGAGCTGCTGTAACGCGTCCTCCAGCTTGGCTTGGGCTTCGGCAAGGCGCGACATGTGTAATCTCCCCAGAGGAATGGTCTGTGACGGGCGCGTCCGGTCCGGATCAGGACGGCGAATCGTGGTGCCGGGGCTGGTGCGCGCGGCAAAGATCACCGATGCGGGCACCATGCGCCGCCACCGCCAAAGACTGCCCGAAGCGGGGAGTCAAATAAAGTCCGATTTTCTATCCCCGCCTTTTCCTTGACTTTCTCTGGCCTGCGGGGCTTGCCCACCGCGATCGCGGCGAGGAATATGTAATCTGAAGGCCGACTCACCAATTGACGAAACGGCGCTGTGAGGGCAGATTGCGGCCTGTCGCCGGTGGCGTCATGAAGACCTTTTCGCCCGTGACATCCTTAGGAGATTTTCATGGTCAATTCCCCCGAGCGTCAGGATATGGCAAACGCCATCCGGGCCCTTTCGATGGACGCCGTCGAAGCGGCGAAATCCGGTCACCCCGGCATGCCCATGGGCATGGCCGATGCCGCCACGGCGCTGTTTGCCGACCATCTGAAATTCGACGCCGCGGCGCCGGACTGGCCGGACCGTGACAGATTCATCCTGTCCGCCGGCCATGGCTCGATGCTGATCTATGCGCTGCTGCATCTGACCGGTTACGAAGACATGACGATGGCGCAGCTTCGCAACTTCCGTCAGATTGGCGCCATCACCGCCGGCCATCCGGAATTCGGTCATGCCGGCGGCATCGAGACGACGACCGGCCCGCTTGGCCAGGGATTTGCCAATGCTGTCGGCATGGCGATGGCGGAAACGCATCTGGCGGCTCACCATGGGCGGGACCTTGTCGACCATTTCACCTATGCCATCGCCGGTGATGGCTGCCTGATGGAGGGTGTAAGCCACGAGGCCGCCTCGATGGCAGGTCATATGAGGCTTGGCCGGTTGATCGTGCTGTTCGATGATAACGGCATCTCGATCGATGGCAGCACCGACCTCGCCGTTTCCGACGACACCACGGCGCGCTTCACCGCCTATGGCTGGCAGGTGCTGGCCGTTGACGGGCATGACATGAAGGCTGTGTCTGAAGCCATCGCCGAGGCGCGCGCCGAAGAGGACAGACCGACATTGATCCGCTGCCGCACGGTGATTGGATATGGCGCTCCTACCAAGGCCGGCACATCCGGCATTCATGGCGCACCGCTTGGTGGCGACGAGATCGCCGGCACGCGCTCGGCACTTGGCTGGAGTCATGAGCCATTCGACATTCCGCAATCGATCATCGACAGCTGGCGCGCCGTCGGGGCCCGCGGACGGGCCGCACGCGAAGCGTGGCAGGCACGCCATGACGCCGCCGACAGCGCCGCCTTCGACGCCGCGTTGGCCGGAGATTTCGACGCCGCCATCGATGACGCTGTCCAGGGGTGGAAATCCGCCCTTGCCGCGGACCCGCAGAAAATCGCCACCCGCGTCGCCAGCCAGAAGGCGCTTGACGCGATCGTTCCGGCCTGCCCGGCATTGATCGGCGGCTCGGCCGACCTGACCGGCTCCAACAACACCCGTGCCGGCGGGCAGGACATCTTCAGCCGTGACAATCCGGCCGGCACCTATGTCTATTACGGCGTTCGCGAACATGGCATGGCGGCGGCGATGAACGGCATCGCGCTTCATGGCGGGGCGATCCCCTATGGTGGCACCTTCCTGATGTTTGCCGATTATTGCCGTCCCTCGATCCGCCTGTCGGCGCTGATGAAACAGCGCGTTATCTATGTGATGACGCATGATTCGATCGGCCTTGGCGAGGATGGACCAACGCACCAGCCGGTTGAACATCTGGCGGCGCTGCGGGCCATCCCGAACCTTCTGGTGTTCCGGCCCGGCGATGCTGTCGAAACGGCAGAGGCCTGGCAATGCGCGCTGGCCGCGCATGACCGCCCGTCGGTTCTGGCGCTCAGCCGCCAGGGGCTGGAGCAGTTCCGCCTTGGCGATTTGACGGCCAACAGGACCGCCGAGGGTGCCTATGTCGTCGCCGGCAGCGATCAGGCCAGCCATCAAGAGAGGCAGGTGACGATCATGGCCTCCGGATCGGAGGTCGGCATCGCGCTTGCTGCCCGCGACCAACTGGCGGCCGACGGGATCACCGCCAGCGTGGTGTCGGTTCCCTCGATGGAATTGTTCCGGCAGCAGGACGCCGCCGCACGCGAGGCCGTTCTTGGTACATGCCCGCGCATCGCGGTCGAGGCGGCGATCCGCCAGCCATGGGACTGGATGCTGCGCGACGGTGACGATTTCATCGGCATGGACGGGTTTGGCGCGTCCGGACCGGCCGGCGCGCTGTTCGAGCATTTCGGCATCACCGCCGACGCCGTGGCGGCCCGCGCCAGGGCGATGCTTGCCTAGCACCACGACACCGGAAAGACGACAAGCGACATGAGGACAGGGCTTTGACAATTCGACTTGCAATCAGCGGCTTTGGCCGTATCGGGCGCATGGTTCTTCGCGCCCTTGTAGAAACACAGCGCAAGGATGTCGAAATTGTTCTGATCAACACCCCCGGCCCGGTCGAGACCTCGGCCCATCTCTATGAATTCGACTCCGTGCATGGCCGCGCCCGTGCGCCGGTCAGCCATGGCGACGGCTGGATGGATGTCGGCACCGGCCGCATCGCGATGACGCATGAACGCGACCCGT
>JAYQDX010000136.1:2553-5029 GCA_038138545.1 Rhodobiaceae bacterium | reverse complement strand
GGTGGCGGCCAGCAACATGACGAAATCAATCTCGAGGAAATGCGGATGCACCGCGATCGGCGAGACCAGCGCCGTGATGCCGCCAATGCCGAGCATGTTGAACATGTTGCTGCCAAGAACATTGCCGATCGCCACGCCGGACTGACGCCGAAAGGCGGCGATGGTGGCGGTCACGATCTCCGGTGCGGCGGTACCGACCGCCACAACCGTCAGGCCGATCACCGCCTCCGTTACACCCAGAAGGCGGCTGAGCGCGACAGCGCCATCGACGAACATCTGCGAGCCAACCGCCAGCGCCGCCAATGCCCCGATAATCCATAAGATATGACGGGGCAGCCCGCGTCCCGGGGCCACCTCCTCACGCCTGGTTGCGCCGCGTTCATGTGGCGGGTCATCGCCGGTGCCGGGGAACACAAAGAAGGTCGCGGCGATGAAGCTGCCAAGTCCGGCCAACAGGATCAGCCCGTCGAGCAGGCTGAGCGCGCCATCAAGGCACAGGGCCATGAACAGCATCGTGGCGGCAGTCACGCTGCCGCCCTCGCGCCATATGAAGCCCTTGGGCACCGCTATCGGAAAAATCAGGATCGAGAGTGACAGGACAAGAAGGATGTTGACGATATTCCCGCCGATGATATTGCCAATCACGATATCGTCATGGCCTGTCAGAATGGCACCGAGCGATACCACGAGTTCCGGTGCCGAGGTTCCGAAGGCCACAATCGTCATGCCGATCACCAGCGGCGTGACGCCAAGCTTGCCGGCCAGCAAGACCGCGTGCTGGACCAGATAATGGCCACCCAGAAACAGCAGGCTCAGCCCGGCAACAAGGTCTATGGCGATCATCAGGCCCAATGTCTGGATTTCCATGAATTTGCTGGCACGACTGGCGACGACGCGGCCGTCCGGCCGGGTGAGGGGGGCATATGCCCTCGTCATATATGGTCATGGCGCGCCGCCAGACCAGTGTTCGGAAGCCGGAAAAGTTACGCAGCCATTCACCCAAGCGCCAACTGGTTAACAGGGCTTATGATTTAACGACCGACAGGTGACGTTGTGGTCGGGATGGCCGCCGGGGACAGTGTGGCGGCATGTTCCGGATGACAAGGGGATGTCACACAGGCTGACAGGCAGGAATATCGTCATTTCCGGCGGCGCGACCGGTGCCGGCGGGGCGGCTGCCCGGCGGTTCGCGGCCGAGGGCGCGCATGTCGCCATCATCGATATCAATGAAGGTGCCGCCCGCCAGACGGTGGAGCGGATCGCGGCCAGCGGTGGCAGTGCGTTTCTGGTCGCGGCCGATGTCTCGAAGGGCGCGCAGGTGCGCCGCGCCGCCAAACATGTTCTGGAAACATTCGACGGGCGCGTCGACGGGCTGTTCAACCATGCCGGCACCGTCATCGTGAAGGCCTTCCTCGACTGCACCGAGGAGGATTGGGACTTCATGATGGATATCAATGTCCGCTCGATGTTCCTGATCACCCGCGCCTTCCTGCCGGCGATGCTGGCGGCCGGCCGCGGCGCGATTGTCAACACATCCTCGATCTCGGCCGTCGCCGGCACCCAGAAGGAGGTGCTGTACTGCACCTCGAAGGGCGCGTGCCACATGTTCACGCGCGCCATTGCCATTGAATACCGGGCCGCCGGTATCCGCTGCAACGCTGTCTGCCTGGGGTTTATTCGCACCCCGCACGGGTTGCGCGAGCTGACCGAGCTTCGCGCCCTCGGGGTTGATGTATCGGAGGCGGATATCAGCCGTCTCCAGGGGCGGATCTGCGAGCCGGAGGAGGTCGCGGCGGCCGCCCTGTTCCTGATGAGTGACGATGCCAGTTTCGTGAATGGCGAAACCCTGTTTGTCGACAATGCGATGCTGGTCGGCACCTGACCTGCCGCTGTCGACAGACGCTTGATCTCTTTGGAGGCATTCCATGGAGAAGAAGAAGGAGGAGGACATCATGCAAAAGCGCGACTTTCTGAAAGCCTCGGCTCTCGCTGCCGGCGGCGTGCTGGCGGCGCCGGCGATCCATGCGCAGCAACCTGTCAGATGGCGGTTCCAGACCTATGCCGGCGCGGCGCTTGGCGAGCATGTGACAAAGCCGATCATCGACAGCATCAACCGCGCCGCCGACGGGGCGTTGCGGATTGAGCTTTACTATGCCGACCAGCTTGTCCCGACAGGTGAGCTGTTCCGTGCCCTGCAAACCGGCACCATCGATGCCGTCCATTCGGATGATGATTCGATGGCCTCTCCGGCCGAGGTGCGGATGTTCGGCGGCTATTTCCCGATGGCGACGCGCCACGCGCTGGACGTGCCGGTGCTGTTCCGCCAATACGGTCTGGCCGATATCTGGAAGACCGCCTATGAGAAGGTCGGCGGCGTGACCTGGCTGTCGGCCTCGGGGCAGGACCCGTGCAATTTCAACATGAAAAAGGAAATCACGACGCTCGATGATCTTGACGGGTTGCGGCTCTATACCTT
>JAYQDX010000136.1:0-2543 GCA_038138545.1 Rhodobiaceae bacterium | reverse complement strand
GCGGGCCGGTTCCTGTCGCGCTTCGGTGTGGTGCCGGTCTCGATTCCCTATGAGGATGTCGAGGTCGCCGTGCAGACAGGCGAGCTTGACGGCATGGCCTGGTCCGGAATTACCGAGGATTACACGGTCGGCTGGGCCGATGTGACGGACTATTTCCTGACCAACAATATCTCCGGTGCCTGGATCGGGTCGTTCTTCGTCAACGAGAAACGCTGGGCCGATCTTCCCGAGCATCTGAAGGGCGTTGTGCTGTCCTGTATCGAGAGCGGGCATTTCTACCGCAATCAATGGTACTGGGGCGGCGAGGCGAAGCTACGCGCCGAGGGCACCAAGCTGAAGCTGCGCTCGATCCCGGCCGAGGAATGGCGGGAGGTCGAGAATGCGGCTGATGAATTCTGGCAGGAGGTATCGGAAACCGGTGAGACGGCGAACAGGATTGTCTCGATATTCCGGCAATATCGCGATGTGATCAATGCGGCCGGGGTTCCGTACAGCTTTGTCTGACGTGCTGAAAGTCCGTGAAGGACGGGCCGGTCGCAAGGCCGGTCCATGAGGGTGCTTGCCGGTTATATCCGCCTTGTCGACCAGCTGAATTTCAGGCTGGGCAGGATCGCCATGTATCTGCTGTTCGCGATGATGGCGATCCTGTTCTGGTCCTCGCTGTCGAAGATCATGTTCAGACCGTCCCTGTGGACGCTGGAAATGGCGCAGTTCATGATGGTTGGCTACTACATGATTGGCGGCCCCTATTCGATCCAGCTTGGCAGCAATGTCCGTATGGATCTGATGTATAGAAAGCTGGATTCGCGTCAGAAGGCCTGGATGGACAGCTTCACCGTGCTGTTCCTGATCACCTATCTGGCCTTTCTTCTCTATGGCGGGATCAACAGCACCATCTATTCGCTGCAATTCAGCGAACGAAGCTATTCCGTCTGGCAGCCCTATATGTGGCCGGTGAAAATGGTCATGGTGGTCGGGATCATCCTGATGCTGCTGCAATCCTGCGCCGAGCTGGCGCGCGATATCCTCAATCTGCGCGGCCATCCGACGCCATCGCGGCCATCGCCCGTTCTTGGCGGATCTGACGGCGCACCCGCCGATGGGCCCGGAGAGGGCTAGCCGATGTCCTATGAAGCCATCGCGTTGCTGATGTTTTCCTCGATGATGCTGATGCTGCTGACTGGCCAGCGGGTTTTTGGCGCGATCGGATTCATTGCTGTGGTTTCGGCCTTTTTCCTATATGGAACAGGTGGTTCCGAGCTTGGCTTTACAGCATCTGTGAAGTTGATGAAATGGTATCCATTGCTGACGCTGCCGATGTTTGTCTTCATGGGTTATGTGATGTCGGAAAGCCGGATCGCCGATGACCTCTACCGCATGTTCCATGTCTGGATGGGGCCGGTGAATGGTGGGCTGGCGATCGGCACGATCGGGCTGATGGTGCTGATTTCGGCAATGAACGGCCTGTCGGTCGCTGGCATGGCCATCGGTGCGACGATCGCGCTGCCGGAATTGCTGCGGCGCGGCTATGACAAGCTGATGATCACCGGTGTCATCCAGGCCGGCTCGTCGCTGGGCATCCTTGTGCCGCCCTCGGTGGTGCTGGTGCTCTATGCGATGATCGCCCGCCAGCCTGTGGGCCAGCTATGGCTTGCCGGGGTCATCCCGGGGCTGATCCTGTCATGCCTGTTCATTCTCTATATCGCCATTCGCTGCCGGCTCTCGCCGCATCTTGGGCCAAGCCTGACCGGCCCTGAACGCGATATGCCGTTTCGCGAGAAGCTGCGGCTGCTGCAGGCGGGGCTGTTGCCGCTGTTCATCTTCGCGGCGATGATGGTGCCGTTCCTGAATGGCTGGACATCGCTTGTCGAAAGCGCGGCGCTTGGCGCTGTCTGCGCCTTTCTGGTCGCTGTCTGGCGCGGCCGCATGACCCGCAGGGTATTCGAGGAATCGGTGCGCAAGACGCTCGGCATCACCTGCATGTTCATGTGGATCATCCTGGCCGCGCTTGCCTTCGGGGCGGTGTTTGACGGGCTTGGCGCCGGGCGTGCGCTGGAATCGCTGTTTGTCGGCCATCTTGGCCTCAACCCCTGGGTGATCATCATCCTGATGCAGCTGTCCTTCCTGCTGATGGGCACCTTCCTTGACGACACGGCGATGCTTGTCATCGTGGCGCCGCTCTATGTGCCGCTGGTCAAGGCGCTTGGGTTCGATCTGATCTGGTATGGCGTTCTCTACACGATCACCTGCCAGATTGCCTATATGACGCCGCCCTTTGGCTACAACCTGTTCCTGATGCGCGCCATGGCACCGCCGGAAATCTCGATCACCGACATCTACCGGTCGGTGATCCCGTTTGTCGGGGTGATGGTTCTGATGCTGGCCATCATGATGCTGTTCCCGGAACTGGCATTGTGGCTGCCGGATCGCGTTTACAACAAATAGCCGGATCCATAACCGGCAGATCAAAACAGGCAGGCCGCCGCTCAGCCGACCATCTGCCAGCCGAAATAGAACACGGCAAGCCAGCCAAGCCCCTTCAG
>JAYQDX010000135.1:0-5098 GCA_038138545.1 Rhodobiaceae bacterium | reverse complement strand
GGCTTTGCCATCACCAAGAGCGGCCGTGCCAAGCTGATCGAGGTCGACCGCGCCGAGGCCGAGCGTACCGGCCAGATCGACGGCATGGCGAATGATCCGATCACGCTGGTCAAGGAGGGCCGCATCCACTACCGGAACATTCCGGTGCAGCAGACGCTCGAGGACTGGAACGATTTCTGGTCCGAATACAAGAACGCCTGAGTGGATATTATGACTGAAGGGAGGGCGGCGGTCCGCGCCGCCCGTCCCGTGACCGGAACGTGACATTCCGGTCGATATTGTGATGAGTGAATCCACCCCAACCACAGCCGCGCCATCTGCCGCGCGGCAATCCTCGGTTTTCAAACTGACATTCCGGCTGCCGATCATCATCTGGCAGTCGCTGTTCTTCATTGGCCCGCTCTGCTTCATGGTGGCGATGTCCTTCTTCATCGTCCGCAACTACCGGATGCAGGAAGATTTCGTGATGAAGAACTGGCTCAAGATGCTGGGCCGGGACTATTTCTGGGACAGCTATGTCCTGACCTGGGGTCTGGCCGGCATCGGCACTGTCGTGACGATGCTGGTGGCGTTTCCCGCCGCGTACACGCTGGCCTTCAAAGTCAGCGAGACGGTGCGTCGCTGGGCCATCTTCATGCTCATCATCCCGTTCTTCACAAGCTATCTTGTGCGGATCTTCTCCTGGTATGTGATCCTTGCCGAAAGCGGTGTGATCAATGCCGGTCTCAGCTATCTCGGGCTTGGCCCGTACGTCATGCTGAACACCAAATTCGGTACGGTTGTCGGCTATATGACGCTGACCCTGCCGCTGGTCATCATCCTGCAGACCTTCGCGCTGGCGAATATCGACAGATCGCTTGTCGAGGCGGCGTTCAATCTGGGATGCCGGCCATTCCGCACGATCTACCGGGTGATCCTGCCGATGGCGCGCACCGGCCTGATTATCGCCGCGGTGTTCTGTTTCATCCTGTCCTTCGGTGATTTTGTCAGCCCCTATTATCTTGGTGGCTCGAAACCGCCGACATTGCCGATCCTGATTGTCGACACGGTGAAGTCGGGCCAGCAATGGCCGCGCGCCGCGGTGGTGGCGGTGGTGATGATGGTGACGCTGTTCGTGGTCGCCTTTGCCGGCATCATGGCGGCCTATCGACGGAGGGTCGGATGAGAGACAACCGCCCTCTGCGCTGGTTTCTTTATGGCTATCTGGCGCTTGTCTTCACCTTTGTCTTCGCGCCGATCCTCTTCAGCGTGATCTTCTCGTTCAATTCGGACCGGTTCCCGACCATCCCGCTCGGCAGCTTCACGCTGAAATGGTACCAGACGGTTTGGAACGACCCCGATGTGTGGGAGGCGGCTCGCACCAGCCTGACTGTCTCGCTGTCGACGGCGACCATCGCCACGTTGCTCGGCTTTGCCACCGCCTATACCGACTATCGCTACAGCTTCCGTCTGAAGCCGGTCTATCTTGGCCTTGTCCTGCTGCCGCCGACAATCCCGCTGATCATCATGGCGTTGGCGATGCTGGCCTGGTTCGCCAAGCTCGGCATTTCGGGGCAGGTGATGTCGATCATCATCGCGCACAGCGTCCTGACGGCGCCCTTCGCGATGGCGATCATCCGCCTGCGACTGAGCCAGATGGATCCGAGCCTGGAATCCGCCGCATGGAATCTTGGCGCCAGCCAGTGGAGCGCGCTGCGCCGGGTCATCGTGCCGTTCTGCCTGCCGGCCATCATCTCGTCCTTCTGTCTGACGGCGGCGGTGTCGTTCGATGAATTCGCCATTTCATGGTTTGTCTCCGGCCTCAACAAGACGATCCCGGTGATCATCCTCGAAATTGTCACCGGCAATATCGACCCGCAGGTCAACGCCATCGGCAGTTTTGTTTTCCTGGTGTCGATGACGCTCGTTATCATTGCGCAGGTGGTGTTGATGACCCGCCGCAAGAAGGAAGTGTGATCTCATGGTGGCTCCCCTCGTTGAATTCAGGTCGGTGGTAAAGCGCTTCGGTGATTTCGTGGCTGTCGAGCGGGTGAATTTCACCATCGAGGCCGGCGAGTTCGTCGCCATCATGGGCCCGTCCGGCTGTGGCAAGACGACAACCTTGCGGATGCTTGCCGGGCTCGAGGCCCCGTCGGAAGGCGAGGTGCTGATGGAAGGCCGGGTGATGAATGATGTGCCGGCGCATGAGCGCGACACGCCGCTTGTCTGGCAGTCGCTGGCACTGTTCCCGTTCCTGAATGCCCGCGAGAATGTCGAGTTCGGCCTGCAGATGCGCGGTGTGGCGGCGGCGGAGCGGCGGCGACGGGCGCTGGAATGGCTCGACCGGATGGAAATCGCGGAATTCGCCGAACGTGATATCGCCAGCCTGTCGGGCGGCCAGAAACAGCGCGTCGCGCTGGCCAGGTCACTGGTCATCGAGCCGCGGATCCTGCTTCTTGACGAGCCGCTCTCGGCGCTGGATGCCAATCTGGTGATCCGCATGCAGTCGGTGCTGACAAAGCTCCAGCGCGAGCTTGGCATCACTTTTGTCTATGTCACGCATTCGCAGTCCGAGGCCTTCGCCATGGCCGACCGCGTGGTGATCATGTCGCGCGGGCATATCGCGCAGATCGGATCGCCAAAGGATATCTACCGCGCGCCGGCGAACCGTTTCGTGGCTGAATTCGTCGGACGCAACAACATCATCACCGGCACCGTCGGCAAGATCACGGCGAAAACGGTGACCATTGACGGCAGCCTTGGCAGTTTCACGGTCGATCTCGGGCAGCATGAAAGGCCGCAACAGGGCGACACCGCCCGTTTTGTCGTCGCGGCCGATCTGGCACAGATATCGACCGCGAAGCCGCGCCGCGGCAACGCCATCGCCTGTTCGCTGATTTCCGAGGAATTCATCGGCTCGGTCGTGACATTGTTCCTCGAGGCGGAGGATGGCAGCGAGCTGAAAGTCCAGCTTCAGGAGCGCGAGCTGTCGAAAATGGACCTGAAATCCGCGGCCACGATCTATCTGAGCTGGGCGGCGGACCAGGCGCATTATATCGGTGCGGACTGACCGCAGCGGCATCGCCCTTCGGGCGGGGAGACAAGGATGATTCAGAACCCGGTGCCATGGCCGAACGGCGCGCGATGCGCTTGTGTGATTTCCTTCGACATGGATGCGGACAGCCTGATCCATATCGCCAGGCCCGAGGATGCGCATGACCGGCTCTATCCGATCAGCATGGGTCGCTATGGCCCGACGGTTGCGATCCCGCGGATTCTCGACACCTATCGCCGGTTTGGCATCCAGCAATCCTTCTTCCTTCCCGGCTGGTGCGTCGAGACCTATCCGAAGGCTGTCGAGGCGATACTCGAGGGTGGTCATGAAATCGGCCATCACGGCTATCTTCACGAGGACCCGATCGAGGCGCCAGACCAGCGCTACTGGTTCGAGCGCGCGCTGGCGGCCTACCGGAAATATTGTGGTGGCACGCCGGCCGGTTACCGGGCGCCGGTCTACAACATCAACCAGGAGGTGGTCGATCTGCTGGTCGAGCACGGGTTCCGCTATGAATCCTCGATGATGGCGGATGACATTCCCTATCGCGTCGAGACGGCGGCGGGCGGGTTCTGGGAAATGCCGGTCCATTGGGGCACTGATGACTGGCCGCCCTTCGCCCATTATGCCGAGATCGGCTATATGATGCCGGTGAAGGCGCCATCGGCCGGGCTTGGCGCGTTCTGGGAGGAGTTCGATGCCGCCTATGAGGCTGGCGGTTTCTTCATGCTGATCATCCATCCCTTCCTCACCGGCAGGCTGGCGCGTTGGCGCCAGGTCGAGACGTGGCTGGAGGAAACGCTTCGCACAAAGGATGTCTGGTTCGCGCGGCTCGACCAGATTGCCGACCATCTGGACGGGTTGGTGGCGCGCGGTGACTATACCCCGCGGGTCGAACATCTCCCCTATTACACTGGCCCGCAGGGCGGCAGATAAGCCGGAACAGGCAAATCAGGACGGACAGACAGGAGAGCGCCATGATGACCGAGGCCGACAGGCAGATGCTGACAATCGCCTATGAAGAGGCAAAGAAGGGTTTTGACGAGGGTGGGTGCCCGATCGGGTCGGTGCTGGCGCGCGGCGGGATGGAAGTGTCACGTGGCCATAATCAGCGGGTGCAGCAGGGCGATCCGATCGCGCATGGCGAGATGGACGCGCTGCGCAAGGCCGGCCGCCAGCGGACCTATCGCGACACGGTTCTTTATACAACTCTCAGCCCCTGCATGATGTGCAGCGGCACCATCGTGCAGTTCGGCATCCCGCGCGTGGTTGTCGGTGAGAACACGACCTTTGGCGGCAATGAGGATTTTCTGCGCGCGCACGGGGTCGAGGTGGTGATCGCCGATGATCCCGATTGTATCGCCCTGATGGAGCGCTTCATCCGCGAGAAGCCCGAACTCTGGGCCGAGGATATCGCCGAGGACTAGGCCGGGCATCGCGTCGCCATTGATCAGGCGTCTGCCGGCCCGCGCCATGTTCTTTCCATGAAAAAGGGCCGCCCGCGCCAGGCGAGCGGCCCCGTTGTTTCGCAAGGCTATCCGGCTTACAGAGCCTTGTCGGTGATCATGTGTGTCCAGGCGCCGGTCGGCGTCTTGGTGATCACCGGGTCCGATCCGCCCTTCATCAGCGTGGCGACGGTGCGCTCGTAATCGGCCGGTGCCAGAGCGCCGGTCGAACCGGCGGTCAGCTTGGCGATCTCACGCATCATGCGGCGCTGATGCTTCTCGGTCTGGGCGCCGGTGGCATCATTCTCGAGAACGATGTCAGCCGCCGCGTCAGGGTTGCTCTCGGCCCATTTCCAGCCCTTCATCGAGGCGCGGACAAAGCGCACCATCTGGTCCTGGAAGGCGGCGTCCTGAAGCCGGTCCCCAAGGACATAGAGCCCGTCCTCAAGTGTCGCCACACCCTGGTCCTGATATTTGAAGACGACCAGCTCATCTTCGGTCAGCCCGGCATCGATGATCTGCCAGTACTCGTTATAGGTCATCGTCGAGACGCATTCGGCCTGTTTCTGCAGGATCGGGTCGACGTTGAAGCCCTGCTTCAGGACATTCACGCCGCCGC
>JAYQDX010000134.1:0-5118 GCA_038138545.1 Rhodobiaceae bacterium | reverse complement strand
GGCTGTCATGCGCCAGCAGCGCCTCCACCGCCGGCACCAGCGCCGCCTCGCCGCTGTTGCCAGCCGCGACCAGAACATTGCGAAGGAAACGGGCATGCCCGGCGCGGCGCACCGGCCCGCCGGCGAACATCTGTCTGAAGGCTGGCTCGTCAAGCGCCAGCAAATCCGCCAGACGCGGCATGCGGGCCGGGCCGTGGAATTTCGCCTCGGCCGCGCGGGCGGCGTATTTGTTCCACGGGCAGACGGCAAGACAGTCATCGCAGCCAAAGATGCGGTTGCCGATGGCGGTGCGGAATTCGGCCGGAATCTGCCCCTTATGCTCGATCGTCAGATAGGAGATGCAGCGCCGCGCATCGAGCCTGTACGGCGCCGGAAAGGCGTCCGTCGGGCAGGCATCAAGGCAGCGCGTGCAGCTGCCGCAATGGTCGGTCTCGGGCGGATCGGACGGCAGGTCCGCCGCCGTCAGGATGGTGCCAAGGAACAGCCAGGACCCGTTGGCGCGCGACACCAGATTGGTGTGCTTTCCCTGCCATCCGGCGCCGGCCTGCGCCGCCAGCGGCTTTTCCATCAAGGGCGCGGTATCGACAAACACTTTCACATCGGCGCCGGTTCTGGCGGCGAGTTGGCCGGCAAGCTGCTTCAACCGCCCCTTGATCACATCGTGATAGTCGCGCCCGCGCGCATAGACCGAGATATTGCCATGGCCGGTGGCGGCGAGATTGTCCATCGGGTCATGATCCGGCCCGTAATTCATCGTCAGGATGATGGCGCTTCTCGCCTCCGGCCACATGGCGTCCGGCCTGGCGCGGCGCGGCGCGGTGTCGGCAAGCCATTCCATATCCCCGGCGTGGCCGGCGGCGATGAATGCCGACAGCTTTTCGCCGACATGGTCAGGCAGGCTGGCGGCGGTGACATGGACCGAGGCGAAACCGGCATCAGCAGCGGCCCGGTCAAGCCAGGCGCGCAGCCTGTCATCGCGCGCCGCCGGCACCGTCAACCGCCCGCCACAGGCTCGATATCGCCACGTGCCTGCCCGGCATGGAAATCAGCCTCGAAAGCGGCGAAGCCGCCGGCCTCGATGGCGGCCCGCATGCCAGCCATCAGATCCTGATAATACTGGATATTGTGCCAGCTCAGCAGCATCAGCCCCAGCACCTCATCCGCCTTGAACAGATGATGCAGATAGGCGCGTGAATAGCGCCGGCAGGCCGGACAGCCGCATTCGGCATCCAGCGGGCGCGTATCCTCGGCATGGCGGGCGTTCTTGATATTCACCGGCCCACGGCGGGTGAAGGCCTGGCCGGTGCGCCCGGAGCGGGTCGGCAGAACGCAGTCGAACATGTCGACGCCGCGCGCCACCCCGCCGACAAGGTCGGCCGGCTTGCCGACCCCCATCAGATAGCGCGGCCGGTCGGCGCGCATCAGCGGCGTGGTGACATCCAGCGTCTCGAACATCGCCTGCTGCCCCTCGCCAACCGCCAGCCCGCCAATGGCGTAGCCCTCGAAATCGATCTCCTCGAGCGCGGCAACGGACTCGGCGCGAAGGTCCGGAAAAACCGACCCCTGGACGATGCCGAACTGGCCATAGCCCGCGCGGGCCACAAAGGCATCGCGCGAGCGCCGTGCCCAGCGCATCGACAGCCGCATCGACTCCGCCGCCTGCTGCTCGGTCGCCGGAAAGGGCGTGCATTCATCGAACGCCATGGTGATGGTGGCGTCCAGAAGATGCTGAATCTCGGTCGAGCGTTCCGGAGTCAGCCGGTGGCGCGACCCGTCAAGGTGCGATTTGAAGGTGACACCATCCTCATCAAGCTTGCGAAGCGGGCCAAGCGACATCACCTGAAAGCCGCCTGAATCGGTCAGCAGCGGCCCGTCCCAGCCCATCATCCGCCTGACCCCGCCAAGCCGCGCCACGCGTTCCGCCCCCGGGCGCAGCATCAGATGATAGGTATTGGCAAGGATGATGCTGGCGCCGGTTGACCGCACCGATTCCGGCATCATGCCCTTGACCGTTGCCGCCGTGCCGACCGGCATGAAGACGGGCGTCTCGACATCGCCCCAGGCGGTCTGCAGCCGGCCGCGGCGCGCCATGCCGTCGGTCGTCTTCAGGGTGAATTCAAAGGCCGGCATCCGCGTCTCCCGGGTCATCCGCCAGAGTCTACAGTGGCGTTGCGCAAAAGGCAGGCATCGCCATAGGAAAAGAAACGATAGCCGCGGTCAAGCGCGTGCGCATAGGCGGCGCGGATCGGATCCATGCCGGCAAAGGCGCTGACAAGCATCATCAGGGTTGATTTCGGCAGGTGGAAATTGGTCAGCAACATGTCGACAGCGCCGAATTCATACCCCGGGGTGATGAAGATATCGGTCTCGGCGGCAAATTCCTGCACCCGGCCGGTCGCCGCATGGCAGGCCTCGAGAATCCGCAGGCTGGTCGTCCCCACCGCCACGATACGGCCGCCCGCCTGCCGCGTCGCATTGATCCGCGCCGCGGTTTCCGCCGGGATCCGCCCCCATTCGGCATGCATCCGGTGGTCCGCGATATCCTCGACCGTCACCGGAAGAAAGGTCCCGGCACCGACATGAAGCGTGACCTTGGCGAGGCCAACACCGGCCGCCTCCAGTGCCGTCATCAGGCGCGGCGTGAAATGCAGGCCGGCCGTAGGCGCCGCCACCGCGCCGGCGCTGGTGGCGAACATCGTCTGGTAATCCTTCTCATCGGCCGCCGTACTGCCATCGGGGCGGCGGATATAGGGCGGCAGCGGCATGCTGCCATGCGCCGCCAGACCGGCCTGAACCGCCGCCGCGTCAAGCGGGGTGCCGGTCGCCGGGTCGATGAAGGCGATCATCACCTCACCGCCTTCGCCGCGCCCCTCCACCCTTGCGGCAAATCCGGGGCCGAACAGGATGACATCATCCGGACGACATTTCCGCGCCGGTTTCGCGAACACCCGCCAGCGCGCGCCTTCCTCATGCTTGTGGAGCGTGACGCCGATCCCGGCCTCGCCGCGCCTTCCGGACAGGCGTGCCGGAATGACCCGCGTGTCATTGACCACCAGAAGATCGCCTTCCTTCAGGATCTTTGGCAGGTCACTGATCCGGCGGTCGGCCATGTGTGCGCCTGTCAGGTCGAGAAGGCGCGCCGAGTCACGCGGCCGCGCCGGCTCACGCGCAATCGCCTCCTGCGGCAGCTCGTAATCGAAATCGGACAGTTTCATTGATGGCGAGGGCCCGGGTTCACTCAAAAATCTGCACAACCCCGACAACATGGTCCGACGCGTCCGTCACGACAAGGCACTGAACGCGGGATTCCTGCATCCTTGCCTCGGCATCGGCCATCAGCTGGTCGGCGCCGATGGTCAGCGGGCTGCTGCTGGCCACCTCGCCAACCGGCGTCGTCGCCAGATCCGCACCGCGCACCAGAAGACGCCGCAGATCACCGTCGGTCAGCACACCCTGCAGATTGTCCGCACTGCCGACAAGCGCCAGGCCAAGCCGGCCCTCGGTCATCACCAGAATGGCGTCCTGCACCGGCGCATCGGCATCGACAAAGGGCAGCGCGTCACTGCGCATCTGATCGCGCACGCGGGTCAACAGACGACGCCCCAGCGCCCCGCCGGGGTGCGTCATCGCGAAATCGGCCGCCGCGAAACCACGCGCCTCCATCAGCGCGACGGCGATGGCATCACCAAGCACAAGCGTGTTCATGGCCGAGGTTGTCGGCGCCAGGTTCAGCGGGCAGGCCTCGCGATCAACCGAAATATCGAGGACGATCTGCGCCGCCCGCGCCATGCTGCTGGACTCGCCGGCTGTCAGCGCGATGAGTTTCGCATCAAGACGCTGCAGCGCCGGCAACAGGCGGACAATCTCCTCGGTCTCGCCGGAATTGGAAATCAGGATCATCACATCGCCAGGCCGCACCATGCCAAGATCGCCATGGATCGCCTCGGCCGGATGAAGGAACAGCGACGGGGTGCCGGTCGAGGCCAGCGTCGCCGCGATCTTGCGCCCGATCAGCCCGGATTTGCCCATACCGCAGACAACAACATGACCGGAAGTGGCAAGGATCATCCCGACCGCCGCCTCGAACGGCGCGCCAAGCGCCGCGTCGAGCCTGTCGATGGCATCGCCATAGGCGGCGAGCAGGCGGCGGGCGGCCGGCACCGGTGCCAGCCCTTCAGACCTGTTGTCAGCTTGCAGAGCCTTGTCCGGCATCATTCACAGCCTTTCTTCGGGAACCCGGCCGGCACGGCGCGCCCGCACCCGGATATCACCGCCCCATCTGTTCGGGTTTTCTAGCGCCTTTTGACGATAAATGCCACTCCCGCAACAGCATCAACCAAGGCGACGGCGCGCCATCTCAAGGTCTTCCGGCGTGTTGAGGTTGGTAAAGGGGTCGAGCCCGGCATCATCTTCATTCGCGAAATCGACAATGGCGCAGTCATGACGCGCGGTGAAATCATCGATCTTGCGAAGCCCCTCTTCGACCAGCGCCGCGCGCAGACCCGCCGCCATGCTGACCGGCCAGATGGCGAAGACAGGATGCCGCCGCCCGTTCGAGCGTGCCTGCGCCATGTCCGCGCCATCGGCCACGGCCGCGATCAGGCGCGCGCCAAGATCGCGCGGCAGGAACGGCGCATCGGTGGCAAGGCTGATCACATGCGTCACATCGGGATGCGTGGCGGCGGCATGTTCAAGCCCGGTCAGCACCCCGGCAAGCGGCCCGGCGAAGCCGTCGACAACATCGGCAATCACCGGCAGGCCAAAACCGGCGAAACGTTCCGGCGCGCCATTGGCGTTGATCACCACAGGCGCGCCCTCCGGCACCGCCCGGCCCATGACATGCGCCAGCACCGGCCGGTCACCGAGCATGATGAGATTCTTGTCACCGCCACCCATGCGGCGCGACTTGCCGCCTGCCAGAAGCAGCCAGAGCGGAACGATAGTGGGGATTGAGGCTGTCATCATGTCAGCGCGCGCCGCCCTCATGCCCGCCGACAGCTCCCCGGGCCCGCTGCGGCGACGGAATATCGGCTATATCCTCCATTCCCGCTGCGGCCTCGTCGAAGACGATCCTGTCCTCGCCGCTCAGCGCGATGAACCGCTTGCCCTTGGCCCGGC
>JAYQDX010000133.1:0-5123 GCA_038138545.1 Rhodobiaceae bacterium | reverse complement strand
TCGGGCTTGGCAAGCTGAAGACCCGTGGCGCGCGGGTGATCTCGGTGAATCCGGTACAGACCGGCTATGCCGCGATTTCCGATGACTGGTATGGCGTCACACCCGGCACCGACGGCCTGCTGATCCTGTCGCTTGTTCGCGAACTGATGCGCGCCGGCAAGATCGACATCGATTATCTGAGCCGCTACACCAACGCCCCCTGGCTTGTCATCCGCAACCCCGGCAAGGCGAATGACGGGCTGTTCCTTCGTGATGATGACGGCACGCCGCTGGTGCTGGATCGCGCGAGCGGCAAGACCGCGCCGCATTCCGATGCGTCGGTAAAGGTCGCGTTGCAGGGCGAGGTGAAGGTGAAGGGCGGCGGCATCGCCGTGCCGGCCTTCACGCTGATGGCCGAGGCCTATCTGACAGATGATTACGCGCCGGAAACGGTGGCCCCGAAGGTTGGCATCACGGCCGAGCGGATCCGCCAGCTGGCGGCCGATCTGGCCAAGGCCGCCTTTGAAAAGGAAGTGGTGATCGAGCAGCCCTGGACCGACTGGAAGGGCGAAAAGCATGACCGCATGGTCGGCCGGCCGGTCTCGATGCATGCCATGCGTGGAATTTCGGCGCATTCGAACGGCTTCCAGACCTGCCGCGCGCTGCATATGCTGCAGCTTCTGCTTGGCTCGGTCGAGGCGCCCGGCGGGTTCCGCTTCAAGCCGCCCTATCCCAAGCCCCCACATGTCCACCCCAAGCCTGCCGGCAGGCCCGACCAGGTGGCCCCCGAAACGCCGCTTGCCGGCGCGCCGCTTGGCTATGTCCTCGGGCCGGAGGATCTGATCATCGGCGATGACGGCTCGCCGCAGCGGATCGACAAGGCCTATAGCTGGGATGCGCCGATGTCGGCGCACGGGATGATGCATATGGTCATCTCGAACGCGGTGGCCGGCGATCCGTACCCGGTCGATGTGCTGTTCATGTATATGGCCAACATGGCCTGGAATTCGTCGATGAACACGCGCGGCGTCATGGAGATGCTGACCGAAACCGACCCTGAAACCGGCGAATACAAGATACCCAAACTGATCTATTCCGATGCCTATTCCTCGGAAATGGTGGCCTATGCCGATCTGGTCCTTCCCGACACCACCTATCTAGAACGGCATGACGCGATCTCGCTTCTCGACCGCCCGATCTGCGAGGCCGATGCTGTGGCCGATGCCATCCGTTGGCCGGTTGTCGAGCCGGACCGCGATGTCCGCTGCTTCCAGTCGGTGCTTCTCGATCTTGGCGCGCGGCTTGGCCTTCCCGGTATGGTGGATGAGGATGGCACCCCGAAATATGAGGATTATGGCGATTACATCGTCAATCATGAGCGCAAGCCCGGCATCGGGCCGCTGGCCGGCTTTCGCGGTGCCAATGGCGGCGCCGAGGGGCGCGGCGAGCCGAATGCCGAGCAGCTTGACGCCTATATCGCCAATGGCGCCTTCTGGCAGGCCGAGATTCCGGCCGAGGCCCGCTATTTCAAGCCGGCGAACGCCGCCTATCAGCAATTCGCCGTCGAGATGGGCTTTTATGACGCGCCGCAACCCTACGCCTTCCAGATCTATGTCGAGGTGCTGCAGAAATTCCGTCTTGCCGCCGAGGGGCATGGCGACCAGCAGCCGCCGGAGCATCTTCGCGAGCGCATACAGACCTGCTTCACGCCGCTGCCAAGCTGGTATCCGCCCTTCGAGGGGAGCGCCGTCGATGACGAGACCTACCCGCTTCACGCGCTGACGCAGCGGCCGATGGCGATGTATCATTCCTGGGGCTCGCAGAATGCCTGGCTTCGCCAGATTCACGGCCATAACCCGATGTTCATCTCGCAGGTGCTCGCCGCCGAACATGACCTTGCGGATGGCGACTGGATCTGGGTCACCTCGCATCATGGCCGCATTCGTGTGCCGGTGGCGGTGATGGCCGGCGTCAATGACCGCACGATCTGGACCTGGAACGCCATCGGCAAACGCAAGGGGGCCTGGCAACTCGACCCCGAGGCGCCGGAGGCGAAGAAGGGCTTTCTTCTGAACCATCTGATCCATGAATTGCTGCCGCCGAAGGGTGACGGCATGCGCTGGTCGAATTCCGACCCGATCACCGGTCAGGCCGCCTGGTTCGACCTGCGGGTGCAGATTGAAAAGGCGGCGGCGGACGAACCGGCTGAATCCTGGCCGCAATTCGACACGCTGCCGCGGATGAATGGCCAGGATGCGCCGGAGGCGACGCTTCGCTACGGCATCGAATGGACGGCGCAGGGTGCGGACAACAAGAATGGGGGAGACAAGTCATGACCATGCTGCCGGAAGCGTCGGCGATCAAGCTCGGCCTTGTCATCGACCTGGATATCTGCGTCGGCTGTCAGGCCTGTGTTGTGAACTGCAAGGAATGGAACACCGCCGGCTATGGCGCGCCGCTCGCCGATTCCGACGCCTATGGCGAGGCGCCGAGCGGTGCCTGGCTGAACCGGGTGCATGCCTATGAGGCTGGCGATGGCGCAGATTCGCGCACCGTTCATTTCCCGAAATCCTGCCTTCATTGTGAAGAGGCGCCCTGCGTCACCGTCTGTCCGACAGGGGCGTCCTTCAAGCGCGCCGAGGACGGCATCGTGCTGGTCAACGAGGATTGGTGCATCGGCTGCGGGCTGTGCGCCTGGTCATGCCCTTACGGCGCGCGCGAGCTGGACCCGGCCGAGGGCGTGATGAAGAAATGCACGCTGTGCGTCGACCGCATCTATAACGACAATCTGCCGGAAGAGGACCGGGTGCCGGCCTGCGTGCGTACCTGTCCGACCAACGCCCGGCATTTTGGCGATCTCGGTGATCCGAATTCCGAGGTCAGCCTGATGGTGGCGGCGCGTGACGGTATCGATCTGATGCCGGAACAGGGCACAAGGCCGGTCAACAAATATCTGCCGCCACGCCCGCGGCGGGCCGCTGACGAGACGCCTGTCTCGCTGGTGGCGATGGCCGAGGCCGACACGCCGAAAGGCTTCTGGAAATGGGTTGATTCCACGCTCGACAGACTCGGTTGAGATCGACGACCGATATTGGCGACAGATACGGGGACACGACAATGCGGCCTGCCTGGTCAATCATCTTCTTCACCACCATCTCCGGCCTTGGCCTCGGCCTTGCCGGCTGGATTGTCATCGGCCTGCTGCCATTGATGACAGCGGCAAGCGTGATGGGCGTCGGCATCCTCACCCTGGCGCTGATCGGCGTCGGGCTGATCAGCTCGACCTTCCATCTCGGCCATCCCGAGCGGGCCTGGCGCGCCCTCAGCCAGTGGCGGTCAAGCTGGCTGTCGCGCGAAGGTGTTCTGGCGGTGATCGTCATGGCCGGGCTTGCCGGCTGGTTCGCCACCGCCTATGGCGGCGGGCGGGTGCCGTTCTGGGCCAATCTGGTGCTTCTGCTGCTGATCTATGTGACGGTCTATGCCACCTCGATGATCTACGCCTCGCTGAAGACGGTGGCGCGCTGGCACCATCCGCTGACGCCGGTCTGCTATCTGATGTTCGCCGCCGCCGGCGGGCTGCTGGCGGTACTGGCGCTGCTGGCGATCCTGCGGCTGCCGATCACCGCCGCGCTGGCGCAGGCGGCGATTGTCCTGATGCTGTCGGCCTGGGGCGTGAAACTTGCCTGGTGGCGGGTTGCCGGCATGGCCCCGCAGGCCGGAAGCATCGAATCAGCGACCGGTCTTGGCGCCCTCGGCGCGGTACGGCCGCTGATGCCGCCGCATACCGAGGAAAACTACCTTCAGCATGAAATGGGCTTTGTCGTCGCGCGCAGACATGCCGACAAGCTGCGGATGATCGCGCTGCTGCTTGGCGGCGGTCTGCCGGTGCTGATCCTGGTGCTGGCACCGGCCTCGGCCGGGGCGCTGGCGGTGGCGGTGCTGGCGCATGTCGCCGGCATGTTTGTCGAACGCTGGCTGTTCTTCGCCGAGGCCAAGCACGTCGTCACACTGTATTATGGCGAGGCCGCCTGAGAACCGCCACCGGCCAGGGACGCCGGGCTGATCTGGTCCGCCGACAGCCCGCCGAGCCGCGCGAAACGCCGCAGCTCGGCATGAAGGCGGTCGATCCGCGCGGCACTCCATCTGATGCCCGGCTCCGGCCAGAATCCGGCCACCCGCATCAGCCCGTCCCGGCGATCGCCCTTCAACTCGATCCGGCCGACGAACCGGTCACCCTCCAGCAGCGGATAGACATAATAGCCCCAGCGCCGCGCGGCCGGTGGCACGAACATCTCGTTCCTGTATGCGAACCCGAACAGCCGCAGTAGCCGCCGTCTGTCACGAATCGCCGGATCGAACGGGTTGATGATCCGCAGGCGCCTGGACCCGGCGGTGATCGTCGCGAGACGTTGCTCGATATCCGGAACGGCAAGGCATGCGTGCCACCGTCCATCGGCGCCCTCGATCCGTGCCGGGACAAGGCGGCGCCGGCCGGCCCATTCGGCAACCTCGCCCGGCGTCACAGCATCCCAGAACCGTCTGATCTCGCCTGAATTGGCGATCCACAGACGCTCGATGGCGCCGTCGCACAGAAACTCCGCCTGTTCGCGCATCGAGGCGTCATGGCCCTGCCGGGCGGGAAAGACATTCTCGCCAAGATCGTAATATTTGACGAAATTCTCGCGATGCGAAGTTGCCAGTTCACCGGCATACCACATCTGTTCCAGCGCCTTCTTGTGCGGCGGGCGGGCCCACATTTCGGCCCCGCGTGGTCGACTTTCAAAGGCGTGCGTCGACAGCGGGCCTTCCGTGGCGATTCGCTCGCGGATGGCGCGGATGTCGCCATCTGTCAGTCCGGATCGGTACCAGGCGGCGTTCGCCGCACGCTGGCCAAGCCGCGTGAACTGGCGTTGCCACATCGGGTAGACATCCATCGGGATCAGCGAGGCGTCATGGGTGAAATGCTCGAACAGCTCGCGCCGGCGCAGCAATGGCCAGACCATGCCCTCGCGATAGTGCTGCATGCGGCTCCACAGGATATGGTCATGCGCCCGCACGATGTTGCGCACCGTGTCGATCTGCAGGAACCCCAACCCGCGGATCAACCCCGGCAGGTCGGCCGGGCCAGTCGGTGGGCCGGTCGG
>JAYQDX010000132.1:0-5232 GCA_038138545.1 Rhodobiaceae bacterium | reverse complement strand
CCGGCGCGGCAGGTCCGTCATCTTCCGGCCTCACCTGTCCGTCATTCCGCCAACGCGGCCAGCATCCATGTCGCGGTGCGAAGAAGCCTGTCATCCTCCTCGGCGCCACCAGCCAACTGTACCCCGATCGGCAGCCCCTTGTCACCGACAAGCAGCGGCAGCGTCACCGCCGGCACCCCGGCCAGCGTGAAGATTGTCTGGCAGATCGCATCGCCGGTGCCAGCCTCGAACAGCGGCGCCTCGCCTGGCGCGGCCGGCGAGATCACCGCGTCAAACTCGGTAAACAGCGTCGCGAAAAAGGCCATCGCCTGGCGACGCATCTCCTGCGCCTCTTCATAGGCGGCCTCGCCAAAGCTGCGGCCACGCGCGATGGCGTCCTGCGAGTGCCGGCTGAGCCCGTCCGGCTTTTCATCGAGAATCCAGCCAAGCAGATCGGCATATTCATGGATATGGATGATCTTGTGCGCGGCGATGAAACCGGCGAATGACTCGGCGGCGTCAATACGCTCCACCCGCTCGCCAAGCGCGCCGAGAAGTTCTTCCATCCCGCCCCGCGCTGCCGGTGTCAACCGGTCGAAATAGGGCATGTCGAACCACAGGAAATTCGGCTCGATCGGCACCTCGGCTCCGGCACCGGCGCGCATTGCCGGACGCGGCCTGGCAAAGCTCGCCGGATCACGCTGATCATAGCTGCCAAGAACATCGGCCAGCAGGCCCAGATCCTCCAGCGAATTGGCGAAGACACCCATCTGGTCAAGCGTTCCCGACGTCGCCAGCACGCCGGTTCGCGGGATGATGCCGGCGGTCGGCTTGAAACCGAAGGTGCCACAGAAGGAGGCCGGCCTGATCATCGAGCCGTTGGTCTGTGAGCCGACAGCAAGCGGCACATGGCCTGCCGCGACGGCGGCGGCCGACCCGGACGATGACCCGCCGGGCGTATGCGCCGGATTGACCGGGTTGCGCGTGGCGGCCGGCTGCTTGAAAGCAAGCTCGGTCGTCACCGTCTTGCCGATGATCAC
This sequence comes from Rhodobiaceae bacterium, assembly GCA_038138545.1. GTDB lineage: Bacteria > Pseudomonadota > Alphaproteobacteria > Puniceispirillales > Puniceispirillaceae > UBA8309. The sequence continues at coordinate 4,213 of JAYQDX010000132.1, read as the reverse complement.
GGCCCCCTCGGCGCGAAGCGACTCGACAAGTCGCGCGTCGGTTTCGGGAACACGCCCTTTCATCGCGGCGGCGCCGCATTCACAGGGCATGCCGGCGACATCGATGATATCCTTCAGACCGACCGGCACACCGTGAAGACGGCCAAGCGGCCTGCCACTCTGACGAAGCCTGTCACATTCATCGGCCCTGGCAAGAGCCCCCTCGGCATCGACATGCGTCCAGGCCGCAAGCGCGCAATCGGCCTCGATCCTCCGGAGGCTGGATTCGACGATTTTTCGTGAGGTTGTGTGGCCATTGCGAATGGCCGACACCATGTCCGTAGCGAACATTGCTCACCCCCTATGGGATATATGCCTATGGAATATATGGGCCGAAAAGATAATCCGGCAGCCACAAGGCAAGGTCCGGGAACTGATAGAGAAGCACCATCGAGAAGATGACGATCCCCAGATAGGGAAGGATTCCCTTGAAGATCTCGATCAGCTCGATCTGGTCCTTCAGCACCCCTTTCAGATAATAGGCCGACATCGCCATCGGCGGTGTCAGGAACGAAGTCTGCAGGTTCAACGCCACCAGCATCGCGAAGAAATACGGGTTGATACCGAAATTGTCCAGCATCGGCAGGAAGATCGGCACGAAGATGATCAGGATTTCAGACCATTCCAGCGGCCAGCCGAGAAGGAAGATGATCAACTGCACCATGACAAGGAACTGCCATGGCTCGAGATTCATCGACAGCACGAAATGCTCGATCACATCATGGCCGCCAAGATAGGAGAAGACCGAGGCGAAGGTCCAAGACCCGATGAAGAGCCAGCAGACCATGGCGGTCGATTTCGCCGTCAGGAAGACCGATTCCTTGACTTTTGTCCAGGTCAGCGACCGGTAGAGGACGGCAAGGATCAACCCGCCAAGCGCCCCCATCGCCGCGGCCTCGGCCGGTGTCGCCAGCCCACCGAGGATGGAGCCAAGAACGGCCGCGATCAACAAGGTCAGCGGCACAAAGGAAATCAGCAGGTCGAAATAGATTTTCGCCACCGGCGGCACATCCTCGGCGCGCGGCTTTGGCGCCAGTTTTGGCTGCATGAAGACCCTGACGATGACGTAGACAATGTAAAGACCGGCCAGAAGCAGGCCCGGGAACATCGCCGCCGCATACAGGCGCAGCGGCGACAGCTCGGCGATCGCGGCATAGACGATCAGCATGATCGAGGGCGGGATCAGGATGCCAAGCGTACCTCCAGCACAGATCACGCCCGATGCGAACTGCTTGTTATAGTTGGCCGACGCCATCGCCGGAAAGGCCAGCAAACCCATCAGCGTCACCACCGCGCCGACGATACCGGACGCGGTCGAGAACACGGCACAGGTGACCAGCGCGGCGATGGCCATCGACCCGGGCAGATTGCGGGCCGCCATCTGCAAAGAATGGAACAGCCGGTTGACGATGTTGGCGCGCTCGACGACATAACCCATGAACAGGAACAGCGGAATGGCGACAAGCGTGTCATTCTCCATCACCGAATAGGTGTTCTGGTTCAAAAGATAGAAAATGTTGTTGTCGAAGATGTCGGCAACGGTCTCGATCCCGCCCTGATAATAGGCGTAATAGCCGAAGCCGACCCCCATGGCGAGCAGGGTAAAGGCGATCGGGAAGCCCAGCAGCACAAGGAAGATGAACATGCAGAGCATCAGAATGGCGACTTGTGGATCAGTCATCGGGCCCTCTTGTCAAACGGCGAATGCGGAGGTCATGGCCGTCAATCATGGCCGTCAGGGCCGATCCATCAGGGTGTCTTCGGTTTCCCTGACATCATCGACGCGCTCCATCCAGACACCGGCCCTGATGGCGTGCCAGCAACGGAGCAGTTCGGCAAAACCCTGCAGAATCAGAAGGAACCCGGCGACCGGGATCAGGGTCTTGAAAAAATAGACCTGGATTCTGGCGGGTGAGTTCCAGCTGACTTCCTTGTAGCGCCAGCTGTCTGCGGCGATTTCGGCGCCAAACCAGAACAGTGCCAGAACACCCGGGAAGAAGAAAAACAGATACAGGACGAAATCGATCCGCGCCTGCCATCTGATCGGGAACAGCCGATACAGGACATCACCGCGAACATGCGCATCCTGCGCCAGCGCGTAGGGCCCCGCCATCAGGAACAGCGCCCCATACATCTGCACCATCATGTCGAACGCCCAAACCGTTGGCGCGTTCAGCACATAACGCATGAACACCTCGTACGAGACCGAGAATGTCAGGATCAGGATACACCAGCCAAAGGCGCGGCCGACCCACACGCTGAGGTGTTCGATGAAATAGACCAGTTTCGTTAACATGGAAGCACTCCAATATCAGGAATCTGGAGGCGCCTGTGCGCCTCCAGAGTGATATCGTGCGAGAAAGGCCTATCCAAAGTGATGGGTGTAAGCCAGCTTGTAATCAGGCTGATTGAGGTTCAGGTAATTCATCACATCCTTGGCGTAAGCCTTCTGCGAGGCAATGACGCGGGCAAAGAACTCATCCTCGGCCGACAGGCGGTCAACGACGATATCCCATGCCCTCAGCTGTGCTGCCATGACCGAATCCGGCGTACGATGCACGCGAACGCCACTGTCATTCTGCAGGCTGACAAGGTCTTCCGAGTAACGCTTGGTATTGTGCCAGTAGAAGTTGGAACTCTCGGCCTCTGACGCATATTTCAGGATCGCCTGGAGCTCGGCCGGCATGGCGTCAAACTTCTCCTTGTTGAAGGTCACCTCGAAGAATTCCTGCGACTGGTGGAACGAGCCAAGATGGTAGTCCTTGGACACGTCCTGCATGCCGAAATCCCTGTCCGATGTCGGGTTGTTGAACTCGGCAGCGTCGATCAGGCCGGATTTCATTGCCGGCTGAATTTCGCCCCCCGGAAGCTGCACAACCGACATCCCCATTTCCAGCAGGACATCCGCCGCCAGGCCAACAGTCCGGTATTTGAGCCCGTCCATCTGCGAGGCGTCGGTGATCTCTTCCTTGAACCAGCCGAGCGGCTGCGCCGACATCGGGCTGTTGAAGAAGGACACAAGGTTCAGGCCGAGCTTGCCAATCAATTCGTTGAACAGCTCCATACCGCCACCATAATGGCACCAGCCGAGAACCTCCTGCGACGACCAGCCAAAGCATGGGCCGGTACCGAACAGTGACGCAATCTTCGATTTTGAATACCAGTAAGCCGGCACATAGTGGGCGGCATCAATCACACCGCGATGCACGGCATCCTGCATCTGGCTTGTCTTCACCACCGAATTGACGGTCAGCAGATCAATCTTGATCGCCGAACCGGCCATGGCGTGAACGCGGTCAACATAGGACTGCGCATTTTCCTGGAAAATGCCGCCACCCCACCCGGACTGCATTTTCAGTGTGATTGCCTCGCTCTTTGCAATGGCGGGCGCGGCAGGTGTTTCCTCTTTCTTCGGTGGCGAGCGAAGCACCGAAGCTCCGATAGCCCCGACGGCCACACCGGCAATGGCGCCACCGACAAGGAATTTGCGACGATCAGTCGTGTTTGTCATTTTTTCCTCCTGAGTCCTGGATGTAAACGCACATCCGAACAGCGCTGCTACGGCGTGCGCCGGCGGCAACTCAAAAGCAAAATGACAGGAAAAATTTACAGATCAGGGAACAGTAACCGTCGCCGCGGTTCGTCCCATGATGATATTTCAGGAAACCTGTTGAACAAAGTGTTTAATCCCGGCATTCAATCTCGGCATTTGATCACGGCATTTGATCGCGGCCGGGCGTAAAGACTGATCCCGGCCGCACGAGGCCGGTCTTGCCAGGCGTCGCGCCGGCGAAATGCGGGAAAATTTGCTTGATGTGGGGTCAGCCGGTCGCCGGCATGTTCTGGCCCCGGATCTTCTCGAGCGCTGTCTCGAGATGCGCCACCGTGCGTTCCGGATCACTCAGCTTGTCGAGCCCGAACAGGCCAATCCTGAAGGAGGCGTAATCCTCGCGCTCGCCGCATTCCAGCGGCACGCCGGCGGCAATCTGCAGCCCCTGCTCGGCAAAGGCCTTGCCGGATTTGATCTCGGCATTGGGCGCAAAGCACACGACAACACTTGGCGCCTCGAACCCCTCGGCCGCAACCGATTTGTACTGATAGCGTCCAAGAAGCCGGCGCACCTGCTGGCCAAGCCTGATCTGCGCCGCCTTCAGCGCCTCGAGGCCAAACGCCT
>JAYQDX010000131.1:2991-5402 GCA_038138545.1 Rhodobiaceae bacterium | reverse complement strand
TACCTTCACGCGGCACTGTTCATGCTCGCCGCCGGATATACGCTGCTTGTCGACAGGCATGTCCGTGTCGATATTTTCTACGCCAGAGCCTCGGATGCCACTCGCCGCCGCATCGATATCGCGGGCCATCTGCTGCTGCTGCTGCCGGCCATGGCGGTGCTTGCCTGGTGGTCCTGGCCATCGGTGCGCAACTCCTGGAAAATTCTCGAGGGGCCGATTTCGGTTGGTGGTATCGAGGCTGTGTTCCTGCTCAAGACGCTGATCCCGCTTTTCTGCCTTCTGGTCGCCCTGCAATCGGTGGCGATTCTTCTGCGGCACCTTGCCGGCCGGGACGCGACATGACCGGGCATCTCGACCTGTTGATGTTCCTCGCTCTCGTGGTGGTCATCATGTCCGGCTTCCCGGTGGCCTTCAGCATCGCCGGCGTGGCTGTCCTGTTCGCCTGCCTTGGCTGGCTGACAGGCGCGATGGACATCTCGCTGCTGGGGGCGTTCGGCCAGCGCGTCTTCGGGCTGATCTCGAATCAGGTGCTGATCGCCATTCCGCTTTTCGTGCTGATGGGCGCCCTTCTCGAGAAAAGCCGAATTGCCGAGGAGCTGCTCGACACGATGGGCCGGGCCTTTGGCCAGCTGCGCGGCGGGCTCGGCATCTCGGTAATTCTTGTCGGGGCGCTGCTGGCCGCCTCGACCGGTATCGTGGGCGCGACCGTGGTGGCGATGGGCATGATAGCCCTGCCGACCATGCTGCGCGCCGGGTATGACCCGCGCGTGTCCTCGGGCATCGTTTGCACCGCCGGAACGCTGGGGCAGATCATACCGCCCTCGACACTGCTCATCATCCTGGCCGATGTGATGTCGAACGCCTATCAGCAGGCGCAGTATGAACAGGGCAAATTCGCGGTCGAGGCGCTGTCGGTTGGCCAGTTCTTTGCCGCCGCGCTGATTCCCGGGATGGTTCTTGTCTCGCTTTACCTGATCTATGTTCTGATCCGCGGTATCCTGCGCCCACAGGATATGCCGCCAACAGACGCCAGCCTGCCAGGACCGGAACGCGCCGAAATTCTTGCCGCCATCCTGCCGCCCATCCTGCTGATCTTTGCCGTGCTGGGGTCGATCCTTGGCGGGCTCGCGACACCGACCGAGGCTGCGGCGGTGGGCGCGGTCGGGGCGCTGTTGATGTCAGGTGCGCGTCTTGGCCGGCACCGTCGCATCATCATGGTGGCGGCCGGCGCGCTGATCCTGCTGGCCATTGTGGCCGGGGTGTTCCCGGTCCGATTGCAGCGCACCGATTTGAGTGCCGGATCCTATGTCATGGGCGGCGTCTATATAGTTCTGGCAATCATCGGGGTTCTCGGCATTCTCGCCGCCCTGCGCAATGTCCTGAGCCAGCGCGTGATCCATGACGCGGCCACGTCAACAATGACCATGACAGCGATGATCTTCGCGACGATCCTGGCAGCTGGCATGTTCAGCCTCGTGTTCATAGGCCTCGGTGGCGAAGAGCGTGTCGCCCATTGGCTGGAAAATCTGCCGGGCGGGCCCACAGGGGCGCTTCTGGTCACCATGCTCATCGTCTTTCTGATGGGTTTCTTCCTCGATTTCGTGGAAATTTCGGTCATCGTCCTGCCGCTTGTCACACCATCGCTGATCCTGCTTGGTCATGATCCGATCTGGCTCGGCATCATTCTTGCGATCAATCTGCAGACCTCGTTCCTTACGCCGCCCTTCGGCTTCTCCCTGTTCTATCTTCGCGGGGCGGCGCCGGATGAGATCACAACCGGCCACATCTATCGCGGGGTCCTGCCCTTTATTGTCCTGCAGGCGGTCGGCGTCGCGGTGATCTGGTTCTGGCCGTCATTGGCCACCTGGCTTCCGAATGTGATGTTCTAGGCAAAGTTGCAACGGGAACGGTCCGACAGGTGTGGTTCCGGATCGCGGGTCACGGCGACGTGAAGCTGTTCATTTCGCGTTGCGGGCCAGAATTTCCCGCACAGCTTTCTGCGTCATGCGACAGCTGACGGCGATCAGCCTGATGGCCATCTGTTTTTGGATGCCCTGCCGACTATAAGCGGTGAACAGCTTGATGACTGTCTGATCATTGGCGCTTTGAAGTGCCATAACTCCCGGCCTTTTGATGTCCCAGGCTGGTGGCGAACTGGGGTGACCGCAGGGTCACGATGAAATGAACAAAGACACTGTCACATCAAGACCGGATTGGGTTTCGGCCTGATTCCGACGATGGGCGCACAGGCGATCCCAAGCGGATGATGATATTCCATAAGACCCGCCTGCGGTACAGCAATCAACCTAAATCGCAGCACAACCACCTCTGCCAGAGCCATGAGCAGGGGCTCGTGGTCTCCTGCCGGTGCGTGGTTGAGTGATCCCCCGGGTCATCTGCCGGGTCATCTG
>JAYQDX010000131.1:0-2891 GCA_038138545.1 Rhodobiaceae bacterium | reverse complement strand
CCGGGTCATCTGCCGGGTCATCTGTCTGCCCGGACACACCGTCGCGGTGGCAAACAGGGACAAGTCATATATCGGCGGGACGCAAAGCGTTTCGTGCTGTCCGCACCCCCAACCAGATCTCTGGCCGGGGGTGGTCCGTGAATCAATTTCTGTCAGAGTTTGGCTGTCACTCTGCCTGCCATTGAGACCAAGGGGCTGTATTTCTCGAACAGCCCGAAAAATTCGTTGATGCGGTCCCAACTTTGCCCCAGCTCGACGTGTTTTCCGAAATGCTCGTCGTCTTTGTGAACTTCGCTGACGGTGTACACGACATGTCCGGTTGTGCCTTTTGAAGGGTCCATCATGTCGTTCAGCTCTGCGGCTTTGGACACATAATATTCCAGGGTGTGAAGTTTGCCCTCTTCCTCGGACAGTGAGTGCGTATTCTGCATCCACGCCGCGTGAGAGGAAATCAGATCATCAACCGCAGCCACGTCCGAATCAGGCACGCGCATTGTAAAACCGAAGGTGGTATGGCCAACATTAAAACTCATTCTCATCTCCTTTGGATCAATCCTGTTTGAATATGGTGCAACCCTGCCAGACATGTGAATAATTTGACATACCCTTCTTTAGTTAAATGAAATGAAAGGTCTGTGGTGCAGAGACGGTTAACAGTCAGACATTGGTTATCGTGTGCAAAAACCGTAGCGTTCAGGTGTGCCTGAATCATCACGGGCATATAATCGTCACCACCTGACGCAGGAGCAGGTTCGACTCAAGGCTGCTTGCCACGACCCTGCCCAACGCGGGCAGTTTGCCAGCTGCCGATCCGATCGATCATGTCACCCCGACACCGCGCCGTCCTGCGTGCGACACCCGCAATGATGACAGGCTGTCATGGTCCGCACAAAACGCTCATGATCAAACTGTCGGGCGTTGTTATGGTGTCCCGGTCTTGGGCGTCAGCATTATGGCTGTACACAGCAAAGGCCACATACCCCAGAATCACCAGCGCTATGGCCAGCTTGAGGCGTGTTCTTCTAGGTTTCACCGGGCCCAGTGGAGCATCGGCACTGATGGCACTGGTGGCGAGGATCTTACCAAGTTTGTAATCGTCTTTCATGTTCTTCCCATAATTTACCGGCTAGTAACGACCGATCCAATAATCGAGCAATGTGTAATAAGTATGTCCAATCAGCCTCGATCCAGACTTAATGACTCACCTTCCGAAAACAACAGATTTCACGAGAATTGAAACATCAAACCTTGGACATTCCTGTCACCCTCCGGTCGCTCAGGCCTCCTGATTTCGAGTGACAAGGCACGCGGCTTGTCGATAGACTCACACCATCGACAGCATGCGGGCACAGGCGGTGATCGTTTGTCCGCTCCAAAAATACGCCACGCTGCGTTTCGATACCCGCAGAACGCATAGCGGTTCGACCTGGTCGTATCGTCGCGGGCGTACAAATGGCCCGGGCGACCCCCACATAGAAGCTGCAAAATATGACAACACCGGACATTACCATGCCTGAAATCGATCCATCCTTTGAGCTGAATGCAGACTTTTCGCAGCGTGTGGTCATTAAACCTGACGACTATATCTGGGAAGCCTCGCCGATGCCCGGTGTCGAGCGGATGAAGCTTGATCGTATTGGCGATGAGGTTGCACGTGCCACCTCTCTGGTACGATATGCACCCAACAGCCGCTTCTCGCCACATAAACATTCAGGTGGCGAGGAAATCCTTGTGCTTGATGGTGTGTTTGGGGATGAACACGGTGAATATCCGGCTGGCACCTATATCCGCAATCCCATAGGCACCAGACATCAGCCAGTGATTGGCGCCGAAGGCGCGACGATTTTTGTGAAACTTCACCAGTTCAGCGAGCACGATCAGAAGCAATTTGCCGTCAATACCAACGGCCAGCCGTGGCATCCGGGCTTGGTAGACGGGCTGACTGTCATGCCGCTTCACCAGCATGAGGGGGAGAATGTTGCGCTTGTGAAATGGGCGCCCGACACGCAGTTCAATCCGCACAAGCATTGGGGCGGTGAGGAGATACTTGTCCTTGAAGGCACTTTCCATGATGAGCATGACAGCTATCCGGCAGGAAGCTGGTTAAGAAGCCCGCATCTGAGCGAGCATTGCCCATTTACAAGGGAAGATGGCGCGTTGATCTACGTCAAGGTTGGTCATCTGGCGCAATAGGGCGACAGTCCAGACTGGCCTGTCTTCACCTCGTCCAGCCAAATGCCAAGGACGTTCAGCTCGTAACCCTTGCCATAACCCTGTCCGACACCAGCAGTCTGCCGGCCGCCTGTCTGATCAATCACATCATCCGGTAACCGCACCGCTCGCAGCCGGTCCCGGATGTTCTCGAAATGGTGCCGCCAGGCAGGGCTTGAGAACAGGACCGCGCACGGCATCCGCAAGGCCGTCGGCAGCATCCTCGCCGAGGCGGGCTGCACCCAGTATCAGAACATGGCCATTCACGGCCACTCCGAGAGTCGTACATCGGAGATTTACACCCGCGCTGTCGAGCGGCCCGAACTGGCCCGGCACGGCCTGGAAGCAATGGAGGCGATGGAGTGGTAACAGCGAATGTGATCCATGCGCAGTTTTGCCGGGGATCACAATTTGACGCAAATCGTTGATAAAAGGCAGTTTATTTTAGAGGAATGGCGCGCTCGGGAAGCGGCTTATCCTATGTGCTTGCCTGCAACTCTGCGGATTCTGGATCCCGCGAACCTGTTTTGCAACATGCAATGTACTACCGTTTGTATCACCGCAGCTGGTTCGCGGGTCGCAAAACGTACCCCCGGCATATACCCCGGCATGTGTCCCTTCGGGTTGCCCCAGCGGGTTTGCGCGACAAGCCCGTCGGTCGATCACAGAGGGGTGTTTCC
>JAYQDX010000130.1:0-5407 GCA_038138545.1 Rhodobiaceae bacterium | reverse complement strand
CAGTCACTTCACCAGTCTGGCCCGCGGGTTGGTCATCCATCGCGCTGCCAGTGATTCCGCCAGTGATTCCGGGGGTGGTTCCGCCAGTGATTCCGGGGGTGGTTCCGGGGGCAGTTCCGGCGCCGCCATCGACAATCACGCCGCTGGTGACGGGGTAGCTGTCCTCATAGGCCTCATGCCCGCAACCGGCAAGCGTAAGCACCGCGCTGACCATCATGACGCCACCCTTCATGCCACTCACCATGCCACCGGCACGGTTCATACCGGTGCGCCGCATGAAGCGACGCCAAACGGCAAGATCGGGGGCGGGGCGGATGTGGGCGCAGGGTCTCATGCCCCCGATGATGTCACGCCGGCGGTTAAGCAGGCGTTAGGGCGACTTCACAAGATGGCGAGAACGGGTGTGTCGCAGCAAGCTGGGCCCGGCTCTAGGCTCCGAGCAGCGCCGGATCGCCGTCGGCGGAGGGAAGCAGCTTCATCTCCTCGGCCTTGTCGCGGACCGCCTTCTGCAGCTTTTCAAAGGCCCGCACCTCGATCTGGCGGATGCGCTCGCGACTGACGCCGAACTCGGCGGCCAGATCCTCCAGCGTCAGCGGCGGTTCGGCCAGCCGGCGGGCCTGCAGGATGCGCTGCTCGCGCTCGTTCAGATCGCCGATGGCGTCCATCATCAACCGCTGGCGGGCGGAAAATTCCTCGGCCTCGGCAAAGGTCGTCTCCTGGTCCTCACCATCATCCTCAAGCCAGTCCTGCCATTCGCCGCTTCCCTCGCCATCGCGCGACAGCGGGACATTCAGCGAGCGGTCATTGCCGGCCATGCGCTGGTTCATCGAGATGACCTCGGCCTCGGTCACGTCGAGGCGGGTGGCGATCTCGGTCACCTGTTCGGGCTTCAGATCGCCATCATCGATGGCCTGGATCTGGCCCTTGATGCGGCGCAGATTGAAGAACAGCTTCTTCTGGCCGGCGGTGGTGCCGATCTTTACCAGCGACCATGAGCGCAGGATATATTCCTGGATCGCCGCCTTGATCCACCACATGGCATAGGTGGCGAGGCGGAATCCCTTTTCCGGCTCGAATTTCTTGACCGCGTGCATCATGCCGAGATTGCCCTCGGAAATCAGGTCGGCGACCGGCAGGCCATAGCCGCGATAGCCCATCGCGATCTTCGCGACAAGCCGCAGATGGCTTGTCACCAGCCGGTGCGCGGCATCGACATCGCCGCGCTCCTTCCACGCCTTGGCGAGCATGTATTCTTCCTTTGGCTCCAGCATCGGGAAGGAGCGGATCTGCTCGAGATAGCGCGACAGGTTCCCGTCCGGGCTGATCGCGGGGAGTGATGTCTTGGACACTGCCATATGTCTGTCTCCATCAGTTCTTCATGGAGGCCGGGCGGCACGGGATTGCGGCCTTTGTCATGACTGTTGCCATATCTAACAATAAAACACGCATTCGGGGCGGGATTAAGGCGGAATTCGGCAAAAGTCTTTTTAACCCCCCTGATATGGGGTTTTAGAACATGATTTCAATAGGATGTCTTTTCCTGGTCTGTTGAAAAACAGCCATTTCCCCGTCAGATCGGCGATGTCACGCCATCACCGGGTCCGGCCTGAATTGTGCGGGCGGGCGGCGGCGCGGCGCGCGATGCCGTCCTCGATCGCGCCGACAAGCGCCTGCATGTCCGCCGGCAGCGGGGTCTCGAATGCCAGCGCCGCGCCGGTCACCGGGTGCGCCAGCGAAAGGCGCGCCGCGTGCAGCGCCTGCCGCCCGAACCGGCGAATTTCGGCAAGACAGTCACGCGCCGCCGCGTCCGGCATCTGGCCGCTTCGCATCGGCCGGCCATAGACCGGATCGCCGATCACGCCATGGCCGAGATGCGCCATGTGAACCCGGATCTGGTGCGTCCTGCCGGTCTCCAGCCGGCATTCCGCAATGCTGGCGAAAGGTGGCAGGCGGCGGATCACGCGCCAGTTCGTGGCGGCATGCCGGCCATTCGCGACAACGGCCTGTTTCTTGCGGTCGCGCGGCGAGCGGCCGAGCGGGGCCTCGATTCGGCCGTCATTCTCGCCCGGCATGCCCCACAGGATGGCGGTGTAGCATCGCTCCAGATCATGCGCGGCGAACATGTCGGTCAGGCGCGTATGGGCGCGCTGGCTCTTCGCCGCCAGCATCACTCCGGATGTGTCCTTGTCGAGCCGGTGGACAATTCCGGGTCGCATCTCGCCGCCAATGCCGGTCAGCCCGTCGCCGCAATGGCTGATCAGCGCGTTCACAAGCGTGCCGTCGGCCTGTCCCGGGCCCGGATGGACAACCATGCCGGCCGGCTTGTCGATCACGATCAGGTCGGAATCCTCATACAGGATGTCCAGTGGGATGTTCTGCCCGACCGGCCTGGCGTCACGCACCGGCGGCAGGGTCAGCACATAGGTGGCACCTTCGCGCACCGCCTGTGACGGGTCGGTTGTCACCATGCCGTCCTCGGTTACCGCGCCCTCGAGGATCAGCGCCTTGACGCGGGTGCGCGACAGCGCCTCCTCTCCGGTCAGGCTGCTGGCGAGGAACCGGTCGATCCGGTCTCCGCCGGCGGCCTCTCCGGCGGATATGGTCAGCTGTTGTGCGGCATCACTGGTCATTGCCTGGCAGACTAGCCTATATTGGGCGCGAAAACACTCCTCTATGGGGCGCGTCGCCCAGGAAAGGCATCCACATGCAGCCAGATCATGACAAGGCGGGTGACGCCGCCGGCGAGCCATCCGCCATTGTTCGCAATCTGGGCATGATCAAGGCCGCCGCGATCATCATGGGGGTGCTGATCATCGTGCTGACCGCGGTGGTGATCGGCACCATCGCCTCGCGGCTGGCAAAGATGAGCGCGCCGCCGGAGACGGTCAGCCTTCCGCTGCCGGAAGGTGCCACCATCCGCGCGGCCAGCGCCGATGATGGCGGATTCGTCCTGATCGTCGACGGGCCCGAGGGAAGCGAGATCTGGCGGCTGACGCCGGACGGTGAGCGGCAGCAGACAATCAGGATTGTTCAGGAATAGGCCAGCATTGTTCAGGAATAGGCCGGATTATCCCGGCGCAGGCGCCCTAGAGGCCGATTTCGGCGCGCACCGACAGCAGCAGCCCTTCAAGCGGCATCGCTCCGAACCCCGGCACATCATAGCCGATGACAAGCGGCAGAATGTAGAAGCGGGCGACGAACAGAAGAAAGGCGAGATAGAGCGGGCCCGTACGCTCGATCACCCATCGCGGTGCCATCACCATCGCGGCGCGGGTCGGCGGCAGGACCAGCGTGTTCAGCAGGCGCATCAGGCCAAGCCGGCTGTCTTCCTTGACAAACATCGACAAAAGGAACCGCAGGATCGCGGCCCACATCAGGATTCCAAGCGGCAGATCAGTCACGATCCCCAGCGCTGGCAAGGCTTCGGCCATCCTGATTCGTCTCCGTCAATGTCCCCGCATTTGGACTGTCAGCTTAGAGATGACAGCCGCCGAATCAAGACAGAACTTCTTGTTGCGGTGATCATCCGACCGTTCCCGCCATGTCGCTGGCAAGACGGTCGGGCGCGGGTGCATATTGCAATTGCTTGTTGAGATTGCTTGTTGAGATTGAGGGGCGCGCGGGCTAGAAACTGGCAGGCATCGGCCTGTTCACAGGTCGTGATGCCGATTGGCACCGCCGATTTTTTCAGCCAGGAGACACATCATGTCCAGCCACCAGTATGTTTATGTCATGCACCGCCTGTCCAAAAGCTGGCCCGGCGGCAAGGAAGTGCTGAAAAATATCAGCCTGTCCTTCCTTCCCGGCGCCAAGATCGGCGTGCTGGGCCTGAACGGTGCCGGTAAATCGACCCTGCTGCGGATCATGGCCGGGCTGGATACCGAGTTCAATGGCGAGGCGTGGGCCGCCGACGGGATCAAGGTCGGTTATCTGGCGCAGGAACCCGAGCTTGACGAGAGCATGGATGTGATCGGCAATGTCCTGGCCGGCATGGGCGAGGCCAAGCAGCTGATGGACCGGTTCAACGAGGTCAGCGCGCGCTTTGCCGAGGAACTGACCGATGACGAGATGAACGCGGTCATCGCCGAACAGGCCGAGTTGCAGGAAAAGATCGACGCCATCGATGGCTGGGACCTCGAGCGCAAGGCCGAGATCGCCATGGACGCGCTTCGTGTGCCGCCCGGCGATTCCGATGTGACCAGGCTGTCGGGCGGTGAAAAGCGCCGGGTGGCGCTGTGCAAGCTGCTGCTGAGCGCGCCCGACATGCTGCTTCTAGACGAGCCGACAAACCATCTCGATGCCGAGTCGGTCGCCTGGCTGCAGCGCTTTCTGCATGATTTCCCGGGTACCGTCGTGACAATCACACATGACCGCTACTTCCTTGACGAGGTCGCGGGCTGGATCCTCGAACTCGATCGCGGTGCCGGCATCCCCTATGAGGGCAATTATTCAGGCTGGCTGGAGCAGAAGCAGAAACGGCTTGAACAGGAAGGCAAGACCGAGGATGCGCGGGTGAAGTCGCTGTCGCGTGAGCTTGACTGGGTGCGATCGGCGCCAAAGGCGCGGCAGGCCAAGTCGAAGGCCCGCATCAGCGCCTATGAAAAGATGCTTGCCGATGAGGGCCAGCGCCAGATCGACACCGCCAAAATCCACATTCCCGCCGGCCCGCGCCTTGGTGACATCGTGATCAACGCTGACGGGCTCACCAAGGGGTTTGGTGACAAGCTGCTGATTGACGGCCTGTCATTTCGCCTGCCGCCGGGTGGCATTGTCGGGGTCATCGGGCCGAACGGCGCCGGCAAGACGACGCTGTTCCGGATGATCACCGGCGGCGAGGCTCCCGATAATGGCAGTTTCAGCGTCGGCGATACGGTGAAGCTTGGTTATGTCGACCAGTCTCGTGACGATCTCGATGATTCGAAGACAGTCTGGGAGGTGATTTCCGACGGGCTTGACGAGATCGAGCTTGGCAAGCGGACCATGGCCTCGCGGGCCTATGTCGGGCAGTTCAACTTCAAGGGCGGCGACCAGCAGAAACGCGTCGGCCAGCTTTCGGGCGGCGAGCGCAACCGGGTGCATCTGGCGCGAATGCTGAAGAGCGGCGCCAACCTGCTGCTGCTTGACGAGCCCACCAACGATCTCGATGTCGACACGTTGCGGGCACTGGAAGAGGCGCTCGAGGAATTTGCCGGCTGCGCGGTGGTGGTCAGCCACGACCGCTGGTTCCTCGACCGGATCGCCACGCATATCCTCGCCTTCGAGGGCAACAGCCATGTCGAGTGGTTCGAGGGGAATTACGAGGCCTATGAGGCTGACCGGAAACGCCGCCTTGGCGCCGAGGCGGACCGTCCGACCCGCATCAAATACAAGCCAATCAGCCGCTAGGCCGATCAGCCGCCAGGCCGCT
>JAYQDX010000129.1:1420-5409 GCA_038138545.1 Rhodobiaceae bacterium | reverse complement strand
AGCATCGGGAAGGTGTTGTGCATGTTGCCCGTCACCTCGATGATGTCGATGTTGATGTAGGCGTTAAGCAGCTTCACCGATTTGAAGTCAACGCGGTTGATGGCGTCGACCTGGCTTGTCATCAGCGCGTTCACACGCGCCGAGGCGTCAGCGATGAAGATCTGCTCGACCTCGGCGAAATAGCCGCGGTTGTCAGCATCCCAGTGATCGTCGAACTTGGTGACAAGCGCGCGAACGCCCGGCTCGAACGAGACCACCTTGTACGGGCCGGTTCCGATGCCGCCCGCGATCGCCTCGGCGATCTGGCCGGCCGGGAACATGCAGATATGATAGTCGGACACCAGATACGGGAAATCGGCGCTGCCGGACTTCAGGACAAACTGCACCTGGTGATCCGACAGTTTCTTCATCTCGGCGACCGCAGACACGATCGGCTTGGCGGCCGACTTGGCGCCCTCCTCGACATGCATGTTCATCGATGCGATGACGTCATCGGCGCCGAAGGACTTGCCATTGTGGAACTTCACACCCTTGCGAAGGTTGAAAGTCCAGATCTTCGCGTCAGGCGATGCCTCCCAGCTTTCCGCCAGTTCGCCGACAAGCTCGCCTGCTGACGATACTTCGGTCAACGTCTCGAACACACAGCCGGCGCCCATATTGATCATGAAGCTGTCGGAATGGGTACGGCTGTCCCAGGTATCCGACGTGTTACCACCGGACATGCCGATGCGGTAAGTTCCACCATGCTTCGGCGCCGCCATCGCCGGCATGCCCGCGACAGACAGTGCGCCCGCGGCTGCCGCCGTCTTCAGTGCCGTCCGCCTTGAAATATTCAGTGTCATAGTTTCCTCCTCCTGGCCCTTGGGTTTTGTTTGCAGGGCGATAAATCATGTCGTTTCAAAGTGAAAATTCTAGGCCGCAACCCGACCGGATTGCAAGTGCTATTGCAGCCGGAAAGGCCTGCTTTCTCTGGTATTCCCTTTGATTTGGCCGGGTCAGCCGGCACTTGGTATCGTGTTTGTGGCAGGCCCGCTCATCGTGACTGTGCGGGCCTTGCAAGCCGGGTGGCGGCGTTCGTCCGGTGGCTGGCGGATCAACATTCTCACCGCCGGCGCCTGCCATGGTTCGGTCTGCACCGCCGGCTCCGGTGGTTGTTCAACTGGGGTTCAGGTTCGCCCGTGAAGGCCCAGCTGTGTCTGGTGCCCTTCAAGGTTGCAAGCATGGCAGCGGGGATGGCCAGCGACAGGCCGCGATCCTCCGACCCGGCCCGGGCGTCATCACGGATGACGCGGCGCTGGCGGCGCTGTCCGGGAACCGGCAGGAAACCGAACTTGCGACTGCCGGTACAGGACGGTGAAGGTGATACGGTGAAGATAATGATGTCGCCAGATCCCGGGGCGCGGCGTCCGGCCTTTGTGAGGGTGCGCCGCTGGTCGGTCCTGAACAAGAATTTGCGTGCCGCATCCTATTCCGCTAAGCCATGTAGCGCATGATCGGAACACGAGACACCCACGCAAGGCTGGCCTGTCTGTACGCCGGGGCGGTATGGGGAATCTATTGGATCCCGCTGCGCCACATGGCTGACGCCGGCATTCATCAGATCTGGATCACGCCGCTCTACTTTCTTGTGCCGTCATTAATTGTCCTGCCGCTTCTTGTCCGCCGGTGGGCGGGCATATGGCGGGGCGGCATGACCTTGCAGCTGACTGTCATCTCGAGCGGGGTCGCCCTGACCCTCTACTCCACCTCGATCGTCTATACCGATGTCGTCCGCGCGATCATGCTGTTCTACATGATGCCGATCTGGAGCATCCTTCTGGCGCGATTCATACTTGGCGAGGTGATCACGCCGGTTCGCGTCGTTTCCATGGCGCTAGCACTTTTTGGCATGCTGGTTCTTTTCGGCCTTGGTGAGGTGATGCCGATCCCGAAAAACGCCGGCGACTGGATCGGGCTGGTCGCCGGGCTTTTCTGGTCGATAACCACGGTGCGTCTGCGCAGGTATGAAGATCAGCCGGCCATCGACCTGACGATCGGATTCTTCGTCTGGGGGCTGGTGCTGTCGACGATGCTGGCCTTCCTGCTGGCACCGTCCGGACTGCCGACCATCGAGCAGTCGCGGCCGGTTCTGCCAATGCTGTTGCTGTTCGTGTTTTTCGCCATTATTCCCGGAACCTATGCCTCGCTCTGGGGTCCGAAATATCTGAATCCCGGGGTCAGCGGGCTGCTGTTCATGACAGAAATCGCCGTCGGTGCCCTGTCGGTCGCGTTGCTGGCAGGCGAACCTTTCGGCGTCAGAGAGCTTGCCGGCGTGCTTCTGATCGCGACGGCCAGTCTCATCGAGCCGCTGATGATGATGCGCAGGCGGTCGTGATCCGGTGGCGGCGCAAAGCTGGATCAAATTGACCTGTTCCCTGAAGGAGCGCGATTCGAGGCGCTGAGTTCGTCAGCCGGCAACATCTTCGGGACAACGAAGACCATGTCATCAATGGCCCCGTCGCTGGCAATGATGGCTGTGCGGCACTTCGGAAACAACAGAAACCCGGGCCTGACATATCCGCGGGCTGAAGATCGTCTCGAAAAAATTGGCTGGGATGACCGCCTCGAAGGTGGCGCTCGAAAACTCGGAGCGCCGAAGGTCGCGTATGGAACTTGTTCTTATCTGCAGAGGGGCTCCGACATTGCAACCGGACGTGCCGCGTCATCATCCCCCGATACAGTGTCCGCCTCAACCACTGACTTGAAAAATGTCTGATGGTAAGTTCGCGATACGAATGGTGATGATGGAACATCAGGAGACCGCCGATGGTCGGAACAGGACAGATCCTTTTCGAAGAGGACATTCTCTCGCGCCAGGACTGGCATTTTCCCGTGCCGATTGCCTATGGTCCCGGCCGGCTTGCCGAGATTGGCGCGCACTGCCTGTCCCTCGGCGTGTCCCGCCCGCTGGTGGTCACCGATCGGGGAAGCCGCGACCTGCCCTTCATCACCAGTCTGCGGACGTTTCTTTCGGATACCGGCCTGATGTCCGGACTGTTCTCGGACATCTCGCCGAATCCGAGGGATGACGAGATAGGCGCCGGACGTGATGTCTATATCGAGGGTGCATATGACGCGATAATCGCCATTGGCGGCGGCAGCGCCATGGATGGCGGCAAGGCCATCTGTCTGACGGCCAACAACGAGATCGATCTCTGGGCTTTCGAGTTTGAGCAGCCCGATCCCGAGATCACCACCGCCTTTCCGCGGCTGATTACCATTCCGACGACGGCTGGCACAGGTGCCGAGACCGACAGCACCGCCATGATCACCCATGTCGGAAAGGGTATGAAATTCTGTGTATGGCATCCTGACCTCAAGCCGTCGCTGGCGCTTCTCGATCCGGAACTGACGCTCGGCCTGTCGGAAAGCCTGACAGCGTGGACAGGCGCGGACGCGATGATCCACGCCATAGAGGCCTATCTCGTTCCCGGCTTTCATCCCTTATGTGACGGGATGGCGCTGGAGGGTTTGGCGCTGGTGTCGCGCTGGTTGCCGATAGCGGTCGCCGAGCCGGCCAATCTGGCAGCCCGTGGCGGCATGCTGGCAGGGTCATGCCTTGCCGGCATCGCTTTCGTCAAGGGACTGGGGCTTGTGCATGCCATTTCGCACATGATCGGGGCGGAATATAACACCCAGCACGGTCTGACCAACGCCATCATCCTTCCGGTGGTGCTGCGCTTCAACCTGCCCGGCCAGGAAGCAAAAGTCGCGCGCATGGCGCAGGTGATGGGCCTTGCCGAGACATCGAACGAAGCCTTCATGGCCGCTGTGGAGGATCTGCTCGACAGGATCGGCATTCCGACAAGTCTTGCCGAGATAGGGGTGCCGGCCGATTGCGCCGGGAGGATCGCCGAGAAGGCGATCAAGGACAGTGCCGCCGGCACCAACCCCCGGCCAGCTGCAGTCTCGCAGATCAAGGACCTAACCGAGGAAGCGATCGCCAGAGC
>JAYQDX010000129.1:0-1320 GCA_038138545.1 Rhodobiaceae bacterium | reverse complement strand
GGGATGATGGGGCTTGAGGATTATCTGGAAACAAAGTCGCTTCACGGCATGAGCTGAACGACCATGATACCGCGCCAGCTGTGGGCATCAGCTCTATTGATGACGAGAATGCCGGCAACGCGCGTCACTTCGGTGTCGCGCCGTCCCAGCTGGAGTGGATTGCTTCCATCCTCATGAGTTTCTTTGTATCTCTGCGCACGCCGATCCAGCGAAGATGGATCGAGTTACGGATGATTTCCTCGTCCAGGGACTTCAATTCATCAGCAATCGGCGCCCAGTGGAAGACGGCGTCCGAGCTGGCCCGGAAGGCGGCTGGCCCGTCGGCGATGTCGGCCCAGTTGGCAAAGTTGGCACGGCGATGCCCTTCGGCCAGCATCTCGAGGAACACTTTCGGCTCGACATCCTGCTGTTCATAGTCGGTCAGCACCTCATCCATGATGCCGCCGGCGAAGGCGGCGCTATGGTCATGGTCAAGGGCGCCGCGGACATGGAACTGCGCCGCCGCGAACAGCGCCATATCGGCCACCGCGGCGCCGAAGATATGCCATCGGGCGATCCTCAGCGAGGTCAGGAAATCCTCGTTTGTGAACAGTTTCGGATATTGCGTGCCGGCGCGGGCCTTGATGTAGGTATAGAGCGTCACCTGCGAGACATAGGCGGCGTTTTTCGCCGTATGCTCAATCAACTGGCGGTAGGATTCGATGGGTGGCTGGCCAATGAAGCCAAGCGTGCGCAAGACCGATTTGAGCGTTTCCGGCAGGGACATTTTTCTCGAAAACAGAAAAGTTGTTGTCATTTTTGCACTCCTGAGTACCATCAGGCGTCAATGAAGTCGCGGTAAAAAACAATAACAGACCGCGATGGAAGGGGAGGCTTCGGGGCTGACATTCCTCAGCTGGTTCCGGGGCTAAGGTGCTACCCGTCGCGAGGCGGGTGCTTCAACAGGAGGAATTTCCATGTCAAACGAAGCAGCTGGTTCATCCAGCCATTGGGAGAAGTCCAAGCGCTTGCTGTTCATCACGCTTGCGATCTGGGCCTTCTTCTCTTTCGTCGTGCACTGGTTCGGTTCTGCCCTGAATGGTGCCGAGGGATCATTCCCCGGCGGCTATTTCATGGCTGGCCAGGGCTCGCAGATCGCCTTCGTCATTCTGATTTTCTGGTTCGTTTCGCGCCAGAACAGGCTTGATGACGAACATGGTGTTTCTGAGGAATAGGGGGAACTCACCATGATGAAACTCGAAGGCGGATTCATTCAGAATCTCGGCCGGGTCTACGGAATCTATACACTGGGTTTCCTGGGCTTTGTCATTCTCATGGCCA
>JAYQDX010000128.1:0-5552 GCA_038138545.1 Rhodobiaceae bacterium | reverse complement strand
GACCTCTGCCTTCGGAGGGCAGCGCTCTATCCAGCTGAGCTACGGGTGCGGCGGGCGGTCCCTGCCGCCATTCGTGCGGTTTATACGCGCTTGTATGTCCAAAGCCAAGCCATTTGCCCTGACCACTTGCCCTGACCATTTGCCCTGGCCGTCTGCCAAGTCCATTACCATGACCATTACGATACGACCCGGCAGGGCGTGGCTCAGGCCATCCCGCCGGTCATCTCGAGGAACACATCCTCAAGGTCGGGCTCGACGGTGGTGACATCGCTGATCTCCAGCCCGGTCGCGGCCACGGCGGTGATGATTCCGGCGGCACCGGTCACCGCCGGGTCGTAACGGACCAGAATGCCGCCCTCGACAGGCTGCGCGCCAAGCGCGGCGAGCGCCGCCGGCATCTGTGCCGGGGTGCCGCCGGTCAGGGTCATCCGCAGTTCCTTGGCGCGGGCGCCGGCCATCAGCTGGTCCTTCGGCTGGTTCGCGATCAGCCGACCGTGATTGAGAATGGCGATGCGGTCGCACAGCGCCTCGGCCTCTTCCAGGTAATGCGTCGTCAGGACGATCGTCACGCCGGCCTCGTTGAGGGCGCGGATATTGTCCCACAGCCGCTGGCGAAGCGCCACATCGACCCCGGCTGTCGGCTCGTCGAGAACCAGGATCGGCGGGCTGTGAACCATCGCCTTGGCGACAAGCAGCCGCCGTCGCATGCCACCTGACAGGCGTCTGGCATAGGTGTGTGCCTGGTCGGACAGGCCGACCATCTCGAGAATTTCATCGCTGCGCCGCTCGGACGGCCGCACACCGAACAGGCCGGCCTGAAACTCCAGCTGCTGGCGCGGCGTGAAATAGGCATCGATGTTCAATTCCTGCGGCACGATCCCGATATTGGCCCGCGCCTGGCGCGGATTGTCATCGATGTCGGTGCCCCAGATGCCAATGCTGCCGGCGGATTTGATCACCGTGCCCGCCATGATGTTGATGAAGGTCGATTTGCCGGCACCATTTGGCCCCAGAAGCCCGAAGACAGCGCCGACTGGAATATCGAGATCAATATCGTCAAGCGCCTGTTTCGGCGCCTTGCCACCGGCACCGGTATAGATTTTCCGGATACCGCGAGCGCGAATGGCGATGCCATCGGCGGGGATGTTCACAAAGGGCTGGGTCATGGATCGGGTACCTGTGGGGCTTGCCTTTCGGGCGGGGCGCGACTTACCGGTCATATAGGTATTCGGCCGGGCTATCGGAAGCGGGCCGTGTCGAGAGCCCGCCTTCACCGGCTGCATTCGGGCCTCGCATGTGGACCTTGATTTGCCCTGGGCATGCTTCGCAATTGCATCACCGCCGGCAAGGCTATAGATTTTGAACAGGGGATGGGAAAGGCTGCGCGAGCGGCCGGTCCGGAGACGAGTTTTACGGCTACACGCCTACACTGCTTTCATAAGCATATCGGATTGAGGGGGATATGGACGGATGATGACGGCCAGCAGCACCGACGGCAACAACACAGGCGCCAACGCGCACCAGGCTGACACCATCACGGTCACGTCGGACCGGGTGGCCTGCGACGGCAATGGTGACGCGCTTGGTCATCCGCGGGTGTGGCTGACCCTTGGCACCGATGGTGAAATCGTCTGTCCCTATTGCTCGCGCCGCTATGTGCGCGCCGGTGATGAGGATGATGTGTGACGAGGATGATGAATAATGGTCTCGCCATCCTGCCGCCCTCACGAACCGTTCCGTCATCCGAGGCCGGCTTCGCCGGCATGGCGGGCATCCGATGAGTGATCATGGGAGTGATCAAGGGAGTGACGGTGGGGGTGTTCGTGACCAGCTCGTCCTGATCGACGGGTCCGGCTATATCTTCCGGGCCTTCCATGCGCTGCCGCCGATGACCCGCGCTGATGGCACGCCGGTGAATGCGGTGTTCGGCTTCACCGGCATGGTGATGAAGCTTGTCGATGATCTGGCGCCAAGCCATGTCGCCGTCGTGTTTGATTCGGCCCGCCAGACCTTCCGCAACGATATTTATGCCGACTATAAGGCCAACCGCACTGACCCGCCCGAGGAGCTGGTGCCGCAATTCGCGCTGGTGCGAAGCGCCACCGAGGCGCTGTCGCTGCCGCAGCTTGAAGCCCCCGGATTCGAGGCTGACGATCTGATCGCCACCTATGCCGGCATGGCCGAGGCGGCCGGGCTGGATACTGTGATCGTGTCATCCGACAAGGATCTGATGCAGCTTGTGCGAGGCGGCGTGACCATGCTCGACCCGATGAAGCAGCGGCGCATCGCGGCCCCCGAGGTCGAGGAACGGTTCGGCGTCAGCCCCGACAAGGTTGTCGATGTCCAGGCGCTTGCCGGCGATTCTACCGACAATGTCCCCGGCGTGCCCGGGATCGGTGTGAAGACGGCGGCCGAGCTGATCAACAATTATGGTGACCTCGACACGCTGTTGGAACGCGCCGAGGAGATCAAGCAGCCGAAACGGCGCGAGAATCTGCTCAACTTCGCCGGACAGGCACGCATTTCCCGCGATCTTGTGCGGCTTCGTGATGACGCGCCGACGCCGCTGACGCTTGACGGGCTGAAACGAGGTGAGCGCGATTTCGACCGGTTGAAGGATTTTCTGGTCGAACAGGAATTCCGCCGGCTTCTGACGCGTATCGGGGCTGATGGCGCCGCGCCGCGCGCCGCACCCGCCATACGCTCGATGGGCGGTGCGCCGCAACCTGCCGCGGCGCCGTCACAACCTGCCGCGCCAGCGCCCGAGGGCGAGGCCGATTACCAGCTGATCACCGAGGCAGAGGCGCTTGCCGAATGGGCGGCGCTGGCGCGGCGGCAGGGTTATCTTGCCGTTGATACCGAAACCAGCTCGCTGAACGCCGCGGCGGCCGAACTTGTCGGCATTTCCATGGCACTGGCACCCGGGCGTGCCTGCTATGTGCCGCTTCGCCATGGCGGCGGCGCGGTGGCGGCGGACGGGCAGGGCGGCCTTGACTTCGATGCTGATGCCGATGCTGGTGCCGTGCTGCCGGACCAGATCGCCTTTGATGATGCGATGGCGATCCTGAAGCCGCTGTTCGAGGATCCGGCGGTGCTGAAGATCGGGCACAATCTGAAATATGACAGCCACGTCCTGATGCGCCCGCATAATGGTGGCATTCATCTGACGCCGGTCGATGACACGATGTGTCTGTCCTATGTCCTCGACGCCGGACGGGTGAACAGCCATTCGATGGATTCGCTTGCCGGCCACTGGCTCGACCATACGACAATCAAATATGAGGATGTCTGCGGCAAGGGGGCCAAACAGGTGCCGTTCGGGTCGCTGACACCCGAGGCGGCGCTGGATTACGCGGCCGAGGATGCCGATATCACGCTGCGTCTGTGGCAGATGCTGCGTCCGCGGCTTGCCGTCGAGGGCGTCGCATCGGTCTATGAAAGGCTGGAACGGCCGCTGATCCCGGTGCTGGCGGCGATGGAAAATGCCGGCATCACAGTCAATCCGTCGATCCTGGCGCGGATGTCGAATGATTTCGCGACCCGCATGGCGGCGCTCAACCGCGAGATCCTCGATCTTGCCGGTGAGGATTTCAATGTCGGCTCGCCAAAGCAGCTTGGTGAAATCCTGTTCGACAAGATGGGGCTTGAGGGCGGCAAGAAGGCGAAGACGGGGGCCTATTCGACATCCGCCGACATCCTCGAGGATCTTGCCGCCAACGGTGTCGAGATCGCCGCGAAGGTTCTTGACTGGCGGCAGCTGGCGAAACTCAAATCAACCTACGCCGACGCGCTTGTCGACAGCATCCTTCCGGAGACCGGGCGGGTTCATACCTCATTCTCGATGGTTGGCGCCTCGACCGGCCGGCTGTCCTCATCCGACCCGAATGTACAGAACATCCCGATCCGCACCGCCGAGGGCCGGCAGATCCGTACCGCCTTCGTCGCCGCCGAGGGAAAGAAGCTGATCTCGGCCGATTATTCGCAGATCGAGTTGCGGCTGGTCGCGCATGTCGCTGGCGAGGAAACGATGATCGAGGCCTTCCGCGCCGGCGTCGATATCCATGCCCGCACCGCCTCGCAGGTGTTCGGGGTGCCGATTGACGCGATGGATGCCGAAACGCGTCGCCGCGCCAAGGCGATCAATTTCGGCATCATCTATGGTATTTCCGGTTTCGGCCTGGCGCGCCAGCTTGGCATCAGACAGGGCGAGGCACGCGATTTCATCAATGCCTATTTCGAGAATTTCCCGGGCATCCGGTCCTATATGGAGCGGATCAAGCTGGAAGCGCGCGAGGTCGGCCATGTCGAGACGCTGTTCGGGCGGCGCATTCATATCGGCGGGATCACCGCCGGCAACCCGGCGCAGCGTGGTTTTGCCGAGCGCCAAGCCATCAACGCGCCGATCCAGGGCAGCGCCGCCGACATCATAAAGCGCGCGATGATCCGCATTCCGGGCGCTCTTGGCGATGCCGGGCTGGATGCCAGGATGCTGCTTCAGGTTCATGACGAACTGATCTTCGAGGCCGACGCCGCGACGGCCGATGATGCGGTGACAGTCATCCGGCAGGTGATGGAGGCCGCCGCCGCGCCGGTTCTGGAACTGGCGGTGCCGCTTGTCGCCGATGCCGGTATCGCCGACAGCTGGGCCGAGGCGCACTGATCGCTGTCCCTTGCGGACATGCCGGACCGGCTTCCGGCGTCATTGCGGCGGCTTTGCGGCACAGCCGGCATAATGCGGCCCTATCTTGGCCCTTTTTGACGGCTAGACCGGGACCATGATGGGTGGTGCGCGCCGCCCCGGAATGCGGTTCGAAGACGGGAGATTGGCATGGGAACGCGGATTGCGCTTGTCGATGATGACCAGAATATTCTGACCTCGGTGTCAATGACGCTGGAGAGTGAAGGGTTCGAGGTCGATTGTTATCATGATGGTGAGACGGCGTTGCGCGGCCTTGCCCGCCGGCCGGTCGAACTGGCCGTTCTCGACATCAAGATGCCGCGTATGGATGGCATGGAATTGCTTCAGAAGCTGCGCGGGACCTCCAGCTTGCCGGTGATTTTTCTGACCAGCAAGGATGATGAGCTGGACGAGGCGCTCGGTCTCGGGATGGGCGCCGATGACTACATCACCAAACCTTTCTCGCAGCGCCTGTTGATCGCACGGATCCGTGCCGTCCTGCGCCGTGCCAGCCAGGATGAGATGGACATGTCGGCGCCGAACATCATCCGCCAGGGTGAATTGTTGATGGATCCCGACCGCCATCTGTGCAGCTGGAAGGGCGAGGAGGTCAAGCTGACCGTGACCGAATTCCTGATTCTGCAGGCACTGGCCTTGCGGCCCGGCATGGTCAAGAACCGGGACCAGCTGATGGATGCCGCCTATGGCGAATCGGTGTTTCTCGATGATCGCACCATCGACAGCCATATCAAAAGACTCCGCCGCAAGATCAAGGCTCAGGATTCCAGCTTCGACAATATCGAAACCCTCTACGGCATAGGGTATAAATATCGGGCATAGCTTTGTGACGTGATGCAGCCGGGCCGGCCAGACA
>JAYQDX010000127.1:0-5597 GCA_038138545.1 Rhodobiaceae bacterium | reverse complement strand
GGTCGGGCCGCGCGACCGAGGACTGGATGTTCTCGACCGCCTATGAGTCCGGCGTGCCGTGGAACGACACCGGCTGGGAGAATGAGCGCTTCCAGAAGCTGCTTCTGGAAGGACGGGCCGAGCTCGACACCGGACTTCGTGGTGAAATCTACCGCGAGATGCAGGGCATCTGCCGTGACGAGGGTGCCACCGTGGTGCCGATGTACCAGAACTATGTCGACGCGAAATCGAACCGTGTCGAGAATAGCGGCAAGACCGGCAACCTCTGGATGCTCGACAACCTGCGCAGCTGCAAGCGCTGGTGGTCGGCCTGATCCTGACTACATTCCGGCGGGACCTTCGGGTCCCGCCTTTTCCTTGATTTACTGATTCTGACATTTGTCTGTTTGCGATCACCCGAACAACCGGGGTCATGACCGTGAGCGGTGCGTGAGGCAAGGATGAACAATGTAATCACCATCATCGGCAAACGCCTCGGACTTGGCCTGCTGACCATGTTCATGGTGTCGGTGATCATTTTTCTCGCCGTCAACATGCTGCCGGGCGATTTCGCGCAGGCGCTCCTCGGGCAATCGGCAACGCCCGAGGCGGTGGCCGCGATTCGCAAGGATCTCGGACTCGATAAACCGATCCATATCCGCTATTTCGACTGGCTTCTCGGCGCGGTGCAGTGGGATTTCGGCACCAGTTTCGCGAAGGCCAATTTCTCGTCCTATGCCGGCACCACTGCCGACGCCAATTTCGGCACCGTCGCCGACCAGCTGGCCCCGCGCTTTGCCAACACGCTGTTCCTTGCCGGCGTCACCGCGGCGATCGCCGTGCCGGTGTCGCTGATCATTGGCGTTCTGGCGGCGCTGTACCGCTATTCGATTTTCGACCGCATCGCCAATGTCAGCACCCTGACCTCGATCTCCAGCCCGGAATTCTTCGTCGCCTATATCCTGATCCTCTTGCTGGCGGTCCTCAGCCCGGTGTTCCCGTCCCTGTCGAACATTCATGACGGGATGGATTTCGGCCAGAAGCTGGAGAAGACGATGCTGCCGGCCTTGACGCTGACGCTGGTGGTGACGGCGCATATGATGCGGATGACACGGGCGGCGATCATCAATCTGCTTGCCTCGCCCTATATCGAGATGGCGCGCCTCAAGGGGTTGTCGCCATTCCGCATCATTGTTGTTCACGCCCTTCCCAACGCGCTGGCACCGATCATCAATGTGATCGCGCTGAACCTTGCCTATCTGATCACCGGCGTGGTCGTTGTAGAGGTGGTGTTCGTCTATCCCGGGGTTGGTCAGCTATTCGTTGATTCGGTGAAAATCCGCGATATTCCGGTGGTGCAGGCCTGCTGCCTCGTCTTTGCGGCGGCCTACATCTCGCTGAACCTGCTTGCCGATGTCATGTCGATCCTCTCCAACCCGCGACTGCGGCTGCCGAAATAGGAGACGCATGATGCCGACCCTGCCACTTTCCTACTGGTCAGCCCTGATCGTCGCTGGCGCGCTGGCGCTGTATTTCGGTGGACGACAGATTGGTGGCGCCAGATCGATTGAGCGGTTGCGAGACATCACCCCGACAGGCGCCCTTGGTTACAGCCTCCTCGTGGTTACCCTCTATCAGGGCATCGCGCTGTATTTTGGTCCGGGGATGAACCCCGGGGCGACCTTTTTCCGATGGGCGGTGCATGGTGTCATCGGCTTCAGCATCGCCGGGTTCCTGTTCCAGCAGCTTGGCCGTCATGTTGGCACCAGAGCGTCGAGGAAACTGTTCCGCTCAATGCCGGTGACGGCGGCGCTGGGGATCCTGCTGATCCTGATCTATGCCTTTGTCGCTATCTTTGCCGATTTCATCGCGCCCTACGGCCAGGCGGAAATCTTCAAGGATGCGAATGTGCTTCCGGGCGGCAATCCCGAAATGGGAGGCAACCCGGCACATTTCCTCGGCACCGACCAGATCGGACGGGACATTCTCTCGCGCCTGATCTATGGCGCGCAGAACACTGTCGGCATTGCCTTCGTGACAACGCTCCTTGCCTTTTTCATCGGCATCAGCCTCGGCTTCCTTGCCGCCACGATGGGCGGGATTCTCGATCAGGTGCTGTCGCGGATTGTCGACATGCTGATGTCGATCCCGCAACTCATCTTCGCACTGCTGCTGATGACCATCGCCACAGCCTGGTTCGGATCGCAGAAATCGATGGTTACGCTGTTCATGATTGTCATCATAGCGGTGCTTGATTCCACCCGCGTGTTCAGGCTGGCACGCGCCGTCGGGATGAACATCGTGGTGATGGATTTCTTCGAGGCGGCGAAACTTCGCGGGGAAAAGCTGTCCTACCTGATCTTCAGCGAGATCGCGCCGAATGCCTTCGCGCCGCTGCTGGCCGAATTCGGGCTGCGATTCTGCTTCGTCTTCCTGACAATCGCCTCGCTGTCCTTCCTTGGAATCGGCATCCAGCCGCCACTTGCCGACTGGGGGACAATGGTTCGCGACCTGTCGCAATTCATCAATTTCGCTGTCATCAGCCCACTGACAGCCTCGCTGCCGCTGATGGCCGCCGGCGCCATCGCGCTGTTGACCGTGGCGGTGAATTTCGTCGTTGACTGGATGCTGCATCGCGCATCCGGCCTGAAGGAGTAGACATCATGGCTGCCAGCGACACGCTTGTCCGGATCCGCGACCTGGAGATTGACGGCATCACCGAAGAGACACGGGTGCGAATCATCAACAAGGTCGATCTCGACCTGAAACGGGGCGAGGTCCTGGGGCTGATCGGCGAGTCCGGCGCCGGCAAGTCCACCCTCGGCCTTGCCGCGATGGGTTTTACGCGCGACGGCTGCGAGATTGTCGGCGGGTCGGTCGAATTTGACGGCATTGACCTTGTCAGCGCCACACCGGATATCAGGCGGCAGCTCCTTGGCAAGCGTATCGCCTATGTCGCGCAATCCGCCGCCGCCAGCTTCAACCCGGCGCACAAGATCATCAACCAGCATTCCGAGGCACCGCTGTTCCATGGTCTGGCGAGCCGGAGTGAGGCCGAGGCGGATGCCATCGAGCTGTATCGGCGCCTTCGTCTTCCCAACCCGGACGAGATCGGGTTCCGCTATCCGCACCAGGTCTCGGGTGGCCAGCTGCAGCGCGCCATGACGGCAATGGCGATGTCCTGCCGTCCCGACCTGATCATCTTCGACGAGCCGACAACGGCGCTTGATGTGACAACGCAGATCGAGGTGCTCGTCGCCATCCGCGAGATTGTCGAGCAATTCCAGACCGCCGCCATCTACATCACGCACGATCTTGCCGTGGTCGCGCAAATGGCGGACCGGGTGAAGGTGCTGCTTCGCGGCGACGAGGTCGAGGAGGCCGACACCCGCACCATGCTCGACGCGCCGCGCGAGGATTACACCAAGTCGCTATGGGCCGTTCGCAGCTTCCAGCGCCCACAGAAGCCCACCGTCAAGACGGCGGCCACGCCGGTGATCAGCCTTCGCAATGTCACCGCCGCCTATGGCGATGGCGACCCGGTGGTGCGCGATGTCAGCTTTGACATTCATGAAGGACGAACCGTCGCCGTTGTTGGCGAGTCCGGATCGGGCAAATCAACCACGGCCCGCTGCATCACCGGCCTGCTGCCACCGCGCCAGGGTGAGATCACCTTTGAAAACACCGTGCTGCCGGCCGATTACCGCAAGCGCAGCGTCGATCAGCTGCGCCAGGTGCAGATGATCTACCAGATGGCCGATACGGCGCTCAACCCGCGCAAGCGGATTGGCGAGATCATCGGCCGCCCGGTGGAATTCTATCTGGGGCTGAAGGGAGCCGAGAAACGCCGCCGCGTCGAGGAACTTCTGGAATTGATCGAGATGGACCCGCGCGAATATATCAACCGCCTGCCATCGGAGCTGTCCGGCGGCCAGAAGCAGCGGATCGGAATCGCCCGCGCGCTGGCGGCTGAACCGAAATTCATCATCTGTGACGAGGTGACCTCGGCCCTCGACCAGCTTGTCGCCGAGGGCATCCTGAAACTGCTGACACGTCTTCAGGACGAAATGAAACTCTCCTACATGCTGATCACGCATGATCTGTCGACGGTGCGCGCCATCGCCGACGAGGTGGTGGTGATGAAGGACGGTCTGATCGTCGAGGCCGGCCCGAAGGACGAGATGTTCACCCCGCCGCACCACGCCTATACCGATCTGCTGCTGAGTTCCGTGCCGGAAATGGACCCGGACTGGCTGGACCAGCTTCTGAAGGAGCGCGGCGCGGAAAATCTCGGGGATGCCGCCACAAGCCGCATGTAGGGCCAAGGCCGGATGGCACAATGCCGGCTGTGACCACCGGCCGCATCGCGGCTTGCTGGTGCCCGCCATAGGCTGGTAGCCTGTTAGCAATATATTTGGAATGGGATGACAACAGTGGAAGAAAGCTTTTCAACCCGAAAGCTGCTCAGCGGGGCCGAGCTGAAGGAATTCAACGCCAAGTCCGACCTTGCCGGCGGCCTGCAGATGGCAAGCCATCTTGGCGCCATCGCCGGCCTTGGCTATCTGCATGTCCTGGCCATGGGCACATGGTGGGTGGTGGCGACCGGTTTCGCCCTCGGCGTGGTCGTCAATTTCCTCTATGCGGCGCAGCATGAGCTGTCGCACTGGACCGTCTTTCGCACTCGCCGGCTGAACGAGATCTTCGGGCGTCTTGTCGGTTTCGCGATGATCTTTCCACGCGATTACGATCTGGCGATGCACCAGGCGCATCATCGCTGGACCTCGAACTGGGAGCGTGACGGCGAACTGACCCGCGCGCCCTACACGCTGCAAAGCTATCTTGTCTATTTCATCGGCATCACCTACTGGATGAACCGTGTCACCGGCCTGGTCAGACGCGCCCGCGGGATCATCATCGAGCCCTATATCAGCGCCGCGCTTGAGGGCAAGATCATCCGCGAATCCCGTCTTCATATCGCCGGCTATGCGGTCATCGCGGCATTGTCGTTCGTTTTTGAAAGCTGGGCCGCCGTGACCTTCTGGCTGCTGCCGATGGTGCTGACAAAATGGGTTCATCAGCTGCAGAACACGATCGAGCATCTCGGCCTGTCGCATGAGACCGACATTCTTCACAACACCCGCTCGACCCGGACCAATGCCATCATGCGCTGGCTGTGCTGGCAGATGCCCTACCACACCGCGCATCACAGCTACCCGTCCGTGCCGTTCTGGCAACTCCGCAAGCTGAATGACAAGATCGAATCAGCGGCCGGCCCGGTGCATCGCATGGGCTGGATCGAATTCCAGATCGAGGTGGTAAAGCGCCTGATGCAGAAGGATGAAAGCCAGTGGCCAATGGATGAGGCCTGGATTGTACCGGTGGCCGGTGGCCGTACCGCGCGGCTGGAAGCCTGACCGCCCCATGTCATTGCGGCAACTCAAGACCTTCACATCGCTCTGGGCGATGATGCCGCATGATGACAGCGGCACCATCCTTGCCTATGACCGGATTTGCGAGATGGTCGCCGCGGCCGGCTATGACGGCATGGCGATCGATCTTGGCGCCGGCGATGTGGCGCAGGCCCGCGAGGTGCGCCCGCATATGGAACGCGCCGGGCT
>JAYQDX010000126.1:0-5646 GCA_038138545.1 Rhodobiaceae bacterium | reverse complement strand
AACGTTAATCGTTTGGAAACAGTCACTTGAACCACGGCCCACGGACCTTGCTTTAAGGAGGTTGGCTCCCCGGGACGGATTCGAACCGCCGGCCAAGCGATTAACAGTCGCTTGCTCTACCGCTGAGCTACCGGGGAATAGCCTGCGGAGCGTTATACATCACTAATTCGACGATGCAACAGGGTTTTTTGGGTTTTGGGCCTGTAGCGGGCCGCCCGGTTTATTCATATGTGGCGAGGTTCCGAGCCAGCCTTGCGATCTCCCTGTCATCAAGACTCTCGACAACCAGATCGCCGAGATCGACATGCTGGCGCGCCGCGGCCGAGCGGTCATAGGCCGGATCGTAGTGATCCTCGAGGACGTGCGTGACAAATCCCGCCCAGTCACCGGCATCGATGCAGCTTTGCCACGCGCTCACCCGCTCATGGCCGATCCGTGTCACCACCCAGCTGAGCAGCGGCTTCAGCCGTTCCGGTTCGGCAACGATATGGTCGTAATCGGCGATCAGGAAGCCAACCCGCGCCGCCAGCGGGGCCACCACCTGGAGTGCCGGTGCCTCACGCATCCGGTGCCACAGGGCGCGCGGAATGTGCAGCTCGCCGATCTTGTTGCTTTCCGCCTCGATAAAGACCGGTCGCGCCGGATTCAACTTCCGCATGGCGGCGAACAGTCGTGATTCAAACCGGCGTTGGGTCGGTTGCGGGTTGCCGGGTTCCGGACCCAGCAGCGAGCCGCGATGGCTTGCCAGACCCTCAAGATCGATCACCTGCGCGCCGACCTCGGTAGCGGCTCTCAGAATGCGTGTCTTGGCCGTGCCGGTTCGCCCGCGCAGCATGATCACCCGCAATTGCGGGGGCAGGGTGTCGAGCCCGTCAAGAACCGCCTTGCGATAGGTCTTGTAACCGCCATCAATCAGCGTCACCTGCCATCCGATCTCGCTGAGGATCCTCGCCATAGCGCCGCTTCGCTGGCCGCCACGCCAGCAATAGACAAGCGGACTGAAATCGCGTGGCATGTCACCAAGATGGGATTCGATATGCGCCGCGATATTGCGCGCCACCAGCGCCGCGCCGCACCGTTTCGCCTCGAAGGCGCCAACCTGTTTATACATGGTGCCGATTTCCGCGCGCTGCCGGTCGTTCAATACCGGCATGTTGACCGCGCCTGGGATATGGTCCTCGGCAAATTCACCTTCCGACCTGACATCAATGATCATGTCGTAGGGCTTTTCGAGCCAGCTTGTTGTGCGTTTTATCGGTGGCGACATCAGCGGATCTCCAATCAGGTCCTGACCCGCAGGCCGGGCATTTTATCATCAAGCCGCCCGACGATCGCCGCCGCCACCCCGTCACCATGAAGCTGTCCCACAATCGTGTCGGCGTCCGCGGCCGGGAGGGCGGCCAGCAGGCCGCCGCTTGTCTGCGGGTCGAACAGGATGTCCGAAGCCGGCCCTGCAGGAGCTTCTGTAGCCAGCCTGACAGCCGCCCTGTTCTGGTCATGAAGCGTTGACCTGTATCCCTTGTCCAGCAGCGTGATGGCCCCCTCAAGACAGGGAAGCGCGCCACCATCGATCTCGACCCCGGTGCGGCCACATCTGTCGGCAAGGTTCAGCGCGTGGCGGGCAAGGCCAAAGCCCGTGACATCGGTCATCACCGGGTTGTGGTCGGCGAGCCGCCGTGCCGCGGTGCCGTTGCCATGCGCCATGCTTGTGGTGGCCTCGGCGACCCAGTCACCGCGCGCGGCAAGCTGCATGTGCGCCGCCATGATCACACCGGTGCCAAGCGGCTTGGTCAGCACAAGCGCGATTTCCTCATCGGCTGCCGGGATTGTTGGTGGCCCCTCGCGCCATCCGGTGACCGCGAAACCGAGGCCAAGGTCATGACTCTCGCCGGTATGGCCACCGACAAGCTGGACACCCGCCTCGCTCAGCGCCAGTAGGCCCCCTGCCATCAGCTGGGTCAGCTGATGTTGCTGCAGGTCAAGGCGGGCCATGCCCATGGTGACGTTCGCCATCGCCCAGACGGGCACGGCATTGGCGGCATATATGTCGCTCATTGCGTGAATGGCGGCAATGCGGCCAAACTGGAACGGATCGCTGACGATTTCCGACAGGCTGTCGATCGACTGCACCAGCTCACCACCTTCGGGCACCGGCAATATGGCCGAATCCTCGGTCAGGCCGTCCGGCGGCATCAATCTTGGATCGGCACCAAGTGCCACCGCCGCCGCAACCGCCTCGCGCATGGCGGCAGCCAGCGTTTCATGTCCTGTTTTCGCGCCGCAGCCAAGACATCGCATGGCCTCGAAGGCGGGGTCCTTAAGCTGTGGCGATGGGTCTTTCAGGCCGGCGAAGGTTGTAGGTGGAGGTGGCAAGGGCATTTTCAGCTTTGTGTATTTCGCCATCCAGCGACGGTCAATCCATGTCTTCATCCACCACCAGCCGCGGGACGCGCTGGCATGATTGCCACGGATGCCGATGGCGCGTCCGTCCGCGGTGCCGAGGATTGCCAGCGCCCGTTTCTGCGGCGCCCAGCGACGAAGCCGCCTGCCCTGAAGGTGGCGGCGAATATTACTCGCCAGGACCGGTCCAGCCCGCACCGCATAGACACCGGCCTTGGGCCGCGGGTCATCGACCATGGTGGCGATATCGCCGGCAGCAAAAATATGCGGGTGTGATACCGACTGCAGTGTCGGTTGAACAGCAATGAACCCGCGTTCATCGAGCGTCAGCCCGGTTTTGGCAAGCCATGCTGGTGGTGCCACGGCCGTGACAAGGAAACTGATATCGAATGCCCGCCGGATGCCATCCTCAAGATACAGTTCATTGGCCATGATCCCGGTAACGCTCTGGCCGCAATGCACGGAAATGCCGGCGGCGGCAAGCGTGTCGAAAATCAGGCGGGCGGCACGAGTCGGCATTTCGGGCACAAGCCTTGTGCTGCGGGTGTAGATATCGATTTGTGGGCGCGCTCCGGTTGCGCCGTGCCAGCGTTTCGACAGGGCCAGCGCGAGTTCACAACCGGCCGCGCCGCCGCCGATCACCGCGATCCTCCCGGGATGGCCAGTGGCGGTCAATGCCTCCAGCCTGTCGCGAAACCGGCCAATCGGCTTGACCGGAATGCAGTGCCCTGCCGCACCGTCAATGGCGTTGAGGTCGGGCTGGCCGCCAATGTTCAGCGACAGCACGTCAAAGGGAAGGGGGGGACGATTTTCAAGCTCGACAAGCTGCCGGTCGGCATCGATGCCGGCAACTGCTTCATGGATGAAACGCGCGCCGGCCATCTGTGCAAGCCGTGCCAGATCAATGTGAATGTCCTGCGCCGACCATACGCCCTCGACAAAACCGGGAAGCATGCCCGAATAGGGGGTGTTGATATCCCGGCAGACGAGGGTCGTGCGCAGGCCAGCCACCGGTTTCATGGCAAGTGACTTCAGAACGGCCACCTGGGCATGACCGCCACCGGCAAGCACCAGATCGCCGGTAATTGTCCCAGCGCCGCGCATCAGGTGGGATAGGTGCCCAGCCGCCCCTTGAAATACGCCGCCGCTTCACCGTCGCGGGTGGTGATGTCCATGACCTCGCCAACAAAGATGGCATGGTCACCGCCGGGATATTCAGCCCACAGACGGCATTCAAAGGACGCAATGGCGTCCGCAAGAACCGGCTGTCCGGTCGGTCCCCAGTGCCAGGCCGTGTCGGCAAATCTTTCGGCATCAGGGGCGGCGAAGGTCTGGATCAACTCTTCGCAGCCGGCCGGCAGCACATTGACGGTAAAGCCCGCGGAGTCTCGGAACAGCGTGGCGCGATCATTCCCCAAATCGAGTGACCACAGGATCAGCGGCGGATCCAGCGATACCGAATTGAAGGAACTGACGGTCAGGCCATAAGGCGTTCCGGCGCTGCAGCGTGTGGTGACAATCGTGACACCGGTCAGGAAATGCCCCATGGCCGTACGGAATGCCTCAGCCGTCACCGGGGCGAATGATTCTGCAAGTTCCTTAGATTTCGCGTCCATCGACACTACCGATTCCATCTTATGTCCCTTTTCGACGCGTCATCTCTGCGAATGCGCACCGTCTTGGCCCCTATCATAACACT
This sequence comes from Rhodobiaceae bacterium, assembly GCA_038138545.1. Classification (GTDB taxonomy): domain Bacteria; phylum Pseudomonadota; class Alphaproteobacteria; order Puniceispirillales; family Puniceispirillaceae; genus UBA8309. Next base: position 1,547 of record JAYQDX010000126.1, on the reverse strand, counting down.
GCCTTCCCATATAGGTGCGACATTTTTGTCTGCAAAGCTGAGATGCTGAAAAAACACCCGATTGACAAGCGCGGCCGGGTTGTCTGTCAGCGCTTCGGTCCGCCATGTCGTTTCGGGCGCAGAATACTGGCGATGAACATCGAGGTGCGCGGCACATAGGCGTACCGGCGGGTTTGCTCGACTGGGCGGACAAAATTACGGTAAATCGTGAAAATCATCAGCAGGATATGTGCAGCGGCGATCATGCTGAACATCATCGGGGCACCGTAGCGATCGATGATCATGCCGGCGAAGAGCGGTGACACGATGGCGCCCGAGGCGTAGAGAAAGATGAGCGAGGCGCTGAGTGTGATCATCCTGTCCTGATTGACGAAATCCGAAGCATGCGCGGCACAGATGGAATAGATCGGGAAAGTGGTGAAGCCAAAGAGGAACGACATCACATAAACCAGTGGCACGCCACCAACCGTGATGTCCGCCACCGGTAGCATCATTAACAGGCACAGCGTGCTGGCCATGATGCTGAACACCAGCAGAACGGTTCGCCGGGAAATCTTGTCGGCGAGAATGCCGGCTGGAAGTTGCGATGCCATGCCGCCGATGGTGGATACAACAAGAAACAGCGCGATTTGCGACAGATCGAGACCGACAGCGATGGCATAGATCGGACCGACGGACCCGAAGGTGGCTGTTGACAGGCCGGCCACCACAACGCCAAGACCCGCCAGCGGTGAAATGCGGATGGCGAAAAAGGGTTGATAGCTGACCCGCTCGGGAAGTTCGGGCTCCTTGCTCTGCGTCAGTGCCAGCGGCAGAATCGCCAGACACATGATGATGGCGATCAGATTGTATGAAACATAGCTTGCCGGGGTCAGCGTGGCGATGATGGCGTTGGCCATGATCTGTCCCGACATGTCAACCAACCGGTAGATGCTGAAGACACGGCCGCGAATGTCGTTTGTGATCTTCGCCTGCAGCCAGCTTTCAATGAGAGTGTAGCAGCCGGCGACGGAAAACCCGGACAGCACCCGGATCGCCGTCCAGAACATGGCGTCGGGTATCAGCGGATGCGCGATGATCGAGATCACCGCCGCGCCGGCCATCACCGCGAAGGCGCGCGAATGACCGGCGCGCCTGACCAGATGCGGTCCGAACACGCAGCCAAGAAGAAAGCCGGCGAAATGCCCCGATGCCAGCAGACCGATCTCGACCGGCGAGAAACCCAGCGCCTGACCGGAGATGGCATCGAAGGGCCGCAAGGCACCGATCCCCATCTGCACGAACAGCGTGGATATCAGAAGGGCGGATAGTGAAATCAGCAGCCGCATGCGGCGTCACCGTCACCTGACTCTGGGCCGCGGCGACATGGCGTGCCACGCGAAAGACGTCAAAACAGGTTCTTATACAGAATGTGGAGGCCCGAGCCGGAATTGAACCGACGTACACGGTTTTGCAAACCGCTGCATAACCACTCTGCCATCGGGCCATCTGCAAGCGTGATAGACCAGGTGTCTGTCCTCGTCAATCTGCGATTCTGACGGGAGGGC
>JAYQDX010000125.1:1810-5794 GCA_038138545.1 Rhodobiaceae bacterium | reverse complement strand
TTAATGAATGAGTTTTCGTCCTTGTATTCAAAGATCTGAGATAATTCGAAACCACCTCTTTTGTTCCAAACTCTGTTTATTCGCCAGCGCAGCAATCCTATTTCTTTCAGCTGCAGCCAGAAGCCTTCACCTTCTTTCTCAAACATATTTATGTAGAGTTCCAATTCGGCCTCTGTTGAAAAATCGATCTTCACGTAACTGATCAATTTGGCAGTTTCTATTTCAGCCATCTTTAGACCTCACTCAGCAGTTCCGCCCGTTCCATAAAGAGTATTCGGCTGGACCATTTGCAGCTTTCTCAACAGTTAAGTCTTCAAATTCCTTGTCGTCAAACGACGAGGCCATCATTATCCCGATCTCTTCACTAACCTTTATGTCCTTCTTGAAGTGATCATGGAATACTCTGCGCATCGCTTCTTCCAACTCTCCCATATCACCAAATGCATAATGCATGATTGTCTAACGTCAGTGCCTACATCGGGAACCACTATACTCAGCGGGCACCATTCAAGACATAATTTTCAATCTATTCAGTATTTTAGCTGGCAATCGCCAGTCAGCCAACGCCCCATTTTGGATAAAAGCCCGGATAACAGCCACGGAGCTCGGATTGGGTTTGCTGGGGCTGGTTGCTGGATTTTAGCCAGCCAAGGCTGGAAAGTTAAAATGCAAATCACGGGAAGTGCAATGCCAAGCTCCAAATCCTGCAGACATTTTCACAACGAGCAGAATAGCCAACATCAGCAAAATGAATTTGCCCGACCTGCCGAGGGTTCAGGTCCGAATCCCACGCTTTGATCGAGAAGCGTGACCGAGGATTTTATCATCATTCAAAGTCTAAAGGGGTGGAAATGCCTATTGGCGATCTGGCCTGCGGCGACCAGTCAGCCGCCAAACGGTGATAGGCGAGAAACATCTGGCAGAGTCGCCGCGCATCCTGGCGAAAATCATGATGCAGCACGAAATCTATCTGCCGACGGCGCAGTAATTCCCTGTTTGCTTCATCCAGATCATGCGCCGCGAAAACCCTGCATTGCCGCCCGGCATCGGCAAATGCGGATATGACCGCCCTGTTGGCACCGCCGATGGAATAAACAGCCTCGATATCGGTGTGTTTTTCCAGCGCCGACACGACAAGTCCATGAGTGGCGCCGCCCACGCCCATACCCTCGGAAATGGTGACCGTTTTCAGATCTGGATAAAGAGCCGTGATTGTTTCACGAAAGCCCATCTCCCGCTGTTCCTCACCCTCAAAAAGACTGCTCGACAGCGTCAGCAGAATGCGGGCCGGACGATCAGACAGCATCTTGCCAATCAGAAAGGCCGCTGTCGCGCCCGCACGCCGGTTGTCCATGCCAACATAGCCAATTCTGTTTTCAGAGCGAATGTCGGTCACATAGCTGACGACCGGGATGCGGGCGTCCATGAGTTGTGAGGTCACCAGATTCGTACAGTCGGTGTTTGGCAGTTTTACCAGAACCCCATGGCTGCCGCGGCGCCGAATGGCCCGAATAACCTGCTGGATGTCTGCGTCATTCATCATCTGTGCGAAATGGAATCTTGCCCCGAATGATGCTGGCCGCATGGCCGGGAATTCCGCCTCGAAGGCATCGCGAATGGCTGTCGTAAAGCGTGACGGGGCATGCACCACAATGTCGATGATGAAACGTCTGCCCTTGGCCGAAACATTGGCATATTGGCGTTCCAGTTCACGGATCGCCAATTCGACACGGTCGATGGTTGACTGCCTGACGTGCCGACGGCGATGTATCGCCCGGTCAACGGTGGCAAGGCTGAGGCCGGCCTGGAAGGCGATTTCCTTGAGCGGAAAGCGATGTGACATATATCTTATTGAGGTGTTTTTGAGGCGTTTGACAAGAAAAAAGGTACCGCCACGATGATAGGGTAAGTCCGCCAAACACAGAGGAGAGCGAAATGGATGAATTGAGAACACCACAGGCCGCCGCCATGTGGCTCGAGGAAACTGACGGTTGCCTTGACGCATTTGTCAAGCAGCTGGACGCCGAGACGCGCGCCAGTGATGTTCCCCATGCCATCGACATACAGAAAAACATCCCGATCTACAGCGGCGATGACGTGCGTGGCCTGGCATCGGACATTTCAAGACGAAAAGCACTTTTATCCGAATGGACAGATGTTCTCGCGAATGGTGCGGGCGCGATAGTCATCAAACAGGGCATGGCTGATCTGGATGTTGTGGACCGGGCCAGCGAGGTCTTCGACGGGCTGATCAACCGTGAAAAGGCCCAGTCGGGTGGCGGCGGTGACCATTTTGCAAAGGCCGGGTCCAATGACCGCGTCTGGAATGCGCTTGAGAAACATTGTCTGTTCGATCCCGAAAATTTTGCGCGCTATTACGGCAGTGATTGTATTGCGATGGCCGCCGAGGCATGGCTCGGTCGAGGCTATCAGGTGACCGCACAGGTGAACCGGGTCAATCCCGGCGGAACCGCGCAAAAGCCGCACCGGGACTATCATCTCGGATTCATGCTTCCATCACAGACCCTGGAGTTTCCGCGGCATGTTCATGCCATGTCTCCTTTCCTGACCCTGCAAGGTGCGGTGGCACATTGTGACATGCCACTGGAAAGCGGACCGACACAGTTGTTGCCGTTCTCACAACGCTTTCTTGAGGGCTATCTGGCTTTTACCCGTGAAGGGTTTCAGGACCATTTCGCAACCCATCATGTACAGTTGCCTCTGTCCAAGGGCGACCTTCTGTTTTTCAGTCCGGCAATCATGCATGCCGCGGGCAACAACGTCTCCTCCGACATCTTCCGGATGGCGAATCTGTTGCAGATATCGTCAGCCTTCGGGCGGGCCATGGAGAATATCAACCGGCACCGTATGTGCCTCGCTCTCTATCCTGTTCTGCTACAGGCTCGCCAAACGGGAAGCATCGGCGCGGGTGAGGTGCGAAATGCAGTTCTTTCATGCGCGGAAGGTTATGCCTTCCCGACAAACCTGGACCGAGATCCTCCGATTGGTGGCCTGGCTCCGAAGTCGCAGGCTGATCTGATGCTTGAAGCGCTCACTAACGCGCTGGGAGCAGACGAAATCGCAGATCAACTCAATCAGTTGGAACAGCGTCAACAGCCCTAGCGAACGGCATGCTTCGCGCGCCTGACCCAGCCGGGTTGACCGGCGCTGTTTCCGGCCATGTCACCGCTCAGGATGGGCATGGAATCTCGCCGTCCGGCAAGGCCGGCATTTTGGCGCTGCAATCGGCACTCAGTCTGTCGGCTGTCATCGCCGCGTCCCTGTCGAAAATTTCCGGCAGGCCAAAATTCACCTCGACATGACCAATTCGGCAGTGATTGACCAACCGCTTGAAGCAAGGAACCTTTTTGAAGGCTATTCGCGTAGTCCTCTGACCGGAATGTGGTGTTTCTTCAAGACGTAAATCAGTCCCAATGCGCCACTGAGACTCCCGACAAATATATCAACATAGGGAAGATACAGCCCCAACAGCGCGAAGATCGAGTTAATGGCCAGGCCAGCGAGCCCGCCAAGCACAGTGGCCGCTGTGACGATGGGCATCCATGCAAGAACCGGATGGCGCGTTCCCTTGAGCTCCAAATCACCCTCTCGTGAAGTGGTAGACCAGATACAGGCAGATTATGATCAGGAACAGCGTGACAAGGCGCTTGGGCTTCCTGCTTCGGTTGCGCTTGCCCACTGAGAGGCCATTGGTTGCAAGAGTATTGCGAAACAGATCCTGATCCATGTCTCCCTGCCTTTTGATGACCCAGGCTGGTGGCGAACTGGGGTGACCATAAGGTCACGCTGTGTCGAATGCCGTAACACTCATCGGTTTGGATTCCGCCCAAGCCTACGACAAATCTGTCAGCATGCAAACAACCGTGTTCAGCCAACGCCGACAGACAACGACCATGCCTGAAAATCAGAATCCGGAACCACGAATTGCCTGGAAAATTGGCGCCCGGGAGATACCCGGGAGAT
>JAYQDX010000125.1:0-1710 GCA_038138545.1 Rhodobiaceae bacterium | reverse complement strand
AATCCGGAACCACGAATTGCCTGGAAAATTGGCGCCCGGGAGATACCCGGGAGATGCCCGGCAGATATATTGTGAGATGGTCAGCCCCGGCAGAGCGACAATCGGGTAAATTATTTCATTGTGGGATGATTCCGGGCCGGACTCGGCCGCGACGTTATTGTAAAATTGAATGGCTACGGCCATCCCTTAATCGCAACTCAAAAGGCATGATCATCATGAAAGCTCGCTCAACCCCACGCAGTCTCGGCGGATTGCTGCAACGCCTCTGCATTGCGGCAGCTGTCATCCTGGCCTTTATGTCAAATGCGGCACTGGCCGGTGATCTGAAGATCCTGCACATAAACGACCATCACTCGCATCTGAAACCGGATGGCCGGATGAGCCTGAAACTTGCTGGCAAGTCCACCCGTGTGAGATCCGGTGGTATGCCCGCCGTCGTCGCCAGAATGAAACAGATCGAGAAAGCTGCCGGCAACAATGTGCTGAAGCTTCACGCCGGCGACGCGGTGTCAGGATCGCTGTTCTTCACGCTGTTCAAGGGCGAGGCGGACGCGGCGCTGATGAACGAGATCTGTTTCGATGCGTTCGCCCTTGGCAATCATGAATTCAACGAGGGCGATGCTGGTCTGGCAAAGTTTCTCGATTTCCTGAAATCGGGTGATTGTTACACTCCGGTCCTTGCCGCCAACATCAAGCCGGAGGTCGGTGTCTCGGCACTGACGCCGAACAGCGCGACAGATTATATCCAGCCCTATACCGTCATGCAGATCGATGGCATGAAAATCGGCATCGTTGGCATCGACATCGTCCGCAAGACCAAGCTGTCCTCCAGCCCGGATGAAACGACGATCTTCCTCGATGAAGCCGAAACGGCGCAGAAAATGGTCGATGAACTGGCCGCGTCGGGAATCGATCACATTATCCTGCTGACGCATTATGGCTACAGGAACGAGCTTGAGCTTGCCGCCAAAATCGATGGTGTGGATGTGATCATCGGTGGTGATTCGCATACCCTGCTTGGCGATTTCGACGATCTTGACCTGAACGCCGCCGGTCCTTACCCGACAATTGTGACCGGTGTGGGCGGAAAGTCGGTCTGTGTTGCCACCGCCTGGCAGTATAGCCAGATTGTCGGCGAGCTGGACCTGTCCTTCAATGATGATGGCGAGATCGAGTCATGTAGCGGCACGCCGCATATGATGCTGGCGGACAGCTTCAAGCGCAAGAATGCCGATGGCGACAGGGTCGAGGTTGAAGGCGCGGCGCGTGACGCCATCCATGCCGCCATCATGGCCGACCCGAAACTGTCAATCGTGACCGAGGATGAAGATGCCGCGGCGCTTCTCGAGACCTTCAACGTCAAGGTCGAGGAGATGCGCAAGGTCAAGATTGGCGAGGTTGCCGAGAATTTGTGCCTTGCCCGCATCCCGGGCGACGGCCGCTCGAAGATCTGCTCGCCCGAGGAAACCGCACGCAACGGGTCGGATATCTCGATGCTTGTCGCCCATGCCTTTCGCGAGATGGCAAAGACAAGTGATATCGCGATCCAGAATGGCGGCGGTGTGCGGACCGACATCGCGCGCGGCGATCTGACGATGGGTGATGCCTACTTGCTGCTGCCCTTTGCCAACACGCTTGTCGAGATGGACATGACTGGCGCCGAGATCAAAGCCGTTCTGGAAGAGGCGCTTGACTATGCCCTTGAACCTG
>JAYQDX010000124.1:0-5799 GCA_038138545.1 Rhodobiaceae bacterium | reverse complement strand
TAGAGTGAATTGATGACGATATCGAGAATTCTGCCGGTATCGGCCTCGAAATCGAATCTCTGGCTGGTCATGCCGTGGCCCCCACTTGATTGATTATCCTCCGGATGGGGGCGATTTGGGTTCTGCCATCCCCGATGTCAAGATATCCGGCGCAATGGTGATGAAAGGTGCCGGCCGGCAGCGTGGTCACGGCATGCGCGGGGTCGGGGATGTCAGGCCGGACTACCGGTGCGGGGGCGGGCGCGAAGGTTCCTTGTCGCCGCCTCGTCGATCGCCGGGGCCGTGCCGTCACTGATCACGACACCATATAGTTCGCGCGCCTGGGCGGCGCTGTATCGGCCGAGCCGGACATCCTCAAGGACCGCTTCCGGTGGCCGCTCGAACGGGTCGCCATAGCCACCTCCGCCGGGGGTGCGCACCCAGACCCGGTCGCCCGGGGCCAGCGCGATATCCTGTTCCTTAGAGAGATGAAGCGGAACATAGGGCTCGCCATTGCGGATCACCACGACCTTGTTCACATCGCCATCGGCACCGCCAAGCGCGCCCTGCGGGCCAAACCGCCCATGATCCATGACGAAGCTGGCGCGGGCCTCGCCATTGCGAAGCTCGAGCTCGTAATCAAGGCCGAACCCGCCGCGGTTCCGGCCGGCCCCGGCCGACCCCTCATGAAGCGCATAATGGTGATAGAGGACCGGAAAGGCCTGCTCCATGATCTCCACCGGCGGCGCTTTCGAGATGCCGATGGTCGAACAGCCATTGCTCAGCCCGTCGCCATCGGCGTTACCGCCATAACCGCCGCCAGACAGCTGGTACATCACGAAATCGCGGCCGCGTTCGGCATTGTGGCCACCAAGCGCGAAATTGCCGCTGGTGCCGGCCGGCGCGGCGGTCACCCGGTCGGGAAGCGGCTGCACCAGCGCCGCGAACACCGCCTCGGCGATCCGCTGGCTGACCTCGGCGGCGCAGCCCGACACCGGCCGCGGATAATGCGCGTCGAGGAAGGTGCCCTCGGGCCGGATCACCTCCAGCGGCTCGAACGCGCCGGCGCTGATCGGCACTTCCGGGAAGATATGGCGCATCGCCAGATAGACCGAGCTGAGGGTTGTCGCCAGAACCGAATTCATCGGCCCGCGGCAGGGCGGGCTGGACCCGCCGAAATCGAAGATCAGCCGGTCATCCCGGCGCGTGACGGTGAGCCTGATTTCCAGCGGCTCGTCAACAACACCGTCACTGTCGACATAGGCGACGGACTGCCAGCTTCCGGCCGGCATGTTCGAGATCAGCTGGCGCATCTGCGTGGCGGCACGGCCGCGAAGCTCGGCGATGGCCTGCTCCACCGTGTCATCGCCATAGCGGTCGAGAAGCAGGTCCAGCCGGTCGGCCCCGACTTCCAGCGCCGCCGCCTGGGCCTTCACATCGCCGATCCGCTGGTCGGCAACGCGGATGTTGGAACAGATGATGGCATAGATCTCGCGGTCCATCTTACCCTGTTTGAACAGTTTTACCGGCGGCAGGCGCAGCCCTTCCTGTTCGACCGCTGTCGCCGAGGCCGAGAACCCGCCCGGCACCGCGCCGCCGGTATCCGGCCAATGGCCGGTGTTGGACAGCCAGCACCACAGCCTGCCATGCCGGTAATAGGGCCGGACAAAACGCACATCCATCAGATGCGTGCCGCCAAGATAGGGGTCGTTGACGATATAGATGTCGCCGGGGTCCGGCGGTGCTGCCTCGCCTTCATCGATCAGCCGGATCAGTTCGGCGGTGGAATATTGCATCGTGCCGACAAAGACCGGCAGGCCGCCGGCACCCTGCGCGATCAGCGCGCCATCGGCGGCGGCATAGATGCCGTCCGACCGGTCATTCGCCTCGGCGATCACCGGCGAGAAGGCGGCGCGGGAGAAACTCAGATCCATCTCGTCACAGGCCTGCTGCAGCCCGGCCTGGATGACGCTGAGGGTGATGGGATCAAGGCTCATGACGCGCCTCCGGCGCTGATCGGGCCAGCGCTGATCGGGCCGACGCTGATCAGAATGTTGCCGTCCTCATCGGAGGCGGCGCTGTCCTCCGGCATGATGAGGATCGTGCTGTCCATCTGTTCGAGAATGGCCGGCCCCTGCAATCGCATGTCGAGGGGCAGTTTCTCGCGCCGGTAGACAGGTGTGTCGCACCAGCCGTCACCGAACCAGACGCGGCGGGTGCCGGTCTGCGCATCGGCCAGCGTCGGGGCGCGTCCGGAATCATCGATCAGCCCGCCAAGATCGACCTCGGCGCGCCGTCCGGTGACCGTTGTGTTGACATTCACCACCTGCGCGCGGATCTCCGGCAGCCTGACCCGGAACCTGTTGAAATAGACCTCCTCGAACCGCGCCTGGATCTCGCCGCGATCCGGCTGGCCGCCATCAAGCGGCACCTGCAATAGATGCGTCTGCCCGCTGAACTGCATGTCGAGCGAGTGCTGGACGCCAATCTCTGAGATGTCCACCGGTTCCTGGCCGATGAGCGCCGTTCCCTCGTCACGTTGTGCGGCGAGGATGTCGGTCAGCTGCGCCATGTCGAGAGTCGCCAGCGGCGCGTTGACCGTCTGCACGAAATCATGGCGAAGATCGGCAACGATGCAGCCAAGCGCGTTGGTGATTCCGGGGCGGGCCGGCACAAGAACCTCGGGGATGCCAAGCTCGCCGGCCAGCGCCGAGGCATGAAGCGGGCCGGCCCCGCCAAAGGCGAAGAGCGAGAAATCGCGCGGGTCCTCGCCAAGCGAGACCGACACCATGCGGGTCGCGCCGGCCATGCGGGTGGTGGCGATGCGAAGTACCGCCTCGGCGGCGCTCTCGGCATCGATTCCCAGCCTGTCGCCAAGCTCGGTTTGGAAAATCTGACGGATGTGCGCCAGATCGACATTGCCCGGAACCGATTTCAGCTTGTCGACATCAAGCCTGCCAAGCAGCATGTTGGCATCGGAAATGGTCGGCTTTGTCCCGCCGCGGCCATAACAGATCGGCCCCGGATTCGCGCCGGCACTCTGCGGCCCGACCTCCAGAAGGCCGGCCTCGTTGACCCGTGCGATCGATCCGCCACCGGCGCCGATGGTGCGGACATCGACCATCGGCACATGGATCGGCATCGCATATTCAAGCTCGATCTCGTGCGAGACCGACGGCTCGCTGCCACGGATCAGCGCGACATCGGTCGAGGTGCCGCCCATATCATAGGTGATCAGGTTGGGCCGTCCGGCGCGGCGGCCGGTATAGGCGGCGGCGATCACGCCGGAGGCCGGGCCCGACATCACCGTCTTCGCGGCCTCGCGGACGACGCGGCTTGCCGAAACCGTGCCGCCATTGCCGTTCATCACCAGCAGCTCGCCACCATAGCCGCCTTCACCAAGCTCGTTCACCAGCCGCCCGACATAGCGTTCCAGAAGCGGTTGCACCGAGGCGTTGACGGCGGCGGTGACGCCGCGCTCGAACTCGCGGCTTTCCGATAGCAGCGAATGGCCGGTCGTGATGTAGTCATTCGGCCAGAAGGTGGCGAGAATTTCGGCCGCCCTTGCCTCGTGCCGCGGGTTGGCATAGGCGTGAAGGAAATGCACCACCACCGATTCAACACCGGCGGCAAGCAGCTGTTCGCCCGCAAGACGCACCGCATTCTCATCAAGCGGCGTCACCACACGACCGGCATAATCAAGCCGCTCCGGCACCTCGAGGCGCAGGTCACGCGGAATGATCGGCGTGAAATCGCCCTTCATGCCATAGGGCTGCGGCCGGGTGCGGCGGCCAAGCTCCAGCACGTCGCGAAACCCGGCAGTGGTGATCAGCCCGGTGCGGCTGAGCTTGCGTTCAAGCACGGCGTTGGTTGTCGTCGTGGTGCCGTGGATCACAAGGGCGACATCGCGAAGCACCGTGCCGGCCTCCTCCAGCGCGGTCATCACCCCGAAGGCCTGGTTGTCGATGGTGCTGGCCACCTTTGACAGGTGAACGGCGCCGGTTTTCTGGTCGAGCCTGACAAGATCGGTGAATGTGCCACCGACATCGACCCCGATCAGGTCACCCCCGGTCAGGTCACCCCCGGTCAGCTTATTTTGATGGGCCTTGTCGCGCGCCGCCATCAGCCGTCTTTCCCCAGAATTGTTGGTATGCGAATGAGCGCCGAATATTGACAAATTGTCAATTGGGTTTCCAAATCTCCTGATGGTGTCGATATCCTCAGATCATGGGTCAATGGCGCGTGGCAGGCGGCTTGTCGCCACCGCGATGATCTGTGCTGTGTCGCTGCTGCCGCTGCCGGCGGCGGCGCATGCGACAGGCCAGAGCTTCATCGCCCTGCTGCCAACCGGCCCCTATATGGCGGTTGGCGTCATCATCGTCGCGCTCAGCATCATGCTGCTGTGGTTTCTGCCGCACCGGTCGGTGGCACGGCTGCTGCCAAGCCGCGATCTGGGCCGGATCGCGGCGCCGCCCTGGCTGCGCTCGCTGTCCAGTTGTCTGTTTTTCCTGCTATTGTGCTGGCTTCTGTCACGCGGGTTTTCAGGAACGCGCGATCCGCTGGAAAATCCGCTGGTGCTGGGCTTCTGGGTGGTGTTCTGGATGGCCTCGCCGATGGTGCAGGGGTTCGTGTTCGATCTCTGGGGCTGGATGTCGCCATGGCGCTGGCTTGCCGGACCGCTCGCCGCGGTGACGGCGCGCCCGCCGCTGGCATTGCCGCATCGTCTTGGCGTCTGGCCGGCGGTGCTGTTGCTGCTGATGTTCTCGATGTTCACCCTTGCCGACCCGGCGCCGGATGATCCGGCGCGTCTGGCGGCGGTTGGTGTCACCTATATTGTGGTGACCATTGCCGGCATGGTTCTGTGCGGCCCCGGACGATGGCTTCGCCAGGTCGAGATCTTTTCGGTCGTGATGGCGCATTTCGGACGGCTGGCGCCGCTGGCAAGGCGGGGCAGGCGGGTGCGCGTTGGCTGGCCAGGATGGCAGCTGGCGCATGGTGCGCGGGCCTCCCGCGGCATCCCGGTGTTCATTCTGATGCTTCTTGGCACCGGATCATTCGACGGGTTCAACGAAACCTTTGTCTGGCTTGATATGATCGGGGTCAATCCGCTGGCCTTTCCTGGCAGGTCGGCGGTGGTGATGCCGGTCATCGCCGGCCTGATCGCCGCCAACCTGATCCTTGTCGGGCTGTTCACGGCGATGCTTCACGCCGGTGACCGGGCGGTTGCCGCGCCCCGGGACCAGACGTCGGAACGGACCGGATCACTAAGGACGGGATATCTGCTCTCGGTCTTCGCGCCGACCATCCTGCCACTCGCGCTTGCCTATCACACCGCGCATTATCTCCCCTCGCTTCTGGTCGATGGCCAGTATGTGCTGGTCGCGCTGAATGATCCGCTGGGGCAGGGCGCCAACCTGCTGGGACTTGACGGGTTTCATGTCACGACCGGCTTTTTCAAACACCGGGAATCGATGCGGGTCATCTGGCTGAGCCAGGCCGCCATCATTGTTTTCGGGCATGTTCTGGCGGTCATCCTTGCGCACGCCAACGCGGTGCAGGCCTATGGCGGGATTCGCCGCGCCTTCACCGCCGGCATGCCGCTGGCGCTGTTCATGATTCTCTATACATGGCTTGGTCTGTGGCTGCTGGCGGCCCCGAAGGGCGGGTGAAGTTTTGTCTGGACAAGACGTGTCGCTGGCCACAAGCTTAATGCAGGGATTGAGATGAACAACCGGCATCAAAGCCGGGCTCGACTTCAACTGACAGGGAGGTAGCCATGACCAGATCAACAGAAAAACCTGCAGCCGAAAACGCGGTGAC
>JAYQDX010000123.1:0-5832 GCA_038138545.1 Rhodobiaceae bacterium | reverse complement strand
ACAACGAACCATTGCTTTTCGATGTCCTTCGGCGTTGCCACATATGTTCTTGGCAGGGGCATGATTGTCTCCAAAATTCACGAATTTGTCACGGCAGGCCGGGGCGCACCGGAAACTCGAGCGGGTTATAGGCGGTAATCACGGCATCGTCAAACGGTTTATGAATTTCAAATCTTGAAAATAGACAATAAAACAGCATGTTAGATTTACGGTACTATTTTACCATATTTTTTCAGCTGTTTCGAAGCCGGCTTCGCCTTTGCGCGCAAAGCTTGCGCATGCTACATCTCTGCCACAGTCACACCCACCTGCATCGACCGACCATGTTTATCCTGATCGACAATTATGACAGCTTCACCTGGAATTTGTGGCATTTTCTGTCCGATCTGGGCGCCGAGGTGGAGATCATCCGCAACGACGCGGCGACACCTGCCGAGGTGTTGGCGCAGCGGCCGGAGGGTTTGATCCTCTCGCCAGGCCCCGGCACGCCAGACGATGCCGGCATGTCGATCGAGCTGATCCGCGCGGCGGCGGGAGTGGTGCCGGTGCTTGGGGTATGTCTCGGGCATCAGGCGCTGGCGATGGCCTTTGGCGGCCGACTGCTGCGCGTTGACCCGCCGGTTCATGGCAAGCTATCGCGGATCAAGCGAAGCCATGCCAACGCCGTGGCGACCGACATCTTCGCCGATTGCCCGCAGGATTTTCCGGTGACGCGTTATCACTCGCTTGTCGTTGATGAGGATCATCTGCCGGCGGAACTGACCGTCACCGCCCGCACCGAGGCAGGCGCCATCATGGGGTTGAGCCATGCCGAACATCAACTTCATGGCGTCCAGTTCCATCCCGAATCCATCGCATCGGTCGCAGGCTACCGTATTCTGGCGAATTTCCTGCGGCTGTGCGGCCGCAAGGTGCCAACCGGAAGTGATCTGGCGGAACTGGAATCACAGGTGCTTCGGCTCGATGAGAGATTTCCCGGCCAGATGCACCCCTGACCGGATTCTTCCCTGACCAGATGCTAGCCTGGAATGTTGACCTCTATCCGTTCGGAACCGGCCGCTGGCCGGTAACCCGGACATAAACACCGTCAGGGTCGAACATCCGGAAATCGGTCCGCCCCCATGGCTGGTCGCGCAGCGGGTCGGTGACGGAATGTCCGCTTCGCCGCGCCAGATCATACGCCGCGATGATGTCCGGCACCTCGAAACACAGCTCCACGGCGCAGGCCGCCGGCATGCCGACACAACCGCGTCGCCGCTGTGCCGCCGGCAAATGGTCGCGCGATACGAGGTGAAGCTTCGCCGCGCCCCGTTCCATGACGATGAAGGCCGGGCTTTCCTGGGTTACGGCAAGCCCGATGGCATTGGTATAGAAGGCGCGTGAGCGGCCCAGATCCTCGGCGAAGATTTCAAAGAAAAACCTCATATGGCTGCCCCGGCGGCGCATCGGCCCTGCTTGTCTGGTGCCACACCGCCTTTGGAACCGAAAGAGAGACCGCGGAGGGGAGGCATTCTCCGCGGTCCCTACCCCTTGAAGCCAGGGGATTTTCTGGTCGCTTCCGTTTCGGACGCCCCCCGGGGACGCCCTACTCGGCCGCCTGCGTGACACCGCCTGTGGCCACATCGAGGGCCTGCGAGAGATCGGCGAGGATGTCGTCGATATGCTCAATCCCCACCGACAGGCGCACATAGCCCGGCGTCACGCCGGTATCGCGCTGATCCGCCTCGTTCAGCTGCGAGTGCGTCGTCGAGGCCGGATGGATGGCAAGTGAGCGCGCATCACCGATATTCGCGACGTGATAGAAGAGCTTCAGCGAGTCGATGAAGGCACGGCCGGCGGTGTAGCCATCCTTCAACTCGAACCCGACCAGCCCGCCATAACCGCCACGAAGATAGGCATGGGCCCGCCGTGCCGCGACACCGGTCTGAAGTTGCGGGTAATTGACCCGCGCCACCGCCGGGTGACTGTTCAGGAATTCAGCGACTTTCGAGGCGTTCGCCACATGTTCCCTGATCCGCAGTGGCAGCGTTTCCAGACCCTGGATCAACTGGAACGCATTGGCCGGGCTGAGCGCCCCGCCAAGATCGCGGAGCAGCGTCACCCGTGCCTTCAGCACAAAGGCAACCGGCCCAAGCGGGGCTGCCGCCTCGGCCCAGACCGCCCCGTGATAGGAGGGGTCGGGCGTGTTCAGCGCCGGCTGCTGGTCCGGATACGCCGCCCAGTCGAAATTGCCGCCATCGATGATGACGCCACCGATCGAGGTGCCATGCCCGCCGATATATTTTGTCAGCGAATGCACGACAACCGCCGCCCCGTGATCGAACGGGCGGGTCAGAAGCGGCGCTGCGGTATTGTCGACAATCAGCGGAATTCCGCGTGCCCGGCCGATTTCCGCCACCTCGGCGATCGGAAACACCTCCAGCTTCGGGTTCGGCAAAGTCTCGGCATAATAGGCGCGGGTGCGCTCATCGCTTGCCTCGGCGAAATTCTCCGGCCGCGACGGGTCGACGAAACGCACCTCGATGCCCTGCTGGCGAAGCGTGTTCTGGAACAGGTTCCAGGTGCCGCCATACAGATCGGTCGAGCTGACAATGTTGTCGCCGGCAACCGCAAGGTTCTGGATCGCATAGGCCGAGGCCGTCTGCCCCGACGCCACGGCAAGCGCCGCTACGCCTCCCTCGATGGCGGCCAGACGCTGTTCCAGAACATCTGTCGTCGGGTTCATGATGCGGGTATAGATGTTGCCAAGCTCGCTCAGGCTGAACAGGTTTGCCGCGTGCTCGGTTGACCCGAACTGGTATGATGTCGTCTGGTAGATCGGCACGGCGACGGCATTGGTGGCCGGATCGGCCCGATAGCCCGCATGAAGGGCAAGGGTGGCGGGGTGGTTGGATACAGGATGGTTGGATACAAGATCGGACATTGTCAGTCTCCTCTTTAGTGCTTTCGACGATATGCCGGGGCGCACAAGCTGAAATCAAATCGCCCGGCCGAATTCGGGGACGGCCGGCCCCTGGCCCGATGGGGCCGGTGACTTGTCAACGCTGCGCAGAAAACGATCATAAAAAAACCGCCCCGAACCCAGCATGCTTTAGCTAGCGCGGGTCCCGTGGCGGCTGCGAAGGCCTGGATGACCGACAAACGTCCGAGCGCTTTAGCTGTATTTCTTAATCGCCCGCAAGTTGATCATTAAAACGGCGATGAAGCTAAGGGTAACGTGGATCACGTCGCGCTCAAGCGGAAAATGACCATGGCGCGAAAAAAGCAAAGAATGTTGCGGGGTAACGCCGGGCTTTGGCAAATCATTGCCCTGCAGGGCCACTTTACCGGAATTGCTTTTCCGGTGCCTGTCGCCACCCACTTCAGATGGCCGGCCAGCCGCCGGCTTGCTTGCCATTGCGGGGCCGGCTTCATATAGTCTGGCGGCAGGCCACCGGCCTGACCGCCCTGTTAACCCTGCCGGATCCAGCCCACAAGACCGGTAACCAGCCGTGAGGCCCCCTGATGACAAGCGTCATGCGCGTTCCCCTGAGAAAGCTGACCGAAGGCGACATGCCGTCCCCGGACGAAATCCGTGACTGTTTCAGCGCCATCATGGACGGCGAGATCAGCCAGATTCAGATGGCGGCGTTCCTGACCGCGCTGAAAATGCGCGGCGAGCGGGTGGAGGATATTGCCGCCGCGGCCAGCGTCATGCGCGAAAAGGCAACGGTGATCGAGGCACCGGAAGGAGCCATGGACATAGTCGGCACCGGCGGTGATGGCATCGGTACCTACAACATCTCCACCGCGACAGCCTTTGTCGTCGCCGGTTGTGACGTGCCGGTTGCCAAACATGGCAACAAGGCCGTCTCGTCGAAAAGCGGCGCGGCCGATGTGCTGTCCTGCCTCGGCATCAATCTGGATTGCGAGATGGCGACCGTGCGGCGCGCCCTTGACGAAGCCGGAATCTGTTTCCTGATGGCACCGCGCCATCATTCAGCGATGCGCCATGTCGCCCCGGTGCGCGCCGATCTTGGTCTGCGGACGATCTTCAACATGCTGGGGCCGCTTGCCAACCCGGCGCTGGTCCGCCGGATCATGGTCGGTGTGTTCGATCCGGACCTGTGCGTGCCCTTTGCCCACGCGCTGGCCAATCTCGGCACGACGCATGCCTGGGTTGTTCATGGTGACAGCGGCCTTGACGAGGTGTCGACCACGGGCCCGACGCGTGTTGCCGCACTGGCCAGCGGCAAGATTGAGGAATTCACCGTATCGCCGGACGATCTGGGGCTGACGACAGCGTCGATTGACGAGCTTCGCGGCGGCACCCCGGAAGAGAACGCGGCAAGCCTGCGCGCCGTGCTTGACGGTGCGAGCGGTCCCTATCGCGACATCGTGATCATGAACGCCGCCTCGGCCCTTGTGGCCGGTGGCTACGCCCCGTCGCTGCGGGACGCGGCTGACCGGGCCGTCGAAGCAATCAGTAGCGGCAAGGCCATGGCGTGTCTCGACAGCCTTGTCGCCATCACCAACAGCGATGCCGGGAGCGCCTAAATCAATGCAGGATGTTCTGGCAAGGATCATAGCAGGCAAACGCGACGAGGTGGCCGCGCTGAAGGCTGCGACATCGCGGTCCGACCTCGACGCGGCGGCGAAGGCAGCCTCGCCGGTACGCGGATTTGCCGCCGCCCTCCGCAGCGCTTCGGCGGATGGGTACGGGCTGATCGCCGAACTCAAGAAAGCCTCGCCATCTAAGGGGCTGATCCGCGCGGATTTCGACCCCGAGCCCCTCGCCCGCGCCTATGAGCTGGGCGGTGCCAGCTGTCTGTCGGTGTTGACCGATGCGCCCTGGTTCCAGGGCGCGCCCGAATATCTGGTCGCGGCACGAAGCGCTGTCAGCCTGCCGGTGCTGCGCAAGGATTTCATGATCGATCCGATCCAGATCGCGGAATCCCGTGCGCTTGGCGCCGACTGCATCCTGCTGATCATGGCGGCGCTTGATGATGGCGCGGCGGCCGAACTTGAGGCCTGTGCCATGGAGCTTGGCATGGATGTGCTGATCGAGGTTCATGACCGGTCCGAACTTGCCCGTGCCTGCAAATTGAAGTCGCCTCTTATGGGGATCAACAACCGCAATCTGAAAACCATGGAAATCTCGCTTGATGTCGGTGCCGCGATGCTGCCCGATCTTCCCGATGACAGGATTGCGGTCGCCGAAAGCGGGTTGTTTGCGCCAGCGGACCTGGCACGCATGGCGGCGTCGGGCGCGCGCTGTTTCCTGATTGGCGAGTCGCTGATGCGCGCAGATGATGTGGCGGCGGCAACAGAGGCCATCCTTGCCAACCCCGTTCCGGCCGGAGGGTAAATTCATGTCCGATCTCACCCATTTCGATGCAGACGGCAAGGCCCACATGGTCAATGTCGGTGACAAGCCGGTGACCGACCGCGTTGCGGTGGCTCAGGGCAGCATCACCATGGCGACCGACACGCTGGCGAAAATTCGCGAGGGCGGGTTCGGCAAGGGCGACGTGCTTGGCGTGGCGCGGCTGGCCGGCATCATGGGCGCGAAGCAGACCGCAAGCCTGATCCCGCTCTGCCACCCGCTTGGCCTTGATCATGTCGCGGTCGAACTGGAACCGGATGACAATCTGCCCGGGGTGCGGATCACCGCCACCTGCCGGGTAACCGGCCGCACGGGCATCGAAATGGAAGCCATGACGGCGGTATCCGTCGCGGCACTGACGATTTATGACATGTGCAAGGCGGTCGACCGCGCGATGGTGATCGGGTCGGTCAGGCTGATCCACAAATCCGGCGGAAAGTCCGGGGTCTTCAATGCCGATGAGTGAC
>JAYQDX010000122.1:0-5897 GCA_038138545.1 Rhodobiaceae bacterium | reverse complement strand
TTAATTCTTTTATGTTCACAATCGAAGGTTACTGGCGCGTAGTCTGCCCAAACCAGCTGCGCGAGCATCGTCAGGATAATGGTGGTGAGGGCGAGGCGCATCGGATAACCAATCATTTACATCAGTTAAAATGAAACTATCGATATTTGCCTAGTTGGAAGGCAGGGCAACCATCCGCCAAGTTGTATATCTAGCTCCGCTTTTTTCACAATTCGTAAGCGATAATGACCGTAGCAAATGAAGAGGTGTGCCGCCACCACCCTGCTTTGATGCACTTGCGTCAACCGTAACGCAAAGCTCATCTTTACTTATCAATTTAATCTGGTCATTTGCTGTGAACTCGAATCTTTGCTCATCAGTATCATTGCAGGCCTCAAGATTTAAACGTGAACCTGCAACGCTACCGCCTGCCTCCATACAAACACCAAAAGCAGGCAGGAAGAACTTGCCTCTACTTATTAGTTGTTCGTCAAAAGCTTGGTCAACGCCGAGTTGGCCTTGGTAGGAGTAACAGGTGTGAGCTTGAAGGCCTCTATTTACCTTGGCACGTTCTTTATGGCCTCGTATGTCGATGCAAAAGCCGCGTTGCTCATCTAATTTATCCACCAGCTGAATTTCAACCAAAGTACCAGCCCACACCGGGTGCGCGAGCATCGTCAGGATGATGGTGGTGAGGATGAGGCGCATATGGTCTCCCATAGTGGTACCAAAAGTGGTACCTGATAGCGCCCAAAATCAATTAAGTTACTGTATTTGCGGCACTTAAATGAAAATAGTGGCGGAGAGGGTGGGATTCGAACCCACGAAGGGCGCAAACCCTTGCCGGTTTTCAAGACCGGTGCATTCAACCGCTCTGCCACCTCTCCGTAGGGATGCACATATCGGACCGGACCCTGTCCTGTCAACCGGCAGATGCCGGGGAACATCATAGAATTGCCGCATATGAGCGGGTTGGCAAAACTGTTTTCTCCATGAAGGTGGTTTGTTCTGTTGCCGCATATTCCATCAAACTGTTATTCATGAGTTTCTGGACATCTCCCATGTCTAATCCGGTATTTTTCAGGAGTGAAGGGTGAAGCTCGCAACTGTCCTGGCAGCGCATTTCGGCGCGGCACGCCTGATGGCAATTCTTCTTGTCGCTGTTGCGTCGTATGTCGTCTCTGATCCCGCGCAGGCGCAGAGTTTCGGCAGCCGCACGGCCACAGTCGCCGTCGCCGAGGCGGGCGAGGACACCTTGTCGCTGTTCACCGACATTCAAGGCCGCGTCGCGGCCGGACAGGTGACCGCCATCACCGCATCCGCGAATGCCGTCACGACGCTGGAGGCATTACGCATCGGCGACATGGTCAAGGCTGGACAGCTTGTCGCCACCCAGGATGATGCCGATCTTCGCAACAGGCTCGACCTTCTGAAGGCACAGCGCGCCGAGGCGGCCCTGCGCCTGACCGAAACCGAGCAGACGATCAAGGCTGAACGCAAGGTTCTGGAATTGCAGCGCACGCAGCTGCTGCTCTTGCAAGGCAAGGCGGCGCGCGCCCAGACCCTCGTGTCGCGCAACGCGCTGGCGGTGGATGCCGCGGAAACCGCCCAAAATGCGGTGATCAACGCCCAGCAGCAGATCGCGCAACGTGAATCCGGACTGACCGGGCGCGAATATCAACGCCAGCTTGCCGGCGCGGCGCTGGCCAGAATCGACCTCGAAATCAGCCAGGTGAAGGCTGATATCGGCGCGGCGCGGATCACCGCCACGGTTGATGGGCAAATTGTCTATCTGCATCCGGCCAGGCGGGGTTATCTTCGTGAAGGCGATGTGCTGATCCGCACACGCGCCGCTGCAGACTATGAGGTTGAGGCAGAAATTCCATTGGAATATCTGTTATTTGTTAGTCGCAGTGAAAGTATTTCTGGAAAAGATTTCAACGGGCGGGAAATCACGCTGACAAAGCGTGTCGTACTACCGGTTCAGAATGTCCGCACCGGCACCCAGACGGTCAGGTTCGCGGTCACCGGCGCGTTGCCGGAATCACTGCTGGCGGAAAATGCCCCGATCACGCTGCAGGTGCCAACAACATCGCCAGCCCCTGTTGTCACCGTGCCGAAGGATGCCGTGATCCCGATTTCCGGCGGTCACATCGTCTTCATCGCCGATGACGGGGTGGCAGTACAGCGACGGGTGAAGCTTGGCAACGCGGCCGGTGACGCGTTTGTCGTGCTTGACGGCTTGTCCGCAGGCGAACAGGTGATCACGCGCGGCAATGAAGGTCTTGTTGACGGCAAGAAGATCAAGATTGGCGACCCGAGCAAACGTCAGAGTGGCCCGAAAGGCGAGAAGTGGACACTGAACTGGACAACGCGGCGCGGACCGGCGTCGGGCGATCTTGTTCTTGGCAAGACAAAATCATTCTTCAATGATGAACCGGTCGAGGTGACGCGCGTTGGCGATGACATCAATTTCATCGGCAAGTTGGTGCTGCCATTCGGTGTTCTCGACCTTGAATTCATCGGCACCATTGCCGGCGCCGAAATGTCCGGCACGGTGACCCTGCGCGGCCTGCCGGGCGGGCGTGAGGCAACGCTTGATTTTACGGGTAGCAGGGACGCCGGCTGATGGGCGGGTTGATCAAGCTTGCGATTGAACGCCCGGTCGCGGTTCTTGCATTGATATTGCTGACGGTGTTGTTCGGCGTTGTGGCGCTGCGCAACATCCCGATCCAGATGAGCCCCGATATCGAGAAACCGATCCTCGAGGTGCGGGTCGGCTGGCCCGGCGCCTCGCCGGAGGACGTGGACCGCGAGATCGTGGGGCGGCTTGAATCCGAACTGTCAGGCCTGAACGGTGTCGAGGAGCTTGTCTCGGCATCGCGTCGCGGGCGGGCCTCGGTCACCCTGACCTACAGCGTCACCCAGGATATGGACAAGGCGCTTGTACTGCTTCTCAGCAAACTGTCGGCGGTTACCGGTCTGCCGTCGGACGCGCGCACGCCGGAGGTCCGGACCTCGAATTCCGATGACAGCCCGATTGCCCGTCTCGCACTGATCGCCAAGCCGGGACAAACCGTTGATCTTGAAGGTCTCGGAAACTTTCTCGAAACACAGATCGTCGAGCCGCTTGGCCGTGTCAATGGCGTCTCCGAGATCACCTTCAATGGCGGCGGCGCCAAGGAGATGAAGGTTCTCATCGACCCGGCGAAACTGACACAATACAGGATCACCCTGACCGAGGTGATCGACGCCCTGCGCAATTCCTCCTCGATGATGAGTGTCGGTTCCGTAACCGAGGGCAAACGGACCTATGCCGTGCGCACCGAGGCAGTCAACTACACGCCTGACGCGGCGGGGCGGATTGTGCTGCGCACCGACACGTCCGCATCCGGGACGCTGGTGCCATTGCTGCTGTCCGATATCGCGACGATCAGGCTGGAGTCGGCCACGCGATCGAGCTTTCGCCGTTTGAATGGCGAGGACGCGGTAATCATCAACGCGTTGCGTGCGCCCGGGGTGAATGTCGTTGAAACGATGGCGCGGCTGCGCACCGCGATTGACGAGCTCAACCGGTCGGTTCTGGATGCGCGGGGGCTGAATTTGCGCGTCGTCTATGACGAGACGAAATACATCGCCTCGGCGATCGATCTGGTGCAGCAGAATATCTGGATTGGCGGCATTCTGGCGCTTGGCGTGCTGCTGCTCTTCCTGCGCAGCCTGCTGCCGACGATCATCGTGTTTGCCGCCATTCCGGTCTCGGTGATCGGCACCTTTGTCGCCATTGCCGGGCTGGGGCTGTCGATCAATGTCATTTCGCTTGCCGGTCTGGCCTTTGCCGTCGGCATGGTTGTCGATGCCTCGATTGTGTCTCTGGAGAATATCTTCCGGCTCCGCCAGCGCGGCCTTCCGGCCGACGCCGCGGCCTATCACGGCGCCCGCCAGGTCTGGGCGCCCATCCTAGGCTCGGCGTTGACGACGGTGATTGTCTTCATTCCGGTGCTGTTGCTGACGCTGCCGGTCGGCCAGCTGTTCCGCGATATCGGCATCGCCATCTCGGTGGCGGTGCTGATCTCGGTGATTGTGTCGGTCACGGTGATACCGGCGCTGGCCGCGCGGCTGTTGCAGGGATCGCCGGACAAATACGCACATCTGATCCGCATTCCCGGGCTTGATCATCTGGCACGCGGTTTCGCGTCGCTGGTCGTCAGCTACGCACGGCTGACTGTGCGGCGCTCAATCGTCGGCATCGTCGCCGTTGCGTTGCTTGTCGCCGGTGCGGCCGGCTTTGCCGGGCGGTTCATGCCGCAGCTTGATTATCTTCCTGACGGCAATGCCAATTTCGTTTTCGGCCGGATCTTCACGCCGCCGGGCTATTCAATGGATGAGACGTTGCGGATTGCCGAGAAGATGGAGTCCGCCGCACGTCCACTGTGGGAGAATGAACCGCCGGCCGACGGGCCGCCGGCCATTGAACGATTCTTCTTCGTGGCCTTTTCCGGCGGCGCCTTTGCCGGTGCCTCGGCGCGTGACCCCGCGCGCGTCGGTGAGTTGCAGATGGTTCTGATGCGCCCGATTTTCTCGGAGCCGGGCACAGGCGCCTTTGTTCGTCAGGCGTCCCTGTTCGGGCGATCCGTCGGCGGGTCGCGCTCAATCCGGATCGATATCGCCGGCCCGAGCCGCGACGCCGTGTTGCCAATCGCCTTTCGGGTCAATGAAAAGCTGGCCGAACTGTTCCCGCGCACCGAGGGTAGCCAGGTACGGGCGTTACCAAATCTCGATAATGGCGCGCCGCAGATCAGGATCACGCCCGATCTTGCCGCGCTGGCGCGTGCCGGAGTGTCCGTTCGTGACGTGACGGCGGCAGTCGATGTCTTCAATGACGGTGCGAATGTCATCCAGATTCCGATCGCCGGTGAATTGATCGATCTGGTGGTGGCCGGCCGCGATGCCAGCAATCTGACCGCGGCGCAGCTTGGTGACATTCCGATCGTCACCCGCGCCGGGTCGATCCTGCGGTTGGGGCAGCTGGCAAAGATCGAGATCATCAGCGCACCCGAACAGATCCGGCGTATTGGCGGCAGCCAGGCAATCTCGCTGCGCCTGCGTCCGACGGACAAATTGCCATTGGAAGAGGCGGTGGCGATCATCGAGACGCAGATCATCGAGGAAATCCGGCCGCTGGCAAGCGATTCCGGTGTCAGTGTCTCGCTAAGCGGCGCGGCAAGCGCGCTGGACGCCACCTGGCAGGCGATGCAGGCGAATGTCGCCATCGCGCTGGCCGTGATCTTCTTGTTGATGGTTGTGCTGCTGCGCAACTTTGTGCTGCCGCTGATCATCCTTCTGGCGGTTCCGGTGGCCGGGGCGGGCGGCATTGCCGGCCTCGCATTTCTCAACATCTTCATCCGCCAGCCGCTCGATATGCTGACGATGCTTGGTTTCGTCATCCTGACCGGTGTGGTGGTGAACAACGCCATCCTGATGATCGAGCAGGCGATGCTGCATATCCGCGAAGAAGGGATGGAGATCGGCGATGCTGTTGTCGAGGCAACGCGGAACCGTGTGCGGCCGATTTTCATGTCGACCCTGACCTCGCTGTTCGGGCTCGTGCCGCTGGTGATCTTCCCGGGCGCCGGGGCGGAACTCTATCGTGGTCTCGGCGTGGTGGTGTTCGGCGGGCTTGGCTTGTCGACATTGGCCACACTGATCATCGTGCCGCCCCTGCTGTCCCTCGCGCTGCACAGCCCGCTGGCACGCGGGGCGGGCGCCAAATCGACACTGAATATCGATCCTGTTCCGGGCGAATGACCGCGCCTTGATGTGCTGAAAGCTTGCTGAAGTTCGGCGTTGCCGTTGCCGACATTGCAATTAAGCGTAAAATCCAACAAACCTGACATGCCCTGTCTACAGGCGCGCCT
>JAYQDX010000121.1:0-5980 GCA_038138545.1 Rhodobiaceae bacterium | reverse complement strand
TTCTGCAGGATCGGGTCGACGTTGAAGCCCTGCTTCAGGACATTCACGCCGCCGCTGCTGCCATCGGTCGGGATGTCAAGCTGGCTCATCCATGACAGGAACGGATACTCGTTGCCGTAGAACCAGACGCCAAGTGTCTTGCCGCGGAAATCGGCCGGCGACTTGATGCCGGAATCCTTGCGGCATGTCAGCATCATGCCCGAGGATTTGAAGGGTTGTGCGATGTTGACAAGGTCCACGCCCTTTTCGCGTGATGCCAGCGCCGACGGCATCCAGTCGATCACCACATCGGCGCCGCCACCGGCGATCACCTGAACCGGCGATACGTCAGGCCCGCCCGGCTTGATGGTGACGTCGAGGCCTTCCTCGGCGTAGAAGCCCTGGTCGGCGGCCACGAAATAGCCGGCGAACTGTGCCTGGGTGACCCATTTCAGCTGCAATGTCAGCTTGTCCGCGGCGCTGGCCGCCGTGCCCATGGCAAGGCTCGCGGCAAGTGCCAGCAGGGTTGTCAGTGTCTTTTTCATGTCATGCTCCCTAGGTTGTGATTTTCTGTCCGGTTATGGGGCCTTCCGGCGGTTTGAGGGGTGCCAGAAGGTGACCTGCCGTTCAAGCAGGCTGAGAAGGCCGTAGCTGAGTGATCCGGCGAGGGCGGCGACTACGATTTCCGCCCATACCATATCGACATTCATCCGACCGACTTCGGTCGAGATGCGAAAGCCAAGGCCAACAATCGGGGTTCCGAAGAACTCGGCAACGATAGCACCGATCAGTGCCAGTGTGGAATTGATCTTCAGCGCGTTGAAAATAAATGGCGCCGCGGTTGGTAGCCGCAATTTGATCAGCAGCTGAAAGTAGGAGGAGGCATAGGTGCGAAGCAGGTCGCGTTCCATCGCCTGCGTCGCCTGCAGCCCGGCCACCGTGTTCACCAGCATCGGGAAGAAGGTCATCACCACAACCACGGCGGCTTTCGACTGCCAGTCAAAGCCGAACCACATCACCATGATCGGGGCGATTCCGACAATTGGCAACGCCGAGACAAAATTTCCAACCGGCATCAGGCCGCGCTGCAGGAATGGCACGCGGTCGATCAGGATGGCGACGATGAAGGCGCTGCCACAGCCCAGGATATAGCCGCTGAGCGCCGCCTTGATGACCGTCTGCTGGAAATCGGCCCACAGAATGGAGGTCGATTCGGCAAATCGCACCGCGATCATCGAAGGCGGCGGCAGCAGGACCGTCGGGATCTGCAGGCCGACTGTCAGCACCTCCCAGGCAAAGATGATCCAGGCCCCGAAGAAGACCGGCACCGCCAGCGATATGACGGAAGACAGCGCCTTTGGAAGGTGCCGTGCCGCCATCGCCTTTTCGACCGCCAGCCAGCCAAACAGCCAGCAGGCGATCAGCAGCGGCCAGCTTGCCGCCGCCATGTCGCCATCAAGACGCGACAGCAACAGCGCCATGCCGCCGAGGCTGGCGACAAGGTCGACCCGCGCCTGCGGCCACAGATTCAGATGATGCCGTATCCCGACACCGACAAGCAGAAGGCTAGCTGTCAGCAGCGCCATGCCGGCCTCGCCGGTGCCGATGATGGCGGTCAGGAAGGCCGCCGCGGCGGCGAGTCCACCAAGGGTGGCGATGGCGCGCTGAAACCGGGTCATGCCCGCAATCCCATGCGCCGCAGCGTCAGATGGCTGATCACGCCGACAACACCGACAAGGATCGCCGCCATGCAGGCCGCCGAGATCAGCGCCGACCAGATTTGGATTGTCTGTCCGTAATAGGACCCGGCAAGAAGCCGCGCGCCGAGCCCGGCCACCGCGCCGGTCGGCAATTCACCGACGATCGCGCCGACAAGGCTGATCGCGATGGCGACCTTCATCGAGGCGAACAGAAATGGCACCGAGGCGGGAAGCCGCAGTTTCCAGAAGGTCTGCAGCCGCGATGAGCGGTAGGTGCGCATCAGATCCATCAGCATCGGGTCGGGGCTGCGCAGTCCCTTGACCATGCCGACGACGACAGGGAAGAAACTGAGATAGGTGGAAATCATCGCCTTTGGCACCAGCCCTGAAAGACCGACGGCGTTCAGCACCACGATGATCATCGGGGCGATGGCCAGGATCGGGATGGTCTGGCTGGTGATGATCCAGGGCATCAGCGACTTGTCCATGGCCCGGTTTTCGACAATCGACACGGCAAGTCCGATGCCGAGGATGGTTCCCATGGCGAAGCCGAGCAGGGTCGAGGACAGGGTGACGCTGCCATGATAGATCAGCGAGCGTTTCGAGGTGATCTTCTTCTTTACCGTGGTCTTCCAGATTTCGGCGACAATCTGGTGCGGTGCCGGCAGGACCGGTCGTTCCTGCGCCATCGTATCGCGCACAAGATCGCGCATCTGCCATTCGGTGCCAGCCTTTTCATAGCGGTCGATCTGCCAGGGCGCGTTCAGATGGACGGTAAAGCCGTACCAGATGATCATGATCGCGGCGACCACGACGGCGATTGGCGCTATCCTTTGGACCATGCCCGTCACCGCAGCATTCCTCCGATGGTGTGCCGGCAGTGATGTGTCCGGCTCCTAGTCATAGGAATGCCCCTCGCGAAGGCCGTTGCGGACCCGTTGCGCGATTTCAAGGAAGCGTTTGGATTCCCGGATATCGAGCGGGCGCTCGGCCGGCAGGTCGGATTCGATGATGTCGGTCACCCGGCCGGGGCGCGGCGACATCACGACAATGCGGGTCGACAGATAGACCGCCTCGGGGATGGAATGGGTCACGAAGCAGATCGTCTTGCCGGTCTTCTTCCAGAGCTGCAGGAGTTGTTCGTTCAGATGGTCGCGGACAATCTCGTCGAGCGCGCCGAAGGGCTCGTCCATCAGCAGCAGCTCGGCATCAAAGGCAAGCGCCCGCGCGATGGATGCACGCTGCTGCATGCCGCCCGACAGCTGCCAGGGGAATTTCCGCCCGAAGCCCTCAAGCCCGACCAGCTCCAGCGTTCGCTGCACGCGTTCGGCCTGCTCGGCGCGGCTGATTCCCATGATTTCCAGCGGCAGGCCGATATTGCGCTCGATCGTCCGCCAGGCCAGCAGCGCCGGTGCCTGGAAGACATAGCCATAGGCACCGGCAAGCCGTGCCTCCTCGGGCGTCTTGCCATTCACCGAGATGGCCCCGCCGGTCGGGTGTTCCAGATCGGCGATGACCCGCAGCAGGGTGGTCTTGCCACAGCCTGACGGGCCGATGAAGGACACGAAGTCACCTTTCTCGATGGTCAGGTCGACATCTTTCAGCGCGTGAACAGGCCCGTCATTCGAATCGAAGGTCAGACAGAGCCGGTCCGCCCGGATCGCCGGTGTGCTGTTGCTATCCTGTGACATCAGTCCTCCGTCACGCCGGTTGGTCCGGGTTCCGCCACGTCGCGCCACGGCGTGACGGACATGGCCAGTGATGGTGTCGGCATCAGACTCCGGCCGGCATGTTGGCCGGGTCCCGGATGACCGCGCGCGGTGCCGTCAGTGCCTTCCACTTCGACAGCGCCTTGTTGGTCGCCGAGAAGGGCTCGCGGGGCACGAATTTGCCATGACCCTCGCGGGTCTTCACCTCGTCCTCCTGGATCGCCACATAACCGCGGGTCATGGTGAAACGCGGCAGGCCCTTGACGGTGAAGCCCTCGAAGACATTGTAGTCGATGGCCGATTGCTGCGCGCCATGCGAGATGGTCTTTTCGCGCGCCGGGTCGAGAACGACGATATCGGCATCGGCGCCTTCCAGAATCGCACCCTTCCGCGGATACAGGTTCAGCGCCTTGGCGATGTTGGTCGAGGTCGCGGCAACGAATTCATTCATCGTCAGGCGACCTGTCCCCACACCATAGGTCCAGAGCAGCGGCATCCGGTCCTCAAGGCCGCCGGTGCCGTTCGGGATCTTGGTGAAGTCCCCGAGGCCATAACGCTTCTGTTCGGTGGTGAAGGCACAATGGTCGGTGGCCACCACCTGCAGGCTGCCGGCCTGGAGCCCGGCCCACAGGCTGTCCTGATGCAGCTTGTTGCGGAAGGGCGGCGACATCACGCGCTGCGCGGCGTGGTCCCAGTTCGGGTTGGCGTATTCACTCTCGTCAAGCAGCAGATGCTGGATCAACGGCTCGCCATAGACGCGCATGCCCTTCTGGCGCGCGCGGCGGATGGCCTCATGCGCCTGCTCGCACGACACATGCACGACATAGAGCGGCACGCCGGCCATGTCGGCGATCATGATGGCGCGGTTGGTGGCCTCGCCCTCGACCTCGGGGGGGCGTGAATAGGCGTGCGCCTCCGGCCCGTTATTGCCGTCTTCCATCAGCTTTGCCTGCAATTGCGCGACGACATCGCCATTCTCGGCATGCACCAGCGGCATCGCGCCAAGTTCGGCGCAACGCTGGAAGCTGGCATACATCTCGTCATCATCGACCATCAGCGCGCCCTTATAGGCCATGAAATGCTTGAAGGTGTTGATCCCCTTCTTCACCACTTCGGGCATTTCATTGAACACCTGCTCGCCCCACCAGGTGATCGCCATATGGAACGAATAGTCGGTGGTGGCACGCGAGGATTTGTTGTCCCAGGCCTGGATTGCGGTCAGCAGCGACTGGTCGGGCGCCGGCAGGCAGAAATCGACCACCATCGTGGTGCCGCCGGACAGGGCGGCGCGGGTGCCGGATTCGAAATCATCGGTCGAATAGGTACCCATGAACGGCATTTCGAGATGCGTGTGCGGATCGATGCCGCCGGGCATCACATAGCATCCCGTGGCATCCAGCGTTTCATTGCCTGACAGCCCTTCGCCGATCTTTGTTATCTTGCCGTTCTCGACAAGAACATCGGCCTTGTAGGTACGGTCGGCGGTGACGATGGTTCCATCCTTGATGACGGTGCTCATTTTGCTTCTCCCTGATCAATCATCGACGATTCCGGCGGTTTCGACGACGGCATGGAACAGCACGTCGGCGCCCGCGGTCGCCCAGTCCTTGGTTATGTCCTCGGCCTCATTGTGTGACAGCCCGTCGACACATGGACACATTATCATGGCTGTCGGCGCGACGCGGTTGATCCAGCAGGCGTCATGGCCGGCGCCGGACACGATGTCGCGATGCGAATATCCCAGCCGCTCGGCGGCGCGGCGGATGGCGCCGACGCAGCCAGCATCGAATTCGACCGGGTCGAACTTGCCGGCCTGCTCGATCTCCATCTGCAGCCCGATTCCATCGCAGATCTCTTTCGCGCCGGCGCGCAGCCTGGCTTCCATATCGTCGATCACCTCCTGCTTCGGGTGCCGGAAATCGATCGTGAAGACAACCTTGCCGGGGATGATGTTGCGCGAATTCGGATACACATCGCAATGGCCGACCGCGCCAACGGCAAGCGGCGCGTGTGACCAGGCGATGTCATCGACAAGCTGCGTGATCCGCGCCATGCCAAGCCCGGCATTGACACGTTTCGGCATCGGTGTCGATCCGGTATGCGCCTCCTTGCCGGTCAGGGTGACCTGCAGCCAGTTCAGCCCCTGTCCGTGCGTGACGACGCCGATATCGATCGCTTCATCCTCGAGGATCGGCCCCTGTTCGATATGCAGCTCGAAAAAGGCGGCCATCTTGCGCGCGCCGACCTCCTCATCGCCGATCCAGCCGATGCGGGCCAGCTCATCGCCGACGGTCTTGCCGCCGGCATCGGTGCGGCCATAGGCCCAGTCAAGCGTATGTACGCCGGCGAAGACGCCCGAGGCCATCATCGGCGGCGAGAAGCGGGTGCCTTCCTCATTCGTCCAGTTGACCACCTCGATCGGGTGGCGCGTCCTGATGCCGGTCTCGTTCAGCGTGCGGATGATCTCCAGCCCGGCAAGGACTCCCAGAACGCCGTCATATTTGCCGCCGGTCGGCTGCGTATCAAGATGGCTGCCGACCATCACCGGCGGCAGCGACGGGTCGGTGCCCTCGCGGCGGGCGAACATGGTGC
>JAYQDX010000120.1:0-6043 GCA_038138545.1 Rhodobiaceae bacterium | reverse complement strand
CGCCTGTCAGCCCGGGCGCCATAGCTTCAGATCATCATCAGCACGCTGAGCGCCAGCAACACGGCCAGCGCGCGGTTCAGATACCGCTCATAAGGCGTTCCCAGAATCCGGCGCTTCAGAAGATCACCGAACCAGAACCAGGCGCCGACACAGGGGAAGATCACGATCTGGTAGATCAGCGCCGGCAGGAAGAACAGCTCGGGCCCGGCGATGACGGCGGTGCTTGACGCCATCGCCCACGCCTTTGGGTTGGTCCATTGGAACAGGAAAGCGAAGATGAAGCCCGGCACGGTGCCGGTCCGGCCCGACAGCTCGCTTGGCGCGGCAAGAAACAGCCTGACCGCCAGATAGAGCAGGAAGCCGATCCCGAGATATTTGATGATGGTCAGCTGGTCGATGATGGCCTCGCCGTAATGGGCGACGATCAGCGACACGACAAGGACCATGACCGGAAAGCCGAGGCAGACGCCGAGATAGACCCGCAGCGCGGCGGCCATTGTATCGGAGAGCCGCGCCGTCAGGACAATGAAGTTGTTCGGCCCCGGCGTGCCGGCGGTGATGATACAGGTGACAAGCAGGCCGCCAATCAACGCGCCATGCGAGGTCAGTAAGTCTGTCACCTGAAATCCCCGAAATTGACGACATGGTTCTGAAAACCGGATCATATCCGGCATTAATTCTTCTCAAGAAAAGCATTTTAAATATTGATTAAATTAACTTTTCTCGCGCCCATGTGATGACAGTCAAAGTGCTAACAAGACCTACCCTTTTGGCCAATCCCTGCATCATCAGAGGAAATTGGCATGATGGGACTTCACTTCCGCATTCTTTCCGCCCTCACGGGTATATCATTTCTGCTTTTCACGACAGCCGTCCAGGCTGACGGATATTATGTCGGCATAGCCGGCGGACAAGCTGAATTTGAGAGTGATCATATCTCAGCCGGCAAGGGCGCAACCATCAATAACAAATCATCGGCCGGCTACATCTTTTTTGGTCGGGAGATTGACGACAACATCGCCGTAGAAGGCTTCTTCGCCAACCTTGGGGAGGCCAAACTGTTAGGCAAGCCGGGCGCTACATTCAAGTCCGAGGGGGAGGACTATGTGTTCAATAATAGCACTACCTTCACCGCAACCGCAAAATCGGTCGGGATAGCTGGCAAATACCATTTCGATATCCATGAAGGAACCCGCCTGAGCGCCAAGCTGGGCGTGCATTCATGGAAGATTGAAGGAAAGGTTTCCAGCGCTGTCGACAAAATTGATTTGAAGGATGATGGCGTTGATGTGATGAGCGGCCTTGGCATCGAATATGCAGCGACCGATCAGGTCGCCCTCATGGCTGGCATGGACGGTTTCGGCGTCGATGGAGACACCACATTCATCACCTATGTCGGCCTGAAATTCAGTTTTGACTGAACATGACCGGCGCGGCGGGGATGCCGAATGCCATCCCCGTCCGCAAGTGAATGAAACGCCGTCACCTCTTGCGAAGCCGCCTTATCAGCGACGAGGTGTCGCCGCGGCCATGCCCCATCTCGGACAGCTCGTCATAGAAGCCGGCGACAATCTCGGTGACCGGCAGCGGCGCGCCGTTGCGGGCCGCCTCTTCGCGGCAGATCCGCAGGTCCTTGCGCATCCAGTCGACGGCGAATCCGAAATCGAACTCGTTCCTGACCATCGTATGGCCGCGATTGACCATCTGCCATGACTGCGCCGCGCCGCCGGAAATGGCCTCGAGAAGGGCGTCGGTATCAAGCCCGCTCTCGATCGCGAAATTCAGCCCCTCGGACAGGCCCTGGACAAGCCCGGCGATGCAGATCTGGTTGACCATCTTGGCAAGCTGGCCACTGCCGGCCTCGCCCATCCGCACGACCCGCGCGCCATAGCATTCCATGACCGGAAGGGCGGACTCAAAATCGGCCTGCGTGCCGCCGACCATCACCGTCAGCTTGCCATTCTCGGCGCCGGCCTGACCGCCGGAGACAGGCGCGTCGAGAACACCGACCCCGCGCTCGCTGCCGGCGGCGGCAAGCTTGCGCGCCACCTCGGCCGAGACGGTGCTGTTATCGATATAGATGGCGCCCTCGCGCATCGCCGGAATCGCGCCCTCGGGCCCGAGCGCGACCTCCATCACATCCGGGTCATCCCCGACGCAGGACAACACGACATCGGCACCGGCGGCGGCGGCGGCCGGAGTCGGCGCCTGCGTCCCACCATATTGAGCCACCCAGGCCTCGGCCTTGGCGACGGTGCGGTTATAGACCGTCACCTGATGGCCGGCGGCGGCGATATGTCCGGCCATGGGATAGCCCATGACGCCAAGACCGAGAAAAGCGATGTTTGCCATGATGTCGAATTTCCTGTTCCAGATTTCCGTCAGCGCACCGCCCGAGGCGGGCGGGTATGTCTTCGTCCATTCACATCATGTGGGCACCCCATCACAAAGACAAGGTGACAAAGACGGGGTAACAAAGACAAGGCGACAGCGACAATATGCGGGGACAATATGCGGGCCGGGCAATCATTCTGCCGATCCACCAAATATTGCGGTTCGCAAGCCGGCCGGTGACGCCTATAGTGACCTTGTCACCGGTGTCATCCACCGGCATTTCCCCCTTGGCCCATCGGAGCCGCAGCATGACCGTCCTGTCCGCCGAACATGATATCGAGATCCTGATTTCCGAAACCGAGATCGCGGCGCGGACGACGCAGCTGGCGCGGATGATCTCGGAACAATACAGCGACACCGAACAGCTTGTCGTTGTCGGGCTGCTGCGCGGCTCCTTCGTCTTTATCGCCGATCTGGTACGCCGCCTCGATCTGCCGGTCGAGGTCGATTTCATGACCGTCTCGAGCTATGGCAACAAGATGGTGTCCTCGCGCCAGGTGCGGATCATCCAGGATCTGGAGACACCGATTGCCGGGCGCGACGTGCTGATTGTCGAGGACATCATCGACACCGGCCACACGCTGGCGCAGGTGCATGACATCCTGAAGACCCGCGAGCCGAAATCGCTCCGTGTCTGTGCGTTGCTGAACAAGCCCTCGCGCCGCGAGATCGAGGTCGGAATCGACTGGGTCGGGTTCGACATCCCCGACGAGTTCGTCATCGGTTATGGCATCGATTTCGCGCAGCAGGGACGCAATCTGCCGCATATCGGCGTTGTCATCAAAAAACAGGACACCAAAAAATAGCCCCGCCAGTCAGCGCGGATCCCGGGAGACCAAATCTCGGCAGACCGGATCATCGCTCAGGCCAGCAACGCATCTTCATACGGATAGCGTGACAACACCTCGCAGCCGGTCTCGGTGACAAGAACCTGCTCCTCGAGCTTAACGCCCTCGCGGCCGCCAACCGCACCGACATAGGCCTCAACACACAGGGTCATGCCGGGCGCGAAACTTCCCTCATAGCCATGCGCCTCGACATCCTCCGGATAGCGGACACACGGATATTCGTCACACAGCCCGACACCATGCGCGATCACGCCATAACGCTGCGCGCGATAGGCCTCGGGAAGGCGATGCGCCCTCGCCGTCATTTCGGCGAAACTCATTCCCGGCTGGATGAGATCGATATTCGTCATCACATGGTCATGAGCGACACGGTACAGCGCCCGCTGCTCGTCGGTCGGGGCGACATCGCCGACAATCCAGCTCCGCGAGATATCGCAGCAATAGCCATAGGTGCCGACAAGGTCGGTGTCGAAGGCCATCATGTCGCCTTCCTGCATGATGCGCGGGCCGCATTCCTGGAACCAGGGATTGGTGCGCGGACCGGAGGACAGGATCCGTGTCTCGATCCATTCGCCACCACGCTTGATATTGCCGGCATGAAGCGCCGCCCACATTTCATTCTCGGACACGCCGGGGCGCATCGCCCGGCGCATTTCATCAACCGCCATCTCACAGGCATGAATGGCGCAGCGCATGGCGCGCAGTTCGTTCTCGTTCTTGATCGCGCGGGCATGTTCGGTCAGCATCTGCCCCTCCAGCACCGCAACCCCCTGCTGGATCAGATTCGCATAGCCGACATGCTCGATCTTGTCGACGGCAAGCCTCCTGTTGTCGCCGCCATGGCGGCGCATCAGCGCAATCACCTCATCGACGAAATGGCGTGCCGCGTCGGCGGTTCTGTCGCCGGTCTCGAAATAGAAGAAGCTGGCGCCGTGCCGCACCTCGCCGACAAGCGGCAGATGTGCCGAGAGATGCTCGCAATTATGGAAATCCCACAGCACCATCTCGCCCTCTGGCGGCACAAAACAGGCACGCGCCGCGTTATGCGCGATCCAGAGCTGCATGTTGGTTGTGTCGGTGGCGTAACGGATGTTCAGCGGGTCGAACAGCAACAGCCCGGCGCAGTCATGCTTGCGGATCTGTTCCTGCAGCCGCGACAGCCTATATTCGCGAAGCGCCGGCATGTCGGGTGCGGCCAGCCCGGCCGCGGCCCACTCGGTGAAGGCCAGGCCGGTCGGGCCGATTTCAACCCGGTCATTATCATCCGGCGTCAGGTCGGGTTTCAGATGCGCCCGTCTTGTCGGGTCGATCCTGCGGTTGGAGCCGATGATGGTCTGGTTCATGTCACACCCCCGATCATTCCCCCGATCATTCTGATTGCGTTACAACCGGAAAAACAGTGCGACCTTTAAGTCCTGACGGCAAGCAGTTTTGACCGACCGGCAAGCGTGTCAATCATTCGGTTCATCCCCGCCATTCATGCTGGCAGATCACTCTAGCGATTCACATCAACGACAATCCGGCCCCGCACCTTGCCATCGAGGATCTGGCGGCCATGATCGATCACCTCGCCAAGACCGATCTCGCTGCACATGCCGGCCAGCACATCCTTTGGCATCTCGGCCGCCAGCGCGGCCCAGATATCGGTCCGCTGCGGCAGCGGCACGGTCACCGAATCGATGCCATAGACCGAGACCCCGCGAAGCAGGAACGGGATAATGCTGGCATTCATCGTCGCCCCGGCGGTATTGCCAAGCGAGGCGATGCCGGCGCCATTCTTCAACTGTTTGATGACACGCGCCATAATCTGGCCGCCGACGCAGTCGATACAACCGCCCCAGACGGCTGATTCCATCACCTTGCCGGGATCATCGGCCATTTCCTCACGGCTGACGATTCGCGCCGCGCCAAGGCCGGTCAGATAGTCGGCGATCTCGGCCCGTCCGGTCATCGCCGCCACCTGATAGCCGCGCCCGGCCAGCAGCACCGTCGCGATCGAACCGACACCGCCGCCGGCGCCGGTGACCAGAACCTCGCCGCCCGCCGGCGACATGCCGTTCGCCTCAAGCCGCATGATGGCCTGCATCGCGGTGAAACCGGCGGTGCCGAGCATCTGCGATTCCCGCGTTGTCATGCCTTCGGGAAGATGGACAAGCCGTTCCGACTTCTCGCTGGCCTGCGTTGCATAGCCGCCCCAGCGCACCTCGCCGCCACGCTGGCCACCCATGATCACCTTGTCGCCAGGCTTGAAATTGGGGTCACGGCTGGCGATCACCTCGCCGGCGAAATCAATGCCCGGAACATGCGGGTAATTGCGAACAAGACCGCCAAGGCCATTGAGACACAACCCGTCCTTGTAGTTGATATTGGAATATTCCACCGCGATATCGACGTCGCCATCATCGGGAAGCTGTGAGACCTCGATATCCCGGACCGCCGCTGAAACGGTCCTGTCCTCAGACTGTTCGACAATTATCGCTTTAATCATGGCTGTGACCCTTGCTAACTTTGACGGCGTACCCGGCACCGGATGCCCGGCACCGGGACTGAAGCTGTCTGGCACCAAACTGCCAGAACACCGCCCAAAGGGGAAGCGATGTTTCGTGAGCTCACGCCACCCGAAACCTATGCCGAACTCGCCAGTCACGACGATGCCATTCTTGTCGATTGCCGGTCACCTGCCGAATGGCATTTTACCGGAATGCCGGATCTGACGGCGATTGGCAAAAAAGTGGTGCTGGCCGCCATTGCCGATGAGGGCGGACGCCCAAATCCGCAATTTGTCGATGAGGTGAAGGCTG